>NZ_BAAJMD010000015.1:0-90760 GCF_057548395.1 Halopseudomonas sp. 4NH20-0008
ATCAAAAGACTGGTGCGCGACACAAGTCTCTTGACCCAGCGCACCAGCCACAACACCCTCGGTCAGCCTTCAGCCTTCAGCCTTCAGCCTTCAGCCTTCAGCCTTCAGCTGCCAGGAAAATCAGCCCCTCGAAGTGCTTGACGCCCCACTCACTCAACCCAATCCTCTTCCAGCTTCCAGCTTCCAGCTTCCAGCTTCCAGCTTCCAGCTTCCAGCTTCCAGCTTCCAGCTTCCAGCTTCCAGCTAATCGTGCTATTGATCAAAGATGTAGTCATCGATGTGGGTGGAGTACAGATGAAGCTTTACGAGCAATACGTTTTACCCCGGCTTATCGATATTGCCTGTGGCATGGGTGATGTAATGAAAGCGCGTTCGCTTGTAGTGCCGCAGGCTCAGGGCGAGGTGTTGGAAATTGGCATTGGTACAGGCTTGAATCTCCAGTTTTATGATCCTGCAAAGGTAACGTCTGTTGTAGGGGTTGACCCGTCAGCGCAGATGCAAACCATGGCCTTGCGCAGAGCAAAAACCTGCGCGTTTCCCGTCGATATGATTGCAGTTGATATCCACGGCATCCATGCGGAAACCGATAAGTTCGATAGCATAGTAATGACTTTTACCCTGTGCACTATTGCCGATCCATTCTCAGCTTTAATGGAAATGCAGCGAGTGTTGAAGCCTGGAGGAAAGTTGCTTTTTTGTGAGCATGGCTTGTCACCCGATGCCTCTGTGCGTGGCTGGCAGAACAGATTGACACCCTTCTGGAAGCCCTTGGCTGGTGGCTGCCATCTTAATAGGGATATACCAGCTCTTATTCAGGAGTCTGGCTTCAAGATTCGCGAGCTTAAAGCTGAATACCTACCCGGGCCTCGCCCGATGACTTATGTCTATAGTGGCTGGGCAAGCTAAAACCTAGTCTGCAAGCAGCTCGGCACAGGCCGCCAGAATACGAGCTGTATCACGCAGGCTTCGCCCTGGTGCGCCGGCACAGTGCCCCCAGTCAGATACCAGTGGTCGGAGCTCGGCATGCGGTATCTGCCCTGCTTCCCAAGCTGCGTCATGCTCGGTGAAATACAGATCGGTAGTTGCCGGCATGATCAGAGTTCTGGCTGTTATTGCATTTAGTGCAGCTGGCAGGTTGCCCTTGAAATCCGGGTTGTTGCTTATATCAGCAGACTGCCATGTTTCGAGAGTTGTGAGCAAATTATTGGCATCCTGGCCAAGGTGGTCTTCCTCCCAGAACTGCAACAATGCCTCAATTGAGTTGAAGCCCAGCTTTTTATAAAGGCTGTCGCGGAAAAATGTCTGGCTATAGGCCCAGCCGGCATAAACTCTGGCAAATGCCTTGAGGCCAGCTGTGGGTTGATGCCGATAAAATCCTTTATTCCAGGTGGGGTCACACGTCAGTGCTGCTTTTACTCCCTCCAGAAACACCTGGTTGTGTGGCCAGCAGCGAGCGGTGGCGCAGACACTCATAATGCGTTTGACCTTGTGAGGGTACTGGCAACCCCATTGCAGCGCCTGCATGCCTCCCATCGACCAGCCCAAGATCAGCCTGATATCCGCATCGTTAAACACGCACTCAATGAGTTTCCTTTGCGCAACGACATTATCGTACAGCGTCACCCGGGGAAAGTTGCCAGCGGCCTGGTGATGACTGGCATTACTGGGCGAGATAGAGCAGCCATTACCTATGAGGTTGGGAACGATAATGCAGTATTGGGCAGGATTCAGTGGGCCGTGCGCACCAATAAAGGGCGTGACACCGTGATGTGTTCCACCATAGTACGTCGGCAGGACAATCAGGTTATCGGCACGGCTATTGAGCTCACCGTATTGCAGGTAACTTAGCCAGGCATCATGCAAGGTGCTGCCTGACTGAAGTGGCAGGTCTCCAAGTTTAAATCGTTTTTCAACGCTCTGATTTTGCAGCATTTATTGACTCTCATTGGCATGGATTGGACAAGCCAGTATGCGCTTGAATCAAGTTGCTCATTCAATATACATGCATGCTGGCATGTATATTGAATGAAAGATTCGTACCAAGACTGGCATAGCCAGGGGCTTACTTTTTCGGAGAGCAGTCATGACGGTGCAAACAACAAGCAGTAGCCTCAAACAGACCCTGATGGATAGTGGTGTCAAATACGCGCTGGCGGGTTACGTGGATATCCACGGCATTATCAAGGGCAAGTTTGTACCTATCGATCATATCGGCCGCATGCTCAAGGGGTCAGAGCTGTTTACCGGCGCCGCGCTGGATGGTGTGCCGCAGGACATTGCCGACAATGAAGTAGCCGCGATGCCCGATGTTGCGACCATGACGGTATGTCCCTGGAACAAGGATCTGGCCTGGTTTGCCAGTGACCTCTACCTGGACGGTGCGCCTTTTGAAGCCTGCTCGAGAAATATCCTCAAGCGCCAGGTCGCGGCTGCTGCAGACATGGGCTTTACCTTCAACCTGGGAATCGAGACTGAATTCTTCCTTTTCAAGGACGCGGCGGATGGCGGCTTTGAGCCAATCAGTGGCCGTGATTTACTGGCCAAGCCCTGCTATGACCCTAGGGCTCTGGGCGACAACATGCACATTGTTGGTGAGCTGGTGGAAGCCATGAATGCCATGGGCTGGGACGTCTATTCCTTTGACCATGAAGATGCGAATGGCCAGTTCGAGACGGACTTCACCTATACCAATGCCCTGAACATGGCTGATCGTCTGGTGTTCTTCCGTTTGATGGCTGGTGAAATAGCCCGCAAGCACGGTGCTTTCGCCAGCTTCATGCCCAAGCCATCGGCCAACCGTACTGGCAGCGGCGCACACTACAACATGTCGCTGGCCGATCGTGAAACGGGCAAGAACCTGTTTGATCCCGTCCATGGTGAGGACATCCATGGTTGTGGCGTTACCGCGATGGCCTATCACTTTATCGCTGGCATCATGAAGCATGCCAAAGCCATCAGTGCGGTAATCGCGCCAACGGTGAACAGTTACAAGCGTCTGGTGCGCAAGGGCGCCATGTCGGGTTCAACCTGGGCACCGGTGTTTGTCTGCTACGGTAATAACAACCGCACCAATATGTTGCGTATTCCTTCCCAGGGCGGGCGGGTGGAATGCCGTGCCGCCGATATTGCCTGTAACCCCTACCTGGGCGCGGCAATGATTCTGGCCGCAGGCCTCGAAGGCATTCGCGAGGCAATGGATCCGGGTCAGCCGCACCGTGAAAACATGTACAACTACAGCGATCAGGATGTCCGTGATATGGGCATTGAAATGCTGCCGCAGACGCTAGGGGAGGCGATTGAGGCCTTCGCCAGCGATCCGTTGTCCAAGCAAGTCTTTGGCGAAACCATGTTCAACAGTTACGTGCAATTCAAGCGTGATGAATGGACCAGCTATCACACCCATGTCTCAGACTGGGAATTGAACCGGTACCTTAAATTCTTTTAAAACGGCTGCGCTGGCAGAAGCTGGCGCGTCTTTTGCTGTGCTTTACCCACTTTCTGGCGTTAGCCGAATCCATCAGGAGTTGAAACATGCAAAAGCCATTAACCTTCACCCGTCGTCTTAGCGCTGTACTCAAAGGCACCGTACTGGCCATTGCCGCCTCTGCGATTATGGTTCCTAGCGTTTCTGCCCAGGAACGTGACAGTTTCAAGATTGCCTGGAGCATCTATGCCGGCTGGATTCCGTGGAAGTACATTGATGAGTCCGGGATCATGAAAAAGTGGGCTGACAAGTACGGAATCGAAGTCGAGATTGTGCAAATCAACGATTACATCGAATCCATCAATCAATACACCGCAGGCGAGTTTGACGGTGTGGTCGCGACCAGTATGGATGCGCTGTCGATTCCCTCCGCCGGTGGGGTAGATACCACGGCATTGATAGTGGGCGATTACTCCAACGGCAATGATGGTTTGGTGATGAAGGGTAGCAGCGATCTGATGTCGCTGAAGGGGCAGCAGGTCAATCTGGTTGAACTGTCTGTATCCCATTACTTGTTGGCCCGTGCGTTGGATACCGTTGGATTGAGTGAGCGTGATGTTACCGTCGTCAATACCGGCGATGCGGACATTGTTGCAGCCTTCAATACACCCGGCGTCAGCAACGTGGTGACCTGGAATCCCCTGCTGGATGATGTTGCCGCGGTCCCTGGTGCCAACCGAGTATTCGACTCCAGCCAGATCCCGGGCCATATCAAGGACCTTACAATCGTCAATACCGAAACCCTGGCGGCCAACCCTAATCTGGGTAAGGCCCTTGTGGGAGCCTGGTTTGAGCTGATGGCAGAAACGGCTACTGACAGTGAGGCTGGCCAGGAAGCCAGAGCCTTTCTGGGTGAAGCCTCAGGTACTGATCAGGCTGGATACGAAGCGCAGCTCGCCGGTATGAAGATGTTCTGGGAGGCAGGGGATGCAGTGAGCTTTATTTCCAGTGAAGAGGCTGTCGAGGCCATGGATAGCGTACGTCAGTTCTCCTTCGAGAAAGGCCTGTTGAGTGACGGTGCTGCTTCTGCCGATTTTGTCGGCATCAGCTTCCCCGGTGGCACAACCCTGGGAGATACGACTAATATCAAGCTGCGTTTTGATACAACCTACATGCAGATGGCGGCTGACGACGCTCTCTGATCAACAGCTGATGCAGCGCGCCCGGATGACTGGGCGTGCTGCTTCTTTTCCGGGACATCCATGCGCAGGACCAAGGAAGAGGCGGAAAAAACCCGTCTGAAAATCATCGAAGCGGCGCTGACACTGTTCAGTCGCAACGGATATTCCAACACCACACTGGCCATGATTGCTACCGAGGCTGGCTACAGCCGCGGACCCATCTACTGGCACTTCAAGAACAAAGATGATCTTTACCAGGCCGTCCTCTCCTATTCCCAGCAGCCATTGGAAAGCTTGATCAATGAAGCCGCGGCACAACAGAGTCAGCCGTTGCAGGCCATCGATACCTTCGTCAAACGCTGGCTTGACCTTCTGGTCGAGGACAGCTGGTTTCGCCAATCATTCGAGATTTTGTTGAACAAAACCGAACTGACAGAGGCACTGGCACCAACCCTCAAGCGTGAGCGAAAACTGACCAGACGCATCATTGATACACTTGGTCAACTGCTGACCACAGCCCGTGACAAAGGCCTTATTCCTGCAACACAGTCTCCCGAACAACTGGGGTTGATGCTCTATACCTTGCTGATGGGCATTACCCAAAGCTGGTTGTTTGCGCCAAAGCTGTTCAACCTGAAAAAAGAGCGGGAGTTTTTTGTAGGGCGCATGCATGCGTTGTTACAGCAGGCATAAGGCACCCGCACCCGCACAGGCGACCAAGCCAGCTTATGTCGCGTGTTATTTCCTTGATCTAGTTTGATGCCGATATCTACTTAAAGCTAATCGATAAGCGCAGGTTACAAATTCATATCTACGTTTTTACAAGCCTACCTGCTTCGGGTTTCTGCTATTTATTCCAGTCTTATCAGATTGTTATGGCAAGAAGCTCTATTCCAAGGCTTGATGAAAGCGTTTTGGCTGCATTAGGTTGAGTGATTACTCCGGATGACATGATTGCCTTTTAATATTAGTCTTTCTACGGGACGCGTTTCCCGGAATTAACGCAGGCATGAAGCCTGTCAAAATACGATTTATGGAGAATCAATAATGTTCAAGAAGTCATTGTTGGCCGCTGCCCTTGCGAGCCTTGCTACCCTGTCAACTGCTGCCTACGCCGACCAGCCCAACGGTTACCTGTTTGCGAGTGTCGGCCAGTCCGACGCGGATGTCTCATTTGGCCCGGTCCCGCCTGGTTTCAGGACATCAACGGATACAAAAGACACAGCGTGGAAGATTGGTGCAGGCATTCAACTGAGTCGCCATATTGGTGTTGAGCTTCAATATATTGATCTTGGCGAGTTTAGTTTCAAGGTGGCTGATGATTTTGATACGCTTCGGTTGTCATCGGAGACTGCGGGCTTTGGCATGAACCTTGTGGGCTCGCTGCCGCTGGATGCGTTCAGCCTGTTTGGCAAGGTCGGATATCATCAATTGAAAACCGATTCCCGCTTTTCTATCAGCGGAGAGGGCTCCTTGAGCGGTAGCGACAAAGAATGGGCCGTATCCTATGGCCTGGGTGCTGGTTTCGCACTGACCGAGACTTTTTCTATAGTTGCCGAATACGAGCGTTATAACGACGTTGCTGATGAGTTCGACATCGATTTACTGTCAGCTGGTTTGCGTTACAACTTCTGATCGGACTGAGTTAAAAAAGGCCTGCAATTGCAGGCCTTTTTTGTGCTCGGGATTCAGCGCACAGGTTCGACAATCGGGAAGCTGCTGGGTGGTTCTTCGATCATTTGCAGCAGGCCGAAAAAGGCCATGGGCTCTCCCTCAATGGTTATCCGTCCAGCGGCTACCTCAGCGGGGAAGCTGCTTTGGCGCAACAGGATGGTGTCCAGGGTTTCCCGTGTCATGCTGACGCTGGCATGGGCGTCGTCTGCCTGCGTGTTTTCACGGTAAGTCAGCGTAGCGTTCTGAAGATTAAGACGATATTGCTCGTCGGTATCGGTCAAGCGCCAGTTGATAACCAGATGTTTGCCCTCAGCTTGCTGTGCATTTAAACGCACTGCCATCAGGTCAAAGAACATACCGGTTTCCAGAGCCTGGAGAACATCCGGTGATAGCCCTGAGGTGCGGTGTGATGCGGTGGTGCCATTACGCAATTCCTGTGCACCCATCAGGTAGGCACCCCGCCATGTGCCAGCTTCGGCCTGGTAGCCAAGCTGCTCCAATGCGTCGGCTGCCAGGCCCTTGGCTTCGCTGTTATCCGGATCGGCAAATACAGCCTGACTCATGACCCAGGCTACCCAGCGATAATCGCCTTGCGCAAAGTCCTCGCGGGCTTGCGCAATAACCTTGTCCATACCGCCCATGTACTCGAGCATGCGGCTGGCATTCTGTTGTGGTGGGAGTGGATTCAGGTTGGCCGGATTGGCGTCATACCAGCCCATATAGCGCTGATAAATCGCCCGGGCGTTGTGGCGCAGCGTCCCGTAGTAACCACGGGCATACCATTCCTGGTCAAGACTGGCGGGCAGTTTGATCTGTTCGGCAATATCGCCGGGCAACATGCCCTTGTTCATCATGCGCACTGATTGATCATGGATGAACTTGTACAGATCACGTTGCACCGCAAGAAAGTGCTTGGCTTCGTCGCGGGTCCAGATCGGCCAGTGGTGCTGGGCAACCAGAATCTCGGCCTGATCACCAAAGCGCTCAAGTACCCGGTCTATATAATGCGACCAGGCGCTGGCGTCGCGAACTGCAGCGCCACGAATGGTATAGATATTGTGCAAGTGCTGGCTGGTGATTTCCGCGGTATTGAGTACTTTGAACTGCGGAAAGTACATCATCATTTCCGACTCGGCCTCGGTGCCGTGTGCCATCTGGAATTCGATCTCGATACCGTCAATGGTCAGGCTGGCGTTATCAGGTACGGTATCGGTTGGCGCGATCAGCGACAGTGGGCCGTTGGCCAGGGCTTTGCCCAGTCCGGTATCCACATGGCCGCGTTCGCCAGGCGGCAGCAGGGCGCCAAACTGATAGGTAGCGCGGCGAGTCATGGCATTGCCGGCGATGACGTTCTCCGATACGGCATGTTGCATGAAGCCATAGGGCGCATAGACCTTGACCTTGCCACTGCGCACATCGGCTTCATCGATTACCCCTTTGACGCCGCCGAAGTGGTCTGCATGGTTATGGGTGTACAGCACGGCGACCACAGGCTTGTGCGGGCGATTCTGGTAGAACAGCTCAAGACCAGCGCGGGCGGTAGCCGGCGTCAGCAACGGGTCGATAATGATCAAACCGGTCTGACCTTCGATGATGGTCATGTTGGCCAGATCCATACCGCGAATCTGGTACATGCCTTCGACGACCTCGAATAAACCATGGATAGCATTCAGGCGGGCCTGACGCCATAGACTGGGGTTGACCGTATCCGGTGCGGTTTCCGCATCAAGAAAGGCATAGGCGGCCATATTCCAGGCCATGTGGCCGTCGCTATCGGTGACCTGGCCATCGGGCAGCGCTGCGATAAAGCCGCGCTGGGCATCCTCAAAGGCCTTGGTATTGTGAAAGGGCAGGCTGCCCAGTACTGCCTGGTTGGCCTCGACTGTGGCAGGCTCGGCGGCCTTGGGTGCGGCCAGGCTGCTGAAGCTGATGCTGGCAGCAAGCAGGCCGATCAGGGTGTGAAGTCGCATGGATGTCTCCGGTAGTGGACGGGTAGCAGGCACTCAGGTGCTCTGAATTCACTATAGAAGACGATTTGCTGATATATCCAATGCATTTTTTTTCAATAAATGATGCACTTTGCGCATGACGGAGCTTTGAAAATCCCGTGCAGGTCATCAAAGCGCCATACAGCGTGGGTAATCTGCCCCGGCAAGTAACGGCAGGCGGGCGATGCATTTTTCCTCGAAGCGCCGGTCCCTTTAAATTATAATCGCGCGCTTTGCTGTCGCCGGACTGATTCCGCTTGCCGGTAATGACCTAGGGGGTATGACCACTGTGATCAAGACGCCTTACTACCTGATCGACAAGAGCAAGTTGCTGCGCAATCTGGAGAAGATTGCCTATGTCCGCGAGCAGTCCGGCGCCAAGGCCTTGCTTGCACTCAAGTGCTTTGCCACCTGGTCGGTCTTTGACCTGATGCAGGAGTACATGGACGGCACCACCTCCTCTTCACTGTATGAAGTCAAGCTCGGTCGTCTCAAGTTTGCCGGTGAAACCCATGCCTACAGCGTGGCCTATGCCGATGACGAGATCGACGAAGTGCTGGCTCATTCCGACAAGATCATTTTCAACTCGATCAGTCAGCTAAAACGCTTTGCCGATGTCTCAGCCGATCATGTGCGTGGCTTGCGTCTGAATCCGGGCGTCAGCAGCTCCGAGTTTCTGATTGCTGATCCGTCACGGCCGTTCAGTCGTCTGGGCGAGTGGGATGCCGAGCGGGTGGCCGAGGTGATTGATCAGGTGTCCGGCTTCATGATTCACAACAACTGCGAGAACAGCGATTTTGCCCTGTTCGATCAGATGCTGAGTCAGATCGAGGAGCGCTTTGGTAGCTTGCTGGAACAGGTTGAGTGGGTCAGCCTCGGTGGCGGCATTCACTTTACCGGTGAGGGTTATCCTCTTGACGCTTTCTGCGCACGGCTTCGGGTCTTCTCCGAGCGCTTTGGCGTGCAGGTCTATCTGGAACCGGGTGAGGCGGCGATTACCATGAGTACATCGCTGGAAGTCACGGTGCTGGATACCCTGTTCAATGGCAAACAACTGGCAATTGTCGATAGCTCGATCGAGGCGCATATGCTCGATCTGTTGATCTACCGGCAGCCTGCCAAGATGGAGCCCTGTGACGGGCCGCATCAATACATGGTGTGCGGCAAATCCTGTCTGGCCGGCGATATCTTTGGCGAGTTCCAGTTCGACCAGCCGGTACAAATAGGTGATCGACTGTCATTTATCGACGCCGCGGGTTACACCATGGTCAAGAAAAACTGGTTCAATGGCGTGAAAATGCCGTCCATTGTGGTCAAACAATTGGATGGTAGTCTGGACGTGAAGCGCGAATTCGGTTTTGACGATTTTGTAAACGGCCTCTCCTGAGGCCACCAACCAAGCCTTTTCCAAGGAGGCGTTTCGAGGAAGAGACATGAAGAAAAACGTTCTGATTATTGGTGCCGGTGGTGTTGCCCAGGTTGTTGCGCACAAGTGCGCGCAACACAACGACATTCTGGGGAATATTCATATTGCGTCACGTACCCTGGACAAGTGCCAGGCGCTGGTCGACAGCGTGCGTGAAAAGGGCAGCCTGAAGGTTGCCGGTGATCTGCAGGCGCATGCGCTGGATGCTCTGGATATAGAGGCAACCAAGTCGCTGATCACCCGGACAGAATCGCAAATCGTCATCAATGTTGGTTCGGCTTTCGTCAATATGTCGGTACTGCAGGCCTGCATCGAAACCGGTGCGGCCTACCTCGACACGGCCATCCATGAAGACCCGGCGAAGATTTGTGAAACACCGCCCTGGTATGCCAACTATGAGTGGAAACGTCGTGAGCAGTGTCAGGCTAATGGTGTGACTGCCATTCTGGGTATTGGCTTTGATCCGGGTGTGGTCAACGCCTATGCGGCCCTGGCAGTTAATGACTATTTCGACACCGTCACCGATATCGACATCATTGATATCAACGCCGGCAGCCATGGCCGTTACTTTGCCACCAACTTTGATCCGGAAATCAATTTCCGCGAGTTCACCGGCACCGTCTGGTCCTGGCAGAACAGTCAGTGGGTCAGTAACCGCATGTTTGAAGTCAAGCGTACGGATGATCTGCCGGTGGTCGGTACGCATACCAGCTACATGACCGGTCACGATGAAGTGCATTCGCTGTCGCAAATCCTCAAGGTGCCGAATGTGCGCTTCTGGATGGGCTTTGGTGAGCACTACATCAATGTCTTTACCGTGCTGAACAATCTTGGGCTCTTGTCTGAACAGCCAGTTACTACGGCGGAAGGCCTCGAGGTTGTGCCGCTCAAGGTGGTCAAGGCGGTATTGCCTGATCCTTCATCCCTGGCTCCGGACTACAGTGGCAAGACCTGCATCGGTGATCTGGTCAAGGGCACCAAGGATGGACAGAACAAGGAAGTGTTCATCTATAACGTCGCAGACCATGCCGAGGCCTATGCCGAAGTCGGCAGCCAGGGTATTTCCTATACCGCCGGGGTGCCGCCGGTGGCTGCCGCCATTCTGGTGGCTACCGGTGAGTGGGATGCGCAGAAGATGGTCAATGTCGAGGAGCTGCCACCCAAGCCCTTTATCAATCTGCTCAACCAGATGGGTCTGCCGACCCGGATCAAGGACGAGCAGGGCGACCGCGCACTGAGCTTCTGAGTGCTGAAATAAAAAAGCCAACCCCATGAGGTTGGCTTTTTTTACGCCTGCTGTTCAGCCCTCAAAGGGTCCATGGGGCGCGCAGGATTTCCAGCACCGTGCCGTCCAGATCGGTGCCGTAGCCGAGGGTATCACCCTCCCGGTCAGCCTCGGTCGAAGGCGCGGGGGCCTGGGTTATCTCGCCACCACCAGCCTCGAGCGCCTCGGCAAAGCCTTCAGGCGACATGCTGCGCATTTCCAGTTTGACCGGCTTGTCGCTGTAGTTATAACCATAGCCGTCCAGCCAGCGCATCAAGACCAGTGCCGAACCACCCTGACCGGTCAGAATGTACTCGTTGTAGAGTCCGGGAATCGATAAATACTGGTCTACCTTGAAGCCCAGTTGATCGACATAAAAGTCTTTTGACGCTTCAAGGTTGCTGACACCAATGCCAAAGGCACTCAGGTAGGAATCGGCCGTGCCGGGGATGCCAACAAATTCGATCAGATTATTGTCAGGGTCGCGGCCGAAACCGATCACCAGATTAAAGGGTGGTTGTACGACCGGAGCGACGGTGACAATGCCACCACCAGTAACAATGCCCTGGGCGAAAGCGGCGGGATCATTCACGTAGAACACCAGCTTGCCGTAGTTCTGCCGCGTATTGGGCGCAGGGACATCGGTGAACTCCATCAGCACCAGCAAGGAGCCGCGCGCATCGGCCGACTCCAATACCACCTCGTTGCGGTCGTCACGGCTGCGGCGTTCCACAACCTGCATGCCCAGGCCCGAGGTGTAGAAGAATTCGGCTTCGGCCAGATCCTCGACACCGATACCGGCTGCACCCAGATAGGCGCGGACACCCTGACGAATTTCCAGCAGGGTGCCGTCGGCATCTTCGGCATAACCGACAATCTGGCCGAGAAGATCGGCTTCTTCGGAGGGCGCCGGCTGGCGCAGCACGGTTTCACCCGCGACGTCGATGTCCTCTGCCAGCGCAGTTGGATCGGCAACACGCAGTTCCAGCTTGACCGGGTTGTTGAGGTAGTTCCTTTGGCTGCCATTGGTCCAGTTCATCAAGACCAGGGCGGAGCTGCCAGGCACCGGTGAGGTGAGAATGTACTCGTCGTATTGCCCGGGAATTTGCAGAAACTGGCTCTCTTCAAAGCCGATGACTTCAACATAAAAGTCGCGAGCGGCTTCAAGGTCGCTGACACCTATCCCCATGGCGCCAAAGTAGGAGGCTGTCGCAGCACTGTCGCCGACCATCTCGATCAGGTTGTTGTCCAGATCGCGACCAAAGCCGACCACCACGTTGCCGAAGGCCGGTTGCGGTTGCGGAGGCACAGTCACGGTCCCGCCTGCATTGGTAAAGGCCTGGGCAAATGCGGCAGCATCCTTGGCGTAGAACACCAGCTTGCCCGGATTCTGGTTGTAGATCCGGCCAATGTTGTCTGTGAAGCTCATCAGGGTAACGTAGGAACCCCGTTTATCAGCGGACTCCAGCGTGACTTCAATGCGGTTGTCACGGGTTGTGCGGCTGATCTCGCGCATGCCCAGGCCGTCGGTGTACAGCGCTACCGAGGCGTCAAGGTCACTGACGCCAATGGCTGCTGCGCCGAGATAGACAAGGGGTTGAATGCCGGGCGGTGCAGGTTCTTCCGGGCCCGGTGTTGCAGAGCCGCCCCCGCCACTGCTTAGGCAGGCGCTCAGTAACAGGGTGGTCAGGCTGAGCATAATACCCTTGAGCAAACCATGGGAGAGTCGCATACAAGCTCCTTTATTGTTATCGGATGCAGCAGAATGAACGTTCATTCATTTACACTTTAGCGCATCCCCCCGGGGTGCGCCAGCTCTCCTTGTCACGAATACCTGGCGATGACGTACCCTGGGCGCCACGGTATGATGTCGGGTAATCCCGTCCCGTGCCTCAGTCATCAAGGTCATAGCCCATGCCGTCGCCACTCTCTGCCATTCCTCTATCCATGCGTTTGGCCGGGCTTACCGAGATTGAGTGCGTCACGCCGGATCTGAACGGTATTCCGCGCGGCAAGGTGATGACCGTGTCCGGCTTTCTGGCTGAGCGGCGTTTGCAAATGGCGCGCGGGGTCATGCTGCAGGCCGTCATGGGCGGGTACCCGGCCCCACGCTTTTACGGCAGTGAAGACGGTGACCTGATCCTGCGAGCCGTACCTGAGCAGGTCCATGTATTGCCTTGGGCCGAGACACCCCGGGCGCTGGCAGTGTGCGATGCAGTCGAACTGGATGGCAGTTTATCGAACCTGTCCAGTCGCGCCCTGCTGCAAAGCGTGTTGGAGCGCTATAGCGAGCGCAACTGGCAGCCTGTGGTGGCAACTGAACTGGAGTTTTTTATTTTTGAACCGCACGCGGACGGCGCTCAGCCGTTCCAGCCACCCATTGGCCTGGATGGGCGCCGCGAGCTGGGCCAGGCGGCTTTCAGTGTCGGTTCAAATAATGGCTTGCGCGGTTTTTTTGCCGAGGTGCGCTCGGCCATGGAAGCGCTGGGTATCCCCGCCGATACCTTCATGCACGAGATGGGTGTCAGCCAGTTCGAGATCAACTTCGTACATGGTGATCCGCTGCTGATTGCCGATCAAACCTTTCTGTTCAAGCATCTGCTGCATGAGGTCGCACTCAAGCATGGCCTGATTGCCGTGTGCATGGCCAAGCCGCTCGGTCAGGTGCCTGGTAGCTCCATGCATGTGCACCAGAGCGTGATTGAAAAACGCCACGGCCGGAATATCTTTACCGACCCGAGCAATGAGCAGCCGACTTTCAGCTTTTACCACTTTATTGGTGGCATGCAGCATTGCCTGGCGGATTTGACCCTGCTGATGGCGCCCAATATCAACTCCTATCAGCGCTTCAACAGTACCTATGCCTCGCCCAACAGCCTGTGCTGGTCTGTGGACAATCGCAGTGCGGGCTTACGGGTGCCGGCCAGTGATGCGTCCAACCGGCGCATAGAAAACCGTTTGCCGGGTGCTGATGCCAATCCCTATCTGGCCATTGCCGCCGGCTTGGCGGCGGGTTTTCATGGTCTGGCCAATGAGATCGATCCGGCTGCGGCGATGCAGGGCGAGTTTCAGCCACCAGCAGAACGGCGCCTGCCCAGCAGCCTGCCAGCGGCCATTGATCGGCTGCGCAACAGTAGCCTGGCCACTGAGCTGTTTCCAGCGGAGTTTATTGAAGGCTATATCGCCACCAAGACCCTGGAGCTCGAGTCCTTCCTGGCTGAGATAACACCTTGGGAAAGGCGCTATCTGGGTAGCCAGGTTTAAACAAGGTTAGGCAACTGGGCATGGACGCCAGCGGCGCATTTGCCTAACCTGCACGCATTGCCATTGGATCTTTACCCCGGAGCCTTGATGCAGGACCCCCGCCCGTTGGAACCCGGCTTGATGATCATTCATGGCAATCGCCTGGAGGCGCTGCGTGAGCTGGTGGTCGGCTGGACCCGGCAACATCCGCTGCATCCGCTGGAGAACGAAGTGGTGCTGGTGCAGAGCAACGGCATCGCCCAGTGGTTGAAGATGGCGCTGGCTGCAGACCCAAGCGGTGAGGGTGGCGGTTGTGGTATTGCCGCGGCACTGGATGTGCAATTGCCCGCGCGCTTTCTTTGGCAAACCTACCGCGCCGTGCTCGGTCGTGAGGCGGTGCCCGAGCAGTCGCCGCTGGACAAGCAACCCCTGACCTGGCGGCTGATGCGCCTGTTGCCGGGGCTGCTGGACCAGACCGAGTTTGCGCCCTTGCGCCGCTTCCTTGCCGATGATGCCGACAGCCGCAAGCGCTACCAACTGGCTGAACGCCTGGCCGACCTGTTCGACCAATACCAGGTCTACCGCGCTGACTGGTTGAATGACTGGGCCCAGGGCCGCGATCGGGTTGGTCTGGCGCGCGATGGCTATCGCGATCTGGGGGTGGAGGAGGTGTGGCAGCCAGCACTCTGGCGCGCAGTGATTGCCGATGTGGGTAATGAGCGCTTGAGTGACAGCCGCGCCGGTATTCACCCACGCTTTGTCGATCAATTGCTGGCCGTTGAGACGCGTCCGCAGGGGTTGCCGCGCCGGGTTATCGTGTTCGGCATTTCCTCGCTACCGGCCCAGACACTGGAAGCCCTGGCCGCCATCGGTCGCTTCAGTCAGGTACTGCTCTGCGTGCTGAATCCCTGCCAGTACCACTGGGGCGATATCGTTGCCGACCAGGACCTGCTGCGGCATCAGTATCGGCGCCAGCAACGACGGCCCAACAGTCCGGTGCAACTGGATGACAGCACCTTGCACCAGCATGCGCATCCCTTGCTGGCCGCCTGGGGCAAGCAGGGTCGCGACTATATCAACCTGCTCGACAGCCATGACGAGCGCGCCAGTTACGAGGCACGCTTTGCCGCAATCAATGGCGGTAGGGTCGATCTGTTTGAGGAACCCGGCGGCGGCTCGCTGTTGCAGCAACTGCAGCAGGATGTGCTGGAGCTCAGCCCGCTGGCGGAAACCCGCGAACGTTGGCCCGCCGTGGATGGCCAGAATGATCGCTCAATCCAGTTCCACCTGGCCCACAGCCCGCAGCGCGAAGTCGAGATTCTGCACGACCAGTTGCTGGACGCCTTTGACCGTGACTCGCAACTCAGGCCGCGGGATATCATCGTCATGGTCCCGGACGTGAATACCTACGCCCCGCATATCCAGGCGGTCTTCGGCCAGTACGCGTTGACTGATCCGCGGCATATTCCCTTTACCTTGGCCGATCAGGGCCAGCGTGGTCAGGAGCCGCTGCTGATCGCATTGGAACACCTGCTTGGCTTGCCCGATAGCCGCCTGCCGGTCAGTGAAGTACTGGATCTGCTGGATGTGCCGGCGCTGCGTGGTCGTTTCGCGCTGAGTGAACAGGATCTGCCGACTCTGCGACGCTGGATTGAAGGCGCCGGGGTGCGCTGGGGGCTGGATCAGCAGCGCCGCAGCCAGCTCGGCATGCCCGACGGTCTGGAGGCCAACACCTGGCGCTTTGGCCTGCGGCGGATGTTGCTCGGTTACGCCGTGGGCCAGGGTGATGCCTGGGACGAGATCGAACCCTACGATGAAATTGGCGGACTGGACGCGGCACTGCTCGGCCCGCTCAGCTCGCTATTGGATGCCTTGGATCGGCATGAGCAGGCGCTGAGCACACCGGCCACGCCGCTGCAGTGGGGAGAGCGGCTGCGCGGCCTGCTGGATGACTTCTTCCAGGCCGACAGCGAGCGTGATCAGTACCTGTTGGTGCAACTGCAGGAAAGTCTGGAACACTGGCTGGCGCTATGTGATGCAGTGGATCTGTACGAGGCTTTGCCGCTGAATGTGGTGACCGAGGCCTGGCTGCAGGGTATTGGCCAGGATCAATTGAGCCAGCGGTTTCTGGCAGGCGCGGTTAACGTCTGCACGCTGATGCCGATGCGCGCCATTCCGTTCAAGCGTATCTGTCTGCTGGGCATGAATGATGGCGACTACCCGCGCGCCCAGCAGCCCTTGGACTTTGATCTGATGGGCAAGGATTATCGCCCCGGCGACCGCTCACGCCGTGAAGACGACCGCTATCTTCTGCTCGAGGCCATGCTCTCGGCACGCCAGACACTCTATATCAGCTGGGTTGGGCGCAGCATCCGCGACAACAGCGAGCGGCCGCCCTCGGTGCTGATTGGTCAGTTGCGTGATCACCTGCAGGCTGGTTGGCAGTCGGTAAATGGCGGCGATCTGCTTGCCTCTTTGACTACGGATCACCCCCTGCAGCCCTTCAGCCTGGATTACTTTACCGGCCAGCGCGGCCTGTTCAGTTACGGCAAGGAATGGCTGCCGCTACATGCTGACGTGACTGCTGAGCAGGCCAATCAGGCGCTGTCGCCGGCCATGCTGGAGGCGCCCATCGAGCTATCCGCGCTACAGCGGTTTTTGCGCAATCCGGTCGGACACTTCTATAGTCAGCGACTCAAGGTCTGGCTCGACGAGCGTGATCAGAGTGCCGAGGACGACGAGCATTTCAGCCTCGATGGTCTGCAGCGCTACCAGCTCAGCCAGAGCCTGCTCGACAGCATCAAGGACGCCGAGCCCGAGGCTGATCTGCTGGCACTGCTGCAGCAGGGCGCCTTGCGCCTGCAGCAGTGTGGGCAACTGCCCCTGGCCGGATTTGCTGGGTTGGCCAGTGAACAATTATTGGCACCCCTGGCCGACCAACTGGAGCGCTACCGTCAACAGGCGCAGCTCTGGGATCAGCGACTGGATCATCCCTTGCCAATCGAAGGCCGCAGCGCGGCGCTGCAATTGAGTAGCTGGCTGGCCGATGTGCGCTGCTCCGCCCGCCTGGATGGTTTGCTGCGCCTGACACTGTTGCCTGGTCGGGTGATGGGCAAGAAGACGCTGAACTGGAAAAAACTGCTCAACGAGGCGGTGCTGCATGTCTGCGCTGCCGCCAGTGGCCACCGGATGAGCAGCTGCATTATCAGCGCCGATGCCGATATTCAGTTGCTGCCCCTCGAACAGCCCCAGGCCGCCGCGATTCTGCAGGACTGGTTGCAGGCCTGGCACGAAGGTTTGAGCCGGCCGCTGCCGGTGGCACTGAAAACCGCCCTGGCCTGGCTCGATGCCGAGGATGAAGACAAGGCTCTGGCTCAGGCGCGGCAATGCTACGACGGCAATGACTATGTCCGCGGGGAGCGGCTGGACAGCGCCGCCTTGCAGCGCACCTACCCGGACTTTGCCAGCCTGACCGCCAGCGGTGAGTTCGAGGCTTTTGCCAGCCTGCTGTACCAGCCGCTGATACGCGCCGAGGCCGAGCAGTGGCTGATGATCAGCCCGGCCGGGGAGGCGCAGATATGACCACAAGCAGAGCACCAATACCCCTGGCGCTGCGCTGCGTGCTGCGCGGCAGTCGTCTGATCGAGGCCAGCGCCGGTACCGGCAAAACCTTCACCATCTCGGCGCTGTATCTGCGGCTGGTGCTGGGGCACGGCGGCGACGCCGGCTTTGGTCGCGAACTGCTGCCGCCGGATATTCTGGTGGTGACCTTTACCGAGGCGGCCACCCAGGAACTGCGTGACCGCATCCGCGCACGCCTGGTTCAGGCCGCCCAGGCCTTCCGCGATGAGCTGGATGAACTGGATCCGATTCTGCGGGGCCTGCGTGGCGACTATCCCGAGGGGGACTGGGCATCTTGCGCGCGCAAGCTGGATATCGCCGCGCAGTGGATGGACCAGGCCGCGGTATCAACCATCCACAGCTGGTGCCAGCGTATGCTGCGCGAGCACGCCTTTGACAGCGGCAGCCTGTTTACCCAGACACTGGAGACCGACCAGCGCGAACTGCTGGCCGAGGTCGCTCGGGATTACTGGCGTCTGCACTGTTACCGGCTGCACGGCAGGGCGCTGGCCTGGGTTGATGCGCATTGGCAGCAGCCGGACGCGCTGCTGGCCAGGGCACGCGTGCTGCTTGATCAGAAACTGCCGGTATCGACCATTGAACTGCAAAGCCTGATCGAGGAATCCCTGGCGACGGCCGCCGCTGAGCTGGATGCCCTCAAGGCACCCTGGTTCGACTGGGCCAATGAGTTGGAGGGCATCCTGATAAAGGCTCGTGAGGCCAAGGCCTTCAACGGCACCAGCCTGAACCGCAAGAACCTGGCTAACTGGCTGGACAAGCTGCGCGAGTGGGCCACGGAGCCGGAGGCACAGACCCTGGATATCGGCAAGGGCTTCGAGCGGCTGACTCACCAGGGGCTGGCCGAGATCTGGAAACAGGGCTCGCCGCCGGCGCATCCTGCGCTGGAGGCCATGGCCGAACTCAAGACCCGGCTTGCCGCGCTGGCCAGTCCGGCGCAACCGGCCCTGCGCCATGCCGCTGGCTGGATGGCCGAACGCTTTGATGCAGAAAAGCGTCGCCGCGCGCAGATGGGCTTTGACGACATGCTCACGCGGCTCGACGATGCGCTGCAGGGCGACAACGGCGAGCGCTTGTCAGAGGTTATCCGCAACCAGTTTCCGGTAGCCATGATCGATGAATTTCAGGACACCGATCCGCTGCAGTACCGTATCTTTGATCGCATCTACCCCCTCGAGCACAGCCCCGAGGACACCGCGCTGCTGTTGATTGGCGACCCCAAACAGGCCATCTATTCGTTCCGCGGGGCCGACATCTTTACCTATCTGCACGCGCGCCGAGCGACCCAGGGCCGTCACGAACACCTGGATACCAACTTCCGTTCCAGCCAGCCGATGGTCGCGGCAGTCAACCATGTATTCGATCTGGCCGAGCAACGTGCGGACCAGCAGGGCGCCTTCCGCTTCGGCGCCGGGGCTGAGGCGCTCCTGCCGTTCCAGCCGGTCGCCGCTCAGGGCCGCAAGGAGCGCTGGATGCTGCATGGCCAGATTGCTCCCGCATTGACCGCCTGGCACCTGCACAGCGACGAGCCACTTACGGGCGAAGCCTACCGCCAGCAGATGGCCGCGCGCTGCGCCTCGGCCATGGTCGAATTGCTGCAGGCTGGCCAGTCCGGCCAGGCCGGCTTCGAACATCCCAAAGACGGTTGGCAAGGGGTGCGTCCGGCGGATATGGCGGTGCTGGTGCGGACCGGGCGTGAGGCCGAGATGATTCGCAATGCGCTGGCCGAACGCGGCGTGCGCAGCGTCTATCTGTCTGACAAGGATTCGGTGCTCGACTCGCAGGAGGCGGTGGACGTATTACGCTGGCTGCGCGCCTGCGCCGAGCCGGGTAATGATCGTCTGCTGCGCGCCGCCCTGGCCAGCCCGACCCTGGATCAGTCCTGGGCCACGCTCGAACGCCTTAACGAGGACGAGCGCCTATGGGAGCACCGGGTATTCCAGTTCACCGAGTACCGCCGCCTGTGGCAACGCCAGGGTGTGCTGCCGATGCTGCACCGCCTGCTGCATGATTTTGATCTGCCTGCCCGTCTGCTGCAGCGCGCCCATGGCCAGCGGCAACTGACTAATCTGCTGCACCTGGCCGAAATGCTGCAACGTGCCGCCCGCGAACTGGATGGCGAGCAGGCCCTGGTACGGCACCTGGCCGAGCTGATTCCGTTGGCCGGGGAAGGCGCAGGAGAGGAGCAGATACTGCGGCTGGAAAGCGATGCCGAACTGGTCAAGGTGGTGACCATCCACAAGTCCAAGGGCCTGGAATACCCTCTGGTGTTTCTGCCTTTCATCTGCCACAGCCGTCCGCTCAAGAGCGGTGAACCGGCGCGCTTCCACGATGGCGAGCGCCGCACCCTGGTGCTGGAACCCAGCGAAGCAGAGCGCAGACAGGCTGACGCCGAGCGTCTGGGTGAAGACCTGCGTCTGCTCTATGTGGCCCTGACCCGCGCACGCCATGCCTGCTGGTTGGGTATGGCCGATTTGAAGAGCGGCAAAAGCAAACTATCGGTACTGCATCACAGCGCCGTGGGCCATCTGCTCGCCGGTGGTCAGGCGTTGGCGGCCAGTCCGGCGCTGGCGGAGTGGTTGCAGCCGTGGCGTGACGTCCCTGCGGAGGTGATCGACGTAAGCTCGGCACCGGAGGTGCAGGAGCAGGTCTATCAACCCCTGCAAGCCGTACCGCCGCAGATCCAGGCGCGGCAGCCACAGCATGCCAGCTTTGAATCCTGGTGGATTGCCTCCTACAGCGCCCTGGCGATTGGCAGTGAAGAGCTGGGCGGGCTGGGCAGGGGTATCGGCAATGCGCCGGACAATCCGGCTGCCGAGAAAATGGCCGATGACGAACGCGCCGCGCGTTTTATACCGCTGCGCGCCGGTGAACTGCCGACCATCCACCGTTTTCCGCGTGGCCCGCAGCCGGGTACTTTCCTGCACGGGCTGCTCGAGCTGGCCGGTCGCGAAGGCTTTGCCGTACTGGCGGACCGGCAGCAATGCATCGACTGGCTGCGCCCGCGCTGTATTCGCCGCGGTTGGGGCGTCTGGACCGAGTGCCTGGCGGACTGGCTGATCAGCCTGTTGCGGCAACCGGCATTGCTGCGGCGGGTCGACTCGAAGGCCCAGCTGTGCCTGGCTGATCTGTCGCCCGGCCAGTACCAGCCGGAGATGGAGTTCATGTTCAGTGCCCGGCGGGTCGATGTGCAGCAGCTCGATCAACTGGTCTGTGCTGCGACCCTGGATGGCCAGCCGCGCCCGGCGCTGCTGCGCGATCGCCTCAATGGGTTGTTCAAGGGTTTTATCGATCTGGTGTTCGAGCATCAGGGGCGTTACTACGTAGTCGATTACAAATCCAACTGGCTCGGCGCCAGCGCCAGTGATTATATCGACGAGGCCATGCAGCGGGTGATTCTGGAGCAGCGATACGACCTGCAATATGTGTTCTACGTGCTGGCGCTGCATCGCCAGCTCAAGGCGCGACTGCCGGATTATGACTACGAGACACACATGGGCGGCGCACTGTACTGGTTTGTGCGCGGCGTGGATTCGCCCCAGGCCGGTCTCTGGCACGACCGCCCGCCGCAGGGTCTGATCGAGGATCTGGACCGGCTGTTTATGGGCCAGCCCAGCGTGGAGAGCGCTCTATGAAAGACGCCCAGATCGATTGGCTGGAACAGAGCAAGCAGCAACCGGATCCCCTGCAGGATGCCCGGGCCTTGCTGGCGCTGCTGGATGACTGGCTGGCCTGCGGTTGGCTCCGCGCCCTGGACCGGGCGCTGGCCGGGTTTCTGCTGGAACGTGAGCCGAATACCGATGCGCGGGTGCTGCTGGCGGCGGCACTGGTCAGTCATCAACTGGGTCATGGGCATGTGTGCCTGGACCTGGGTATGACCCTGGACGAACCGGATTTTGCCCTGTCGTTGCCACCCGAAGGTGAAGACAGTATTGATGTGCTGTTGCCCTCACAGCTGCTGCGCAGCCTGACACTGACCAACTGGCAAGCAGCACTGAACGGCAGCCGGGTGGTGGATAGCGGGCAGTACGAGCATGCCCTGCGGCCTCTGGTACTGGTCGGGCAGCGCCTGTATCTACGGCGTTATTTTCGTTATGAGCAGCAGGTCGTCCAAGGCCTGCAACGCCGACTGGCGCAACCCCTGACGATGCCCGATGCGCTGCCGCAGCGTCTGGCGGTGCTGTTTGCCGACAGCCAACAAACACCGGACTGGCAACGCATCGCCTGCGCCCTGGCCGCGCGCGGTGCCTTCAGCATCATCACCGGCGGTCCGGGTACCGGCAAAACCACCACCGTGGTCAGGCTGCTGGCGCTGTTGCAGGCGCCCGCAGTGGAGGCGGGGCAGGCCCTGCGTATTCGTCTGGCCGCGCCAACCGGCAAGGCCGCCGCAAGACTGACCGAATCGATCGGTAAGCAGGTCGGCCGCTTGCCGGTGGCGGAGGCCGTGCGCGAGCAGATCCCCAGCGAAGTCAGCACCCTGCACCGGCTGCTCGGCAGCCTGCCCGACAGTCGGCACTTTCGTCATCACGCCGGTAATCCGCTGGCGCTGGATGTACTGGTGATCGATGAAGCCTCGATGATCGACCTGGAAATGATGGCCTGCGTACTCAATGCCCTGCCGCCCGGCGCGCGACTGATACTGCTGGGCGACAAGGATCAATTGGCCTCGGTCGAGGCCGGCGCGGTACTGGGTGATCTCTGCCGCCATGCCGAAGGCGGCTTTTACACGGTGTCCACCCGCGACTGGCTGGAACACAACAGCGGCCAGTCCCTGGCGCAGGCGGGACTGCAGGAGGGTGATGCGACCGGCCATCAACTGGAACAGCAGACCGCCATGCTGCGCCACTCCCACCGCTTTGACTCAAATAGCGGTATTGGCGAGCTGGCGCGAGCGGTCAATCGCGGTGATGCGGCTGCGGCCAGACAATTGTTGCAGACCGGCGGCTTTGCCGATGTCCATCGGCAGCGGGTCAGTTCCGTCACCGACACGGCCTTTGAAAGCTTGGCGCTGGGCAGCGCGCTGCCGAGTTATGCCTTGTATCTTCAGCTTCTCGCCGATGCCCGGCCAAAACCGGAGGTGCCGGCTGGAGACCCGGCCTGGGAAGCATGGGCCCAGCAGGTACTGCAGGCCTTTGATCAGTTCCAGCTGCTGTGCGCCGTGCGTAAAGGCAACTGGGGCGTTGATGCGCTTAATCTGCGGGTAGCCAATCTGCTACACCGGCGCGGTCTTCTGAGTGCCGACCAGGGCTGGTACGAGGGGCGACCGGTGCTGGTCACCCGCAATGATTACAGCCTGGGGCTGATGAATGGCGACATCGGCATTGCCCTGCGCGTGCGCGAAAAGCCCCTGCAACCCGGTGCATCAGAGCGTGAAGAGCTGCGGGTGGCCTTTCCGCGCAATGACGGCAAGGGCGGTGTGCGTTTTGTATTGCCCAGCCGTCTGACCGAGGTCGAGTCAGTCTTTGCCATGACCGTACACAAGTCCCAGGGCTCGGAATTCCAGCATGCGGTCCTGGTACTACCGGATGCCCGCAGCCCGGTACTGACCAAGGAACTGGTGTACACCGCAATCACCCGCGCCAGCCAGCATTTCACTCTGGTAGAAGCACGGGACGGCGTGTTCGAGCAGGCAGTGCAGACGCCGGTCAGGCGGATCAGCGGTTTGGATCTGGGACAGGCCGCGTCAGCAGGTTAACTCGCGCCACAGGGCAGCAAGTTCTGCCAAACGGTTCACATCGGCGGGCGACAGGATTTGCTCTCAGATCAGCAGCGCCCTAGCATCGGCACACTCAGTGCCGCGTTGCACATCTTGCCAAAGGATATGGCTATGTCTGGAAAACCTGCTGCCCGTCAGAGCGACCCAACCCAGTGCCCAAAAGACGGGCACGGCAGTCACAGCATCACCGCCGGCTCGGCGGATGTTCTCTTCAACGGCCTTCCGGCTGCACGGCTAGGCGACCCCACGTCCTGCGGCAGTACGCTGAGTGGCCAGGTGATTCCCAATGTGTTGATCAATGGTCGTCCGGCGGTGGTCATGGGCAGCACCGGCAGTCATGGTGACGTGGTGATAGGTGGCTCCGGCGATATTGTTATTGGTGGTGGCGTCAGTGTCGGCTCTTACAGTGGCGCGGCCAGTTCTTTAACCGGTGCTGCCATCTCAGCGGCCCTGGCTGGCGCCGGCCGTCTGCTGCGTTCAGACGGAGCCCACCCCGCCGGCATTGACCAACAAGCCCTGCAACCCCGGGATATGGCTTACAGCATTGAAGAGGAGGAGGAAGAGGACGAAACCGAACTGCCACTGCAGCAGCGTATTACCCTGCGCGTAGGCATGTTCTTTGATGGTACCGGCAACAACGCCCCCAACGCCGCCCTTACCGCCGCCTGCCGCAGTGAAGACCAGCAGGTCTTTGGCGAGGAGATGTTGGAGGGCGTTGCCAGGTTTTGTGAAGCCCATGGTTATCGAGATACCAATGGTGATGGTCATTTTGATCAGATGCCTGATAGTAGCTTTGGCAATGAGTTGAGTAATGTGGCGCTGCTTTATCGGCTATATACGGATCAAGCCGACGATATCTTGGAACCTGACACCGCTGAGGCATATTTAAAAGTTTATGTTGATGGAATAGGTACCCTTAGCGGTAGTGAGGACTCGAACTGGGGTTTGGCAACTGGCCAGGGTGAAACGGGGGTGGTGCAGCGGGTGCAGCAAAGTCCAGGGCTCCTAATTTCGTCGCTACGTCGACTGATAGGCAATAATCCCCAACTGCGGATAGAAAGTATTCAATTCGATATCTTTGGTTTTAGCCGAGGTGCTGCCGCAGCGCGCCACTTTGCCAATGAGGTGCTGAAGCCTGGTGGCGGAGTTTTGGCTAACTATCTCAATCATGACTTCCCTGCGCTGGCCCCAGCTTTTGAATGGAAGGCCAGCGCCAGTATCAACTTTATTGGTCTGTTCGATACCGTTGCTGCCGTAGGCGATCCATTGCGAGGCAATATCAGTGTCGGCGATAGTCGTAATCCAGGTGTGAATTTGTATTTGCCACCTGGTTGTGCACGGAAGGTGGTGCATTTGACCGCGGCCGATGAGCACCGGCATAACTTCAGCCTGAATCGTGTAGACCCGGCCCATGAAGAGCTGGTATTGCCCGGTGTGCATTCCAATCTGGGAGGCGGCTATCCGGTCCGGGTACGTGAGCGTCTGCTGGTCTCAAGGCCCAGGGTATTCCGTGCCGGTTACTACCCACTGGATAGTATTGATCGACAACGGCTGGAAAATTCCATGGTCTGGCGTGCCCGAGCCGAAGATGAAAGGCGCCTGAGGCAACGGGGCCTGCCGGGGGATGGTCAGCTTATTCCCGAGTTGCATCCACTTAGCCGGCCGTCTGGTTCGGGCTCAATGATATCGCCCGATATGCTCTTGACTCTGGGCCTTGATCGCGAGGTGCGCGGTGAGCTTTCAAGGGTGGCTCTGCGAGTTATGCATGCCAAAGGGGTACTACACGGCGTGCCTTTTGGAGCTATTGATGACGATGATCAACGATTTAAAGTACCCAGCGATTTGCAACCCATCGCTGCCAAGGTAATGGATGCAGCCTTGGCCGGTCAGAACGCGATGTTGGATGAAGTGGAAAAGCGTTTTTTGCATAGTCGCTATATTCATACGTCAGCCAACTGGGTACCCACCTTTGGTTTTATGGTCAATAAGCCCCGTGCCAACTATGTTCGTGCTATTTACGACGATATACCCCAGCGAGGCTATCCGGCATGACTCTGCGCCTGTTGATCCTAGGTTGTCTGTTGTTGGTTAGCGCTTGTACCAGCCACCCATCCGACTCGTTCCGCCCGCCGCCACCTACATTGCCTTATCGCACCTGGGAGGTGGGCCTGTTGGCGCCGAACTATATGGAGGTTTGGGTTGAAAGTGTGGATGTGCTGGATCAGCGCGGAGAGGGTTACTTCGACGTGCATGGTGGTCTAGCTTCAATTCAGAAGCCTCCTAACAATCGCGGAGATCCACGAGGCTGGCCTTCACGTCCTGGTGCGGGGGCCACCATGCCCATGACCGGTATCGATCTACCGAAAATCATTTTTGTCCGCTGGCAGTCGTTGGCCGAACCGCAAACCTACCGGGTGCGTATCCCTATTGACGATTGGGTCAGGGAGGAAATGCTTGTGCCGCGCGCGGCCTACTGCCGTTTTGATGGTGCTGATATTGAGGACTATCGGCGAGTGGTCACCATCGGCTTAGCACCCGGTGGCATAGCCAAGGTTTGGTTGTCGGGCGATTGTGTCGAGCCCATCGAAGTTGGTCGCTTCGAAGGCATGATCAACCCAAAAGGGCCTTATGATGGTACGTCAGAAGGTCGGCACCGGCCTCTTTCGCCCGCATCCAAAGCCTATGTCGAGAGCCATGAAATCCCCTTTGACAGCTGGTAACCCATGCGTCTCATCCCTCTGATTTTGGTGCTGATGCTCAGCGCGTGTGCCAGTCCTGCGTCGGATCCGCTACGCCCGCCGCCGCCCACGTTGCCGTATCGCACCTGGGAAATTGGACTGCTCGCACCAAGTTATATGGAAGCTTGGGTTGAAAGTGTGGATGTAATTGATCAAAGCGGTCATGGTTATTATCGGGTTCACGGTGGGGTTGTATCTGTTCAAAATCCGCCAAATAATCGAGGAGATCCACGCGGATGGCCGCGTCGTCCAGGTGCTGGCGCTTCACGTCCGATGAGAGACATTGATCTGCCGAAAGTGGTTTTTGTCCGCTGGCAGTCGCTGGCCGAGCAGCAGACTTATCGGGTGCGTATCCCGATTGACGATTGGGTCAGGGAGGAAATGCTCACTCCTCATTCAGGCTATTGCCGCCTTAACGACACGCACATTCAAGGTTATCGGAATATCATCACTATCGGTCTTGCTCCCGGCGGTATAGCCAAGCTATGGCTAATTGGTCCTTGTATTGAGCCCATTGAAATTGGTCGCTTTGAGGGCATGATCAACCCCGATGGCCCATACGATGGCATGTCCAATGGAGAGCATTATCGTCCGCCCAGTGAGCATGCCCATCGCTATATAGATACCCACGGTATCCCCTTCGACAGCTGGTAAACCCCGGCGCTGTTTGCCGGGAGGCGGCTATTCCTTGGCTGCGTAGTAATAAGCCAATGCCGCCAAGGTAAAGCCATCTTCCAGTGCGCCGTTCAGTAGCTTCTGGCGCAGGGCATCAAGGGCAATCAGCTCTACGCTTTCGACTTCCCTGTCGTGCCCGGCGACCCGGTCGCTGCTGTGCAGATCGGCCAGATACAGGTCGACGGTGGAGGCGAGGATGGCGCTGTTGGGTTGGTAACGGCCCAGGCGTTTGAGTTGCTCGGGGCGGGCCTGGTAACCGGTTTCTTCAAGCAGTTCACGGCATGCGCATTGCAGGCTGGTTTCGCCGGGCTTGCCATAGCCGCGGGGGATTTCCAGGGCCGCTTGGTGTTGTTGCGCGGGGCGTTTGACCCTTACCAGCAGGGCAGATGAGTCGTCTACTATGGCCAGCACTGCCGCGCCGTTGCGGGCATTGTCTTCGACCAGCCAATGGTAGCCGCCCTCGGCCACCACACGGAACCAGGGGTTTTCATACAGGGTATTCATTTAATCTCCAGGCCCATATAGCGGCGCATGCGCGGATACATACCAAACCAGTTGCGGCGGGTCATGAAGCTGTGGCCCTTGTCGGTCAGTTTATCTTCTATATAGCCGAGCGCTTCATCGGTCAGATAGCGTGCCAGCTCACCGGTGCCCATGCTGGTAATGAACTCGAAGAGTTTCAGCGGATACTGGATAAGCTGAATTTCCCGACGCAGGCTGCGCAGGGCCACGCTGCTGTCGAGCAGCACCTCGGGCACGCCGCTGAGGAAACGAATATTGTCCTGCAGAAAGCCTTCATCCTTGAGGGCGAACAGGGCGTTATAGCCCGGGTCGATGATCTCGGCCCGGAAGGGCTCAAAGCCGCCCTGACCGCGAAGGGTGAAAAAGTCCGTTGCGTAGCGATACCAGGCGGAACGTGAGTGCAGCTCGCGGGCGCCGAGCAGAAAAAGCTGCAGTTCGCCGTCGCTTTCAAAGAAATGACCAATGCTGGCGCGCGTGTCCAGGCGTTTGAATACCTCGTCGCGCAGGCTTTCGGCGGGCAGGTTCAGGCTTTCGATCCGCGGGCGGATGGCTTCCAGTGCGCGTTGCAGCTCGCCTAGTCGTTCGGTCATCTCGCCTTGTTGCGTTCGACTCAGGGCCGATTTGCACGGGCTGCCGGGCAAGCTGGAGAGAATAAAGTTATCCGGCAGAGCCTGGTAGTAATCGACCAGCGAGGTCTGGCCTTGCAGTCCAAAGCCGCGAATCACCAGCTTGCCTGCGCCTTCCTCATTGAGGAACTTGACCACATTGGGCTGTGTCAGCACGTTGGTGACCTGATGGTTGTCGATCAGGCTGTTGGGCGAGAGGACCACGCCGTCAGCAAAGGCCAGACCGGTGAGAAAGCGTTTTCTTAGCTCCTCGGGTGCCAGTGCGCGCACCGAATCACAATTGGCCAGTACCACTTTTTCCTTGAACAGCATGTTTTGTGCTCTGTATCCGATTCTCGCCAGAGTCTGCCACCAGCCTGAGCGCAGCACCACCTGTCCGTCTCGGAAAATTAATGTAACGGACTTGGGTTTTTGTGACCCAGTAGTCTAGTATTCATGCACTAAATGGATTTAGCGTCAGCTGCACAACGCCTTTGTCATCGACTGAAGTCTTCTGCGCCTGACCCCAACATAAAAAGGACGTGTTATGGCTGGCAAGGCGCTGCATGGAAGTTCACTCAAGCCCTATTGGTTGTTGGCTTTGGTCGGGTCCAGCGCCGCTGCCCAGGCCGCAGATGGGTCGCTCAATCTCCCTGGCATAGACGACAGTCTGGCCTTCTGGTCCCCGCATCTCTACAGCGAAATCAAACTCGGTAATCAACGCAATATAGGCACCATTGGTGCCATGCTGCCGCTTACCCAGCGCGCCGACAGCCTGTTGTTTGCCGATGTGCGCGGGCGTTCCGATGATGACCAGTCACGTGAGTACAACCTCGGCCTGGGCTTTCGCTGGAGTGCCGGCGATGACCTGTTGCTGGGTACCTACGGCTATTACGACACCCTGCGCAGCAGTCGCGGCAACACCTTTCGCCAGACCACCCTGGGCCTCGAAGTGCAGAGCGCCAGCTACAGTGCGCGCATCAACCGCTACCAGCCGAGCGGCCGCCGCGCCGCGAATGTGGGCGGTGTCACCGAGCAGGCCAGCAATGGCGATGGCCAGCCCCAGCTGCAGATTGTCGATACCTACCTGACCTTTGTCAGCGAGGGCAGCGAGATTGTGCAACTGCAGGGCCAGGAGCTGTCGCTCAAGGGGCACGATATCGAGCTGGGCTATTACCTGCCGGTTGCCGATCAGGATATCGCCCTGTTTGCCGGGTATTACGAATTCGACGGTTCCGGTGCCGAGCGCATCAGCGGGCCCAGAGTGCGTGCGCAATGGAATATGCCGATAGACAGCCTCAAGGCGGGCAGCAGTCTGAGCCTTGGCGCCGAGTGGCAGCACGACGACGTGCGCGGCACCAACAGTTATCTGAGCCTGGGTATCACTATCCCGTTGGGTAACAGCAGCAAGAGCAGCGCCCGTTCCGGTACCGACTGGCGGCGCGACCGCATGATGGCGGCGCCGGTACGTGATGTCGACGTGGTGGTAGCTGATGTGCAGAAGCAGATCAGCTCGACCAATCTGCCCGCGGTCAACGAGCTGGCACTCTATGACACCGGAGAGAGCATCGGCCGTGTCGTCTTTGCCGAAGCCGGTGCAGCCGGTAGCGGCACGCAGGCCGACCCCGCTGCCTTGGGTGATGCGCTGGGGCAACTGGAAACCGGCAGTGTGCTGGTCATGAGTAATGCCGGTGGTGATTTTGCTGGCGGTGGCAACCTCTCTGCGGCCAGTGTGCAAGTGCTTTCCGGCGGCGCCTCGGTGAATGTGATTGGTGCCGTTACCCCCGGTCTGACCGGTGTGTTCAGCGCGCCGGCGGGTAATGCGCGTCTGGCCGGCCAGTTGGCGGTCAGCGGTGACAACGTGACTGTGCGCAATCTGCAGATGGATGGTGGCTTCTCTGCCTCGGGCATAACAGATCTGACCCTGGATGGCGGGTCAGCCAGCAGCCTGGATTTCACGGGTAACAGTGGCGAGATCCGTTTGCGTAATCTGACGGCTGGCGGTCTCAACGTTGATGGTGGTGATGCGGATCTGCTGTTCGAGACCGGCAGCCTGGCGCGCACCACGGCCGGACAACTGGTGGCGGTCAGCAATATCAGCGGCGGCCGGGTAGAAGTGGCCGTGGACATGAGTGCCAGTGGCGCGGCGTCGGGCCTGTTACTGCAGAACAACAGCGGCGGCGAGATCATTTTCAGCGGTGCCCAGCAAAGTCTGAGCACGGGCAGTAACGATGCGGTGCGCTTGATTGACAACAGCGGCGCCGAAATCAGCTTCAGTGGCGACAGTCTGGACATCCAGACCATCGGCGGCAGCGGCTTTCATGCTTCCGGGGGCGGCACACTGTCGCTGACGGGTAGCAACAGTATCAGCAGCAACGGTGCGGGCTCGGCATTGCTTCTGGAAGACATGCAGATCGGTACCGATGGCTTTGCTCTGGACAGTCTGAGCAGCACCAACGCCGCTGCTGAAGGGGTTCTACTGGATGGCGTCTCCGGTAGCCTGGCTCTGGGTGATGCACAGATCGAGCAAGCCGCTACCGATGGTATTGCGATTCTCGACAGCAGTGCCGATGTCAGTTTTGCTGACGTGATCATTGACCAGGTTGGCAACGACGGCATTCGCCTGGCAGGCAGCAGCGGCGAATTGACCTTTGCCGATATCAGCATCACCGATGCCGGTGATGTGGGTGTCAACTTCGAGGATAGCGAGGTCGATTTCACCGCTGATCGGCTGGATATCGATGGCGCTGTAACCGCCATTGATCTGACCCGTGCCCAAGGTGTCATCGCGATTACCCAGGGCGGTAATCTGAGCAATTTCAGTGATACCGGTGTGCAGTTCAGCAATACCGATGACCTGGCCGACACAGCCGACGCGCTCTTTACCTTTGCCGGCGGCTCCATCGTCGCTGGTTCCGGTGGCTTTGTCATGGACGGGATCGGGCTGGATCCGAATTCCGGCCTGTACGATTTTACCGGCACCACCCTGACCGGCGACTTCCGTTTCAGCCCGGGTGATGGACAGGTCGGGGATCTGTATTTTGTCGCGGCCACGGCAACCGGTGCGGGCGACGGCAGCAGTATCAATGATCTGGCCAGCGCCGCTGATGCCCAGACCCGGGCTGACGGCGGCCTGGCGACCACCTTTGTATTCGTCAATGACGGCAATGTCATTGACTTCAGCGCCCTGACCGACGGCACCTTCCGGCTGTCTGCCGGTCAGGCAATCACCGGCTTTGCCAACGGCAACAGTCTGAGCCTGGATATCCCCGCCAACATCATCGGTCTGCCAAGCGATCTGGATATCACCGACCCCACCAGTAATGGCGCGGCCCAGCTGACCAGCAGCACCGGCAATGTGATTACCGCAGGCGATGATACCCGTATCAGCCATGTTGCTATTGTCGGTGGCGACAGTGCGGTGCACGCCAGCGGCACCGACAGCCTGATGATGTTCAACACGCTGATCAGTGGCATCTATAACCATGCTCTGAGCCTGTCCGGGGTCACCGGCAGCGTCAGCCTGATGAATAATCAGATCAGCGGTAGCGGTCAGTTGCTGTTGGTTGAAGGCGGTGATGCGACTATCCAGATTGACGCCGGTACCGGCGACTTGCAGGGCACGGGCATCCGGGTGGTGGATACCACAGGTGGCAGTCTCAGTCTGACGGGTGCGGCACTGACCAGTGACGGCAATACCGCTGTGGTATTGGACAATAATGCCGCGACCATCACCCTGACCGACCTGGCTATCGAGCGTGCAGCCGGTGATACCGCCTTTGCGATTGATACCCTCAGCGGCGGCAGCACCGGTGACATTACCCTTGCGGGCACTAGCACCCTGGATGACAACACCGGCAGCGCCTTTATCGTCGGTGCCGGTGCGCGCAATCTCGATGCCAGCGCGCTGGCGCTGACCAGTACCAACGCCGACAGCAGCCTGATTGTTGTTTCCGGGCAAAGTGGTGGCACCCTGCACTTTGGTGACATCCTGAGCACCGGCTCGACCGCCGATAACGTGATCATCAGCACCGCACAAACAGCCGGTACGCTGCGCTTTGGCGATGTCACGATCAACGACTTCAATCAGCCGGCCGGCACGGCGGTAGAGCTGGCCGGCGACGGCACTGTTGCCTTCGACAGTCTTGAGATCAATAACGCCACCGGTGGCGGTTTGCTGGCCAGCGGTGTCACGCTGCAAAGCACTGCGCAAATCAGCATCAACAGCAATCAGGGCGTGGCGCTGATTCTGGATGACGTCAAGGGCGACCTGGATCTGACCCTGAGTTCTACCGATGCGGCCAACGAGGCGGTGCGCATCGAGAATCTGCAGGCGGGCAACAGCATCCGGTTGGAGAATGTCGATATCCTCAATGCCGGCACATCCGGGGTGATTATCGACAACATTGCCGGTGATCTGCTGCTTGAGGGCATCACCAGTATCAGTGGCACAGGCTTGCACGGCCTGGTGGTCGACGGCCTGAGCGGCAGTCTGGATATTACCGACCTGCAGGTTGACCAGGTCGCCGGTCACGGCGCCAGCTTTGGTGGCAGCACCGCCAACAGCGGTGAGATCAGCATTGCAGCCGGCACCATCGACAGCGCCGACTATGGCATTTATGCAATCAATACCGCACTGACGCTGAACGCCCTGCGCGTCGGCGGCAACGACCCGGTCAATAACGGCGCCATTGTACTGATCAGTAACGACGCCATTAACCGCCGTTATCAATTGACCGATAACCAGCTCACCGCGCTCGGCAGCGGCCTGGCCCTGACCCACACTGGTAGTGGCGATGTTCAGCTTGCGCTCGACGGTACCGAGGTCGACGCCGGTGGCGCGGGTATTTCGCTGGATGGCAGTGCGGCAACAGGCGATCTGTTGATCACCAGCTTTGACGGCAACAGTGTCAGTCAGGCGGGTGCCGGCGGCATTCTGATCGAGACAGCAATCTTTGATGCCGATCCGCTGACCGCGGGCATCCAGTCGGTCGCCGGCGGCAATACTCAAATAGGGGATTTGCTCGCTACCGGCAATATCACCGGCGACGGTCTGCGCCTGAACAATGTGCTGGGCGATATCGCCTTCGGCACCCTGAATATCAGCAACAACACCGGTACCGGTCTGTTTATTCGCGATGCCGAGGGCAAGGTCGGCACCTTCAACTTCGGCAACACCGGTGGTGCCATCAATACCCAGGGCGGTGCCGCCATCGACATCGATCCGGTGACCATGGCCTCGACCTTTGCCAGCGTGCGCTCGGTTGACTCAGCGGGTGCCGGTATTCTTATCGACACCATTTCCGGCAGCATCGAGATCGGTGAAACCAGCATTATCAACGCTGCCACAGACGGTATCGCGATCATTGATTCAGAGGGCGATTTCAGCTTTGGCGATACTCTGATTGATCAAGCCGGTAACGATGGTGTCCGCCTTGCAGGCAGCTCAGGGGTGATTCTGTTTGGTGCCATGACGCTGGAGGATATTACTCGTACCGGGGTCAACTTCGGTGAGTTCAGCGGTGACTATACGGCCCAGAGGCTGGATCTGGATGGCGCGGTCACGGCGATTGATCTGACCAATGCCGGTGGTGTGATCGTCTTTACAGACGGCGGCCTGTTGCAGAATTTCAGCGGCACCGGTGTGCAATTGAGCAGCACCGATGATATTGCCGACAGTGCCGATGCCGACTTCACCTTTGGTGGCGGCACTATCAATGCGGGTGTGGGTGCCTTCTTTATTGACAGCATCGGCCTGGATGCAACCAAAGGCCTCTATGACTTTACCGGCGTCAGCTTTACCGGCAACGCGCGGCTGCCCGCCAGTGGCAGCGGACAGGTTGGCGATCTGTATTTTGTCAGTAGCGCTGGCACCGGTGATGGCAGCACTACCGGCAGTGCCGCTGGGGTGGCAGACGCTCAGACTCGCGCGGATAGCGGCCTGCTGACCACCTTCGTATTTATCAATGATGGCAGCCCGATTGACTTCAGCAGCCTGACAGATGGCAGCTTCAAACTGAGTGCCGGGCAGGCCGTCAGCGGCTTTGGTAATGGTAATGCATTTGGCTTGTTGGTACCGGCAAACCTGTTGGGTGATTTTGGGGATGTGAGTATCAGCGATCCCACCGGTAATGGCGCTGCCGTGCTGACCAGTACCACGGGTAATGTGCTGACCCTGAGCGACAACAACTTTATCAGCAACCTCAGTCTGTCCGGCGGCCTGAACAGCCTGTACGGTGACGGTTTCAGCGGGCTGACAGTGCAAAATACCAGCTTCACCGCCGCCACCAACTTCCTGTTCAACCTCAATAATGCCGCGGGCACCATCCTGATTCGTGATAATGCGATCAACAACATCACAGGCCAGTTGCTCAGCCTCAATGGCGGCAACGCCAACCTGACCCTGCAGGCTGGGACCGGCACCTTGTCGGGTTACGGGGTTGAAATGCGCAATACCACAGGTGGCAGTCTTGCCATCACCGGCGCCAGTCTGAATGCCAATGGCGCTGCCGCACTGACCCTGAATGGTAACGTCGCCCCTGTCACCCTGACTGATGTCAGTCTGGCTGCGACCACCGCGCATTACCTGTTTGATATCGACCGCACCACAGCCAGCACCGGTACCATCAACCTGGGCAACAGCACGCTGGGTAGCTTCTCCGGTGGCGCAGCCTACATTGGTGCGGGTGCGCGCACTATTGATGCCAGCGGCTTTGATATTGTTGCCGGTGATCAAAGCAATGTGCTGATTGATATCCGGGATCAGAGTGGCGGCACCATCAGTTTTGGCGACATCACCAGCACCGGTCAAACCAGTGCAACCGTCCGTTCAATCTTTACCCAGGGACAAAGTGCCGGGGCGCTGAACTTTGGAAATGTCAGCATCAGCAGTTTCAATATTGCCGGTGGTCGAGCAGTGGATTTGTTCGGCGCCAGTGGCAACCTGGGAACAACCCGTTTCGCCAATCTGGACGTGGCTGCTACACAAGGCGATGCCTTTGCTGCTGTCAATGGCGGGCTGGTCATATTGGACGGCAGCGTGCAAACGCTGTCCGGCTTAGGGTTGCGGCTGGTGGACGTGAGTATAGGGCTGGATGGTGTCAATCTGGATCTGGTCAGCGCCGTGATCAATGACGGTACGCGCAGTGTCGTCCAGATCATTAACAGCAGTGGCAATGTGACCCTTGGCAGTGTCAGCGGCAGCTCCGCCGGCACCGATATGGTTGATCTGTCTACCAATACCGGGACTTACCGGTTTGATTCGCTGGATCTGACCTACAGCGGAACAGCAATAGCCTTTGATGCCGCGAATACCGGCAATCTTATCGTCAACAATTCCGGAACCGGGATCAGCTCTTCATCCGGTCAGGCATTGCGCATCACGGGTACTGCTGTATCGGGTTCAGGTTTCAGTCAGGTTACCCGTTCAGGTACGGCGGTTGGATCAGCCATCATACTGACCAATAACACCGGTACAACCCGTTTGAATGGCGTCAACATCAATGGCAGCGGCACCGTCTTCAGCGTCAGTAATGCAGGCACATTGGAGGTTCTGGGTAGCGCCAATACCATCACCACCAATGCCAACTCGAGTGCGCTGAATATCGCCAATACCACCCTTGGCGCCGGCGGATTGAATTTCCGCTCGATCAGCTCGACCGGTAACGTCAATGGCATCGTGTTGACCAATACCGGTAACCTTGGCGGTATCAATGTCACCGGCGTAGGCACTACGGTCGGCAGCGGCGGGACCATCAGTGGTACCAGCGGTTCAGGCATAGTTATGACCAATACGGTCAACGCGCGCTTCAACGGCATGATCATCACCGGTGCCGGCAGTCATGGGGTGGATGCTGCCGGTATGGCCGGACTGACTGCGGGCGCCAATGCCTTTACCTTCAGCAATGGTCAGATCTTCAATGCCGCCGCTGATGGTATCAATATGACGCGCACCACAACCAATATCAGTGGCGGCCTGACACTGACCAGCGTGCTCTTTGATGGTTATGCCCGTAACGGTATCTGGGTTTCCAATCAGACCCTCAATACCATTGTGAATATGGATGGTGTGACCTTCCGCAACGCCAATGCCCTGACCAATGATCAAGCCGCACTCTTTGCAGCAGGCCTGAACGGCTCTGCCGGTTTTGATATCACGGTACGCGACTCGACCTTTGGCTCTGCTTTCGGTTCCGGCATAGCCAGCATCTGTTGCTCTGGCATCACGCTGAATGCCGAAGGTTCCGGCACCTTCAATCTCTATGTGGCTGACAGCCTGTTCCAGAATATCAGCCGCGCCAACTCGGGCTCAGGCATTGTGGCCACGGCGACGCAGACGGCCGATATGACGGTGCTGATCAACAACAATCAGTTTACTGACATTGATGCCAGCAGCATTGCCATCGGTGCCTTCGATGGCTCGGAGGTCAACGCCACCCTGACCAACAACCAGTTCAACGGTGTGAACAATACCCCGAGCCTGGCCATGCGGCTGGTGGGCGATGGAGGTGTGGGCAACGCCAACTTTGTCGGGCGCTTCCTGATCAGTGGCAACACTGTCACAGGCTTGGAAAACAGCATATTGGCGCTGTCGCGCAACACCAACGCGGGCCGGCTGGACGTCAATATTCTGAATAACACCATCAATACCAACAGCGTGGTATTCCAGGAGTCCATTCTGCTGAACACCGTCACCGCGACCGCGCAGATGTGCGTCAACGTGCAGGGCAACAGCGTTACGCATGGTGGTCCGGCTGATGACATCGGGATTCTGCCGCAGCTGGGCAGTACCATTCAGGTAGCACAGGCCAATTCGGGGGCTATTTCGGCCGCCAACGGCGGAGCAAGTGTGTATACCGAGGGCAATATTACTTACAACGTCGTCTGCCAGACCCCGCAGTGAGGCAGTGCATTACTACAAGGAAGGAGTAGCACTATGAGTCAACCTTTTTTGGGTGAAATGAAGCTGTGCAGTTTCAATTTTGCCCCCAAGGGCTGGGCGCTATGCAACGGTCAGTTGCTGCCCATCAATCAGAATCAGGCACTGTTTTCCCTCCTGGGCACCCAGTATGGGGGTGATGGGCGTAACAATTTTGCCTTGCCGGATTTGCGTGGCCGCACGCCGATTCATGTCGGTAACGGGCATGTGCAGGGCGAGCGCGCTGGTGAGGCCAGCGTTACGTTGACGGCCCAACAAATGCCCCGGCATATGCACCTCGCCCAGGCATCAGGCAGTGCAGCAACCTCGTCGACGGCCAGCCAGTCCGGGACCTCGGTTATGGCCGTTACCGGAGCCAATATCTATGGCAGCGCCGGTAATCCAGTGGCCTTGAATCCAGGTGCGCTAGCCAATAGTGGTGGTTCCCAGGCGCATAACAATATCCAACCCAGCACTGTATTGAGCTTTTGTATTGCTCTGCAGGGCGTTTTCCCCAGTCCGCATTAAGGAGCCACCATGTCGACCCCCTATGTTGGAGAAATTCGCATGTTTGGCGGGAGCTTTGCACCTGCCGGATGGCACTTTTGTGATGGTACATTATTGAGTATTGCTGATAACGACATTCTGTTTTCACTGATAGGCACGACTTACGGCGGTGATGGCAGAAGCAGTTTTGCTCTGCCAGACCTGCGTGGCCGGATTCCAGTGCACCAGGGATCAGGGATGGTTATGGGTGAGATGACCGGCACGGAAAGCGTGACCTTGACAGCTCAGCAGATGCCTGCCCATAGCCACGCCATGCTGGCCAGTGGCAGCCTTGCCGACAGTACCAGTCCGGCTGGCAAGGTGCTGGCACGGACGGCAGCAAATATTGATATCTATCAGTCTTCGGGTCCTTTTCAGTCTCTTGCTTCGTCAGCAGTGACATTCGTAGGTGGGAGTCAGCCGCATAACAACATGATGCCGTTCCTGTCGATCAACTTCATTATTTCACTGTTCGGGATTTTCCCGTCCCCGACCTGAGGGTAAGTCATGGATCCTTTTGTAGGCGAGATTCGTATTTTTGGTTTTGACTTCGCTCCACGGGGTTGGGCGCAGTGTAATGGACAGCTGATGCCCATATCCCAGAATACTGCGCTGTTTTCACTGTTGGGCACCCTGTATGGCGGCGATGGTAAGTCGACCTTTGCGTTGCCTGATCTGATGGGCTCGGCGCCCATGCATCGTGGGCATGGCCCTGGCCTGAGCAATCGCGTTCAGGGCGCGCAGGGTGGCTCGGAGACGGTGACCTTGCTGGAGTCCGAAATGCCAACCCACAGTCATGCCTGGCAGACGTCGCAACGGCCATCCAATAACGGTACGCCGTCTGATGCCGTATTCGTTGGACCGGCGTCGGAAAGCCAGTTCATCATGAACGACAGTCAGCCGAACGCCAGTATGGCGCCCAACGCACTGCCGGCCAGTGGTGACAGTTTGCCGCATAACAATATGCAGCCTTACCTGACCATGAACTTCTGTATCGCCCTGCAGGGTGTATTCCCGCCGCGGCAATAACCATGCTGACTATCAGCCTCAAGCCGGTGACGGCTGCTGATCTGGATTTTGTCGGTGGGCTTTATGCCAGTACCCGCCAGCGCGAGCTGGCGGTGACCAGCTGGCCGCAGGCGCAGATTGATGCTTTTCTTGCGCAGCAGTTTCAGGCTCAACAGCAGCATTACAGCCGCTTTTATCCGCACGCCAGCCATGAGTTGATTCTATCCGGGAGTCAACCCATCGGCCGTTTGTATCTGGATCAGGACCCGGCCATGTTGCGCATTGTCGACATTGCTCTGCTGCCCGACTGGTGTGGGCGGGGCATTGGCGGTCAATTATTGCGCCAGCTGGTAGAGCAAGCCAGTACGGCGGGGCAGATCGTGCGTATTCATGTCGAGCGACATAATCCGGCACTGCGTTTGTATCAGCGCCTGGGTTTTACCCAGGTCGAGGACAAGGGCGTGTACCTGATGCTGCAGCGCGGTTATGACACCTGATCAGGTTATGTTAGTTCGCGGACAAACACCGCCTCGTACTCGACATGGCTTGGTTGGGCGCTGATCGGCGTGATGAAAATGGCCAGTTCACCCAATGCCTCATGTTGCAGCACATAGGTGGCCTGGGGCAAATGCGGGTTGGGGCCATGGAACTGTAGAGAAAAGGCTTCAAAGCCAGACCTGGGTGCCTGCCCCGGGCAGACCTGATGCAATGTCAGGGCATACTCCGGGTAGGCGGCGACGGTAAAACGGCTATCAAGTTGCTGCTGGAAATCATCCTGGCTGAAATCAGACATGCTCTATCCCTGTGCGATAAAAAATCATCAAGTCCGGGTTTTTTGTTCTGCAGCCTGTCGCGCAGTCTGCACCAGGTGGGCAAACAGCCGGCGCTGGCGCGCGTTAAACAACAGAAACTCGGGGTGCCATTGTACGCCGAGCAAAAACGGTTGATTCGGGTCTTCTACGGCCTGAACTATACCATCCAGATCCCGCCCCACCACCTGCAGATTGTCCCCAACGCGGTCTATCGCCTGGTTGTGCAGGCTGTTGATCCGACAGCGGGCCACCCCAAGCCAGTCAGCCAGACGGCTGCCGGCGCAGATCGACAGGGTCTTGAGCGGTAATACGGTCCAGCGGTTCGAGGTCATGCGTCGGTGTGACTTGAGTTCCTGCAGCAGGCTGCCACCCCGCCGGGCATTGAGCATCTGTGCGCCGCGACATATACCCAGCAGTGGCAGATGGCGCTCCAGCGCATCATCAATGACCGCAGACTCAAGGGCATCCCGCGCGCTGTCGTATTGCGGTTTGACCTCCGGCTCGGCGGCGTACAGCACCGGATCAATATCATGTCCGCCCGTTACTATGACGCCCTGGTATTGATGTTGCTGCCAGTCATCGGCGGGTCTGATCTGCACGGGTTTGCCGCCATAGAGGCGTACCGCGCAGGCTACCAGAAAGCGCGGGCCGAACGCCCCGCGCTGCGGACCGGTAATGGCGATAACGGGTTTGTTCATGCCTTGGCTGCGAGCCAGTTCTGTTCGACCTCGGCGACCCAGTCGTGCAACAAGCGACCCAGGCCGCGATCCAGGTGCGTGCGGTAGGCGGCGCAGCAGGCCTCTAGTCGTTCCGGGTCGTTGGCCAGTCGTTCCACCTCAAGCCAGTCGCACCAGGCCAGATGCAACCCCCAGCCGGGTTGATCAATCAGGCAATCAGGCAAGCGGTAATGAAAAGTTGGGCGCGCCTTGATCAGCTCATCAGGGGCCTTCTTCAGTACCCGCTCCTCGTCCAGATGACGGAACAGCGGCAGCATGTCGAGAGCGCGATTGCGGGTTGGATTGGCTTCCAGGTAATCGTCAATCAGTCCCGAAAGATCCGGCCAGTAATCGGCACTCAAAAGCTGCCGTACATAGCCAGCAGGGAAAGGGTCGACATAGCTGGTCAGGCGCCGGGTGAAGTCAATGTCGGCACGCTGCACTATCCAGTCGAACAGGCAGAGAAAGGCCTTGAGGTAGGCGCACAGGGTCTGCGCCGTGGTATCGGGCACTTCCGGGTTGAACTGCATGCCAAAGGCGTTGGTCAGGCGGTTACCGGTGCCCTTGGCGCCAGCCTGACGCAGATGCGCGATCAGCCCGTCGACCTCATGCAGACGTGATAACGGCAGCGGTGGGCTGACCAGTTCATGCGGCACCAGTCCGTCGGCTAACCATTTGATCAGTTCTTCTGCCGAGTTTTTCAGGTCATCACCCAGATCGTCCTTGATGCGCTGCTCGCGACCGAGTTTCTTCAGCAGACTAAAATCCAGCTCAACCAGCCAGTCGCCCGCCGTATCACCGGTCAGGGTGCGCTCGTAACGGCTGCTGTTTTCCACCTTGCAGCCCAGAAAATCGGCACTGAGCTGGGCGATCTGATCAATATCCAGTCCGTTCATTTCCAGCTCGACACCCACGCGCCGTTCTTTACCTTCGGCTGTGGTCGTTCTTGGTGGCATGGGAAAGTCGCTACGACTCTGGTTCATATACTGTGATTCCTTCTGCTGTAGTGACCTGCTGGGACAACGTTAATGGCCGCGTGCCTCACCGTCCAGCCGTGGATCGGCGCCGCCGCGCCACACACCGTTAATGCGTTCTATGGCGTGTACACCACTGGTCATGGGTTCGATACGCACCTTGTGGCCATAAGCGCGCAGGGCAGGAGCCAGCGCCTCAAGCGAGGTACCCGCCTCGATTTCCAGGCCTCGACCACGCTCAAGGCGATTGGGTAGGGCAATGGCATCCTGAATATCCATGTTCCAGTCGAGCACGGCAATCAAGGTTTTAACCACATGCCCGATAATCCGGCTGCCACCCCGTGAGCCTAACATCATACGCGGCTGCCCCTGTGCATCCAGCACCAGTACCGGTGCCATGGAACTGCGCGGGCGCTTGCCGCCGGCTACCGCATTCGGGTGTGGCCAGGCGCTGCTGCCGGGGTTGAAGCTGAAATCGGTCAGTTGATTGTTAAGCACAAAGCCCTGACTGAGCATACGGCTGCCAAAGGGCGCTTCATTGGAACTGGTCAAGGCCAACAGATTGCCTTCAGCGTCCAGCACGGTGAAGTGTGAAGTGCCGCGTTCACGGCTTTCATTGCGCTGCGGGGCCTCGGTCAGACTGACCTGCTGGCCCGGCAGACCCGGGTGTGCCACGGGCATGGCCCGCTCCGGGTTGATCAGCGCTGCCCGCTGGCGCAGGTAGTCGGGGTCCAGCAGCCCGGCTACCGGCACAGTGACAAAGTCCGGGTCGCCGACATACTGATTGCGATCGGCAAAGGCCAGTCGGCTGGCTTCGGCCAGCAGATGCAGTGCCTGTGGGTCATCGGCGCCCATCTCGCCGAGCGGGAAGTGCGAGAGCATGCCCAGAATCTGCAACACCGCTATGCCACCGGAGGAGGGCGGGCCAGCGCTGCAGAGTCTCCATTCACGGTAAGGTGCACAGACCGGTTCACGCTCGATGGCTTGATAATGAGTCAGGTCCGTGGCCTGCCAGCCGGCATCACCCCATGGCGCATCCTCGACCCGTTCAAGTAGCTGTTCGGCCACTGGCCCTTGATAAAAACCCTGCATGCCCTGCTCAGCCAGCAGCCTCAGGGTCTTGGCCAGCGCCGGGTTATACAGTCTCGGCGGGCTTTGCGCGGCTTGTTGACGAAAATAGTGGCGCGTATCACGAAACAGCCAGAGCGAATGGTCATTGGCGATTTGCCGCTGCAAGCGTTCGGGCATGGGCAGCGACTGCTCGGCCAGCGCAATGGCCGGCTGCAGCAGTTCAGCCCAGGGCAGGCGGCCATATTGTTGATGAGCCTGATAGAGCATGGCCGGCAAGCCCGGTATGCCCACCGACTTGCCGGAGGGAATCGCCAGCGCCAAGGGCCAGTCCATGCCCAGGCTACGGAAGCGGTCAGGTGTTGCACTGGCGGGGGCGGTTTCGCGGCCGTCAAAGACGCTTGTAGTGGCGCTGGCCGAGGTATGCAGCAAGAGAAAACCACCGCCGCCGATGCCGCTTTCCGACGCTTCAACCAGGCCCAGGACCATTTGCACGGCCACCGCCGCATCCACGGCATGGCCGCCGCGCGCCAGTACATCAAGCCCGGCCTGCACCGCCAGGGGGTGGGCTGCCGCAACCATGTATTCAGCGGCCTGCCGTGCAGTTGCTGGCTGTGAGTCAGGCTGTGGGGTGGCCGGGTCGCTGCCGCTGCAAGCCGCCAGTAGGCAGGTCAGTACCGCGACAGTCAGGGATAAAGACAATCGAGTCATGTTCCTAGGCTAACTGGATGACGATCACAGGTCTAATGACAATAACTTTGATGTAGACTCGTCAATCCATTCCCCTCTTTGATGGCAAAGACGATCCATGACCAATCTTGCTGAATTCCGTGCGGCCGAGCGTCAGCTCGCCGATCAGTTGGCCAAGCTGGAAAAAATGAAACAGAACGCCGGACTGCAAAATGAACTGGCCTTCAATGACGCCCTCAAGGCGTTGATGACTGAGTACGGATACTCCGCGCGCAAGGTTCTGGCCATTCTGCAGTCGGGCCAGTAAATCGCTAATCCGATTGTCTGGTGAACGCCTTTCATGCAAGTAGGCTGCTGCACATAACAGGTTAGACCCGCGCCAGACAGCGAATCGCCGTGGCAGCGGCGGCGGTGCGGTTTTCTACGCCGAGCTTGCGGAACACCTGTTCCAGATGCTTGTTGACCGTGCGCGGACTCATGTCGAGGATCTGGCCGATTTCACGGTTGGTCTTGCCGTTGGCGATCCACAGCAGGACGTCGGCTTCCCGCCCGGTCACGGCAAAGGTCTCGCGCAGGCGTTCGGTCGCGTCGCTGGTACTGCTCACCTCAACCAGACGCAGCAGAAATTCCTGCGCTGAAATAGCGGCGAGAAACTCGACGCCGGGGCTGTCACCCAGCCCTTCCGGGGTCATGTGATGACCGGCCTGTGGCGCATGGCTGAGCCATAACGCCAGTTGCTGCTCCAGCGCTTGCAGGTTGTCCGGCTGGTGCAGGCCACTTTGTGCCAGGCGTTGCTGGGCATGGGGTGTGGCCCAGAGCAACTGGCCTTGGGCGTCGATGGCAAACAGGTACTGGCCGGTCTGGTCCAGGGCCAGGCGGGCACTCTGCGCCATGCGGGCGTTGGCCAGATGCACCTGCATGCGGGCGATCAGTTCGTCGGCCTTGATCGGCTTGGTAACGTAGTCCACGCCGCCCGAGTTCAGCCCCATGACCACATGTTCAGTATCGCTCAGACCAGTCATGAAAATGATCGGCACATCGGTCAGGGCTGGATTGCGCTTGAGTTGCCGGCAGGTTTCAAAGCCATCCATGTTCGGCATCAGCGCGTCGAGCAGAATGATATCCGGGACGATGTTGCGGGTGATGTTCAGGGCTTGGGCACCCTCGAGGGCGACCAGTACGGTCATACCGGCTGTTTCCAGAACATCATTGAGCATGCGGATGCTGTCGAGGGAATCATCGACCACCAGCACGGTATCTCTCCGGGTCTCAGGGGTATTCATTTTCAGTTACCTTGAGTTGCTGTTTGACGGCCTCAAACTGGAAGTCCTCGGTTAGCCGGATCAGCTCGGCATAGAAGAGCATATAGACGCTGTTAGCCTGCTTCAGGCTATAGAGTTGCTCCAGCAATCCTTTGCGGTGGCCGATACTGGCCAGTTCGTGCAGGGTGGCAAGCACCGCTGGATCGGGGCGACCGTCTTGCGGTACGGCATCTGGATGGGGCTCTGCGCGCAGGGGCACCAGGTTGTGCTGCCAGTCCAGGTTAAGCAGGTCGCCGATTTGCTCCAACAGGCTCGCCAGTTGCATGGGCTTGGTCAGATACGCTTGATGCTGTATGGGTTGACCTGGCAGATCAGGATCATGGCCGTCACCGGCGTTGGCCGAGACAATGATCACCGGCGTATGGATATCGGCCTGACGGATCTGCTGCAATAGCTGCCAGCCGCTCAGTCCGGGCATGGACAGATCCAGCAGGATCAGGTCCACCGGGCGCTCGATCAGACGCTCGAGGGCCAGCGCCGGGTTATCCAGTTCCACCAGTTCAAAGCCCAGCGGCGTCAGCAGACTGCGCATCAGCTGCCTTTGCGTGACGTCGTCATCAATAATCATCAGGCGTCGGGTTGGCCCGCTGTAGCCCTCGAGATTGTGCTGGATGTCCACGCTGTGACTGATACCGGCCGGGCGCTGTACGCTCGACAGCAGCAGGGCAACGCGGAAAGTGCTGCCTTTGCCGGGGCTGCTTTCAATACTGATATCGCCACCCATGATGTCGCACAACAGCTTGCTGATGGTCAGCCCCAAGCCGGTGCCGGTGGCGGTCGAGCCGGGATTGCGAACCCGCTCGAAGGGCATGAAGATGCGCTCCAGATCAGCCTCGGCGATGCCTTCGCCACTGTCTTCAATCTTGAATTCGGCGACGCCGCTGCGGTAGCGGACGGTCAGGGTAACGCTGCCCTCGCGGGTGTATTTGATGGCGTTGGACAGCAGATTGATCAGGATCTGGCGCAAACGTTTCTCATCAGCCTTGACCCGCTCTGGCAGCGGATGCGGACAGATATAGCGAAATACCAGGCCCTTCTCCTCAGCCTGCAGGCGAAACATATTGACCAATTGATCGAGCAGCAGGTCAATGCGCACTTCCTCCTGGTGCAGGTCGAGGCGTCCGGCCTCGATCTTGGAGATATCCAGCAAACCCTCGATCAGGTCCGCCAGGTATTCACTGCTGCGACGGATCACCGTCAGCGCGCTCTGCCGTTCAGCCGGCATGTTAGGATCCTGTTGCAGTAACTGGGCATAGCCCATCACCGCATTCAGCGGTGAACGCAGCTCATGGCTGATGCCAGTCAGATACCGGCTTTTGGCCAGGTTGGCGGCCTCGGCCTGTTCCTTGGCCAGCTGCAAAGCGCGGTCGGTCTGTTCATGGGCTTCTATTTCCTCCATCAACAGACGGTTCTGGCGATTGGATTCTTCCTGCGCCACGCGGCGACTTTCGTGAGCCAGGACAAACAGCCAGCTAATGACCCCGGTGACAATCAACAGAATAAAGAACACCTTTAGCAGGGTGGCGCCCAGCATCTCGCGCATGACCAGATCAGTATCCGGACTCTGCAGAAAGACCAATGTCAGCAGCAGTGCGGTCAAGCCGTTGATCATGATCAGCAAGGCAAGAAAATGTCCGACGCGAGATCCGCTATGCGGGAGCCAGCGCTCCGGGATAAAACGGCTGAACAAATTGCCTATCTGCTCGGAATAGCCGGCGCCGGGTTTGCATAAATTGCCGCAGCGCGCGTCCAGCGAACAGCACAATGAGCAGATGTGCCCGCCGTAGGCTGGGCAACCGGTAATGTCCTCGACCTCGAAGCGGTTCTCGCAGATGCAGCATTCCAGTTGTGCGTCGCTGTCCGCGGCAATCAGGTTGACCGGACGCGCCAGGTAGTAACGTCCCTTGGTCAGCCAGGCAATGACCGGCGCGACCAGCAGAGCGGTAGCCAGCGCGATAAAGTGTGCCAGTGCCTGGGGGACGTCACCCAGTACGCCTGCAAAACACAGCATGCCGACCAGCGTGGCAGCAAACATGGCGCCTACGCCCACCGGGTTGATGTCATACAGATGCGCGCGTTTGAATTCGATATGCGGCGGCGACAACCCCAGCGGTTTGTTAATCACCAGATCAGCCACCAATGCGCCCGCCCAGGCAATGGCGATGATGCCGTAGTAGCCGAGGGTTTCCTCCAGTGCGCGATAAACCCCCAGCTCCATCACCAGCAGGGCGATGCTGACGTTGAATACCAGCCACACCACCCGACCCGGATGGCTGTGGGTCAGACGTGAGAAGAAGTTCGACCAGGCGATGGAGCCGGCATAGGCGTTGGTCACGTTGATCTTCAACTGGCACAGGATGACAAAAATCCCGGCTGCGGCCAGTGCCACCTGCGGTGAGCTGGTCAGGTAACCAAAGGCGATCATGTACATGCGCGTCGGGTCGGCGGCTTCGTCCTCGGGCACCCCATGACTCAGGGCCAGTACCGCCAGAAAGGAGCCCGCCAGCAGCTTCAGCGCGCCGATCAGAATCCAGCCGGGCCCGCCGGCCATCACCGCCGACCACCAGGCAAGACGCCTCTGCTTGCGCTGGTCGGGTACAAAGCGCAGAAAGTCGACCTGTTCGCCAATCTGCGCGATCAGGGCGAACATCACTGCCGCCGCCCCGCCAAACATCAGCAGACTGAACTCGCCACTGGCCCCCGGCTCAATTCCGGCAAAGCTGGTCCAGTTTTCCACTGAGCGGGCATCCATCCAGATGATGAAGCCAAAGGGCAAGAGTTGCAGTACCACCCAGAACGGCTGGGTCCAGAGTTGAAACCGGCTGATCAGGGTGATGCCGTGGGTGACCAGCGGAATCACCACCAGCGCGCAGATGACATAGCCGAAGGCCAACGGAATGCCGAACAGCAGCTCCAGGGCCATGGCCATGATCACCGCTTCCAGGGCAAAGAAGATAAAGGTGAAGGTGGCATAGATCAGCGAGGTGATGGTCGAGCCGATATAGCCAAAGCCGGCGCCACGGGTCAGCAGATCACTGTCCACACCATAACGAGCAGCGTAGTAACTGATCGGAATGGCGGTCAGCAGGATGACCAGGCTGACGGCGAGGATGGCATACAGCGCATTGATAAACCCGTAATGCAGGGTAATGGCACCGCCAATGGCTTCTAGCGCCAGAAACGAAATGGCGCCCAGGGCGGTACTGGCGACCCGCGCTGGCGACCAGCGTCGTGCCTTCTTCGCGGTAAAGCGCAGGGCGTAATCCTCCAGTGTTTCATTGGCGACCCACTGGTTGTAATTACGCCTGACCCGGAAGATCTGCTGCCTGGCGCTCATTGGTTTCCTCATTGGCTGCCTGTTCACAAGGCGGCATGTTGGATGCGCGCACCGCGATGGTGCGATTGACGTGATGGCAGGCCTCTGGCGTGCCTGACAGGCCGTGCTGTTGAGAACCCTTCAATTGCCATGCCAGCTTGTATGTAAATAACGCGAGCGCCCGTTCTACTCCCCCTCAGACATTAAGCCAATGCGTCAAATGACGTAGTCGGCTGGGGTATTTGTCGAATGGGCAAGGTGCTTGGGCCTGAGCAGAATGCAAAGCGTGGGTAAGGCGCTGCAGGGCTGTGGCGTCCAGATACCGGGTTCAACCGAAACGAGGAACTACCATGGATCACTCGAACGACGCGAAGGGTTTCAAACTCAACCGACGGGGTTTCCTGTCCAGCACAGTGGCGGCGCTCAGCGCAGCCGTCATGCTGAGTACTTTCCCGATGGCTGCTTCGGCCAATCCAACGACAGCTGAGGTTAACACTACCGGGCTGGCCGTAACCGACAGCACGGTCAAGGTCGGCATACTTCACTCAGTGACCGGCACCATGGCCATCAGTGAAGAAGGATCGGTTCAGGCGGAAATTCTTGCCATTGAGCAGATCAACGCCATGGGCGGGGTTTTGGGCCGCCAGATTGAATACATCCAGGAAGACGGCGCCAGTGACTGGCCGACCTTTGCTGATCGCTCCACCAAGCTCCTGCGTCAGGACAATGTAGCCGCGGTATTCGGCTGCTGGACCTCTGCCTCGCGCAAGGCCGTATTGCCGATCTTCGAGCGTAACAACGGCATGCTCTACTACCCGACTTTTTATGAGGGTCTCGAGCAGTCGCCTAACGTTATCTATACCGGTCAGGAAGCAACCCAGCAGATCCTTGCCGGTCTGGATTGGGTGAAAGAAGAGAAGGACGCCAAGACCTATTACCTGATTGGTTCGGATTACATCTGGCCGCGCACCTCGAACAAGATCGCCCGTATTCACATTGAGCAACACCTGGGTGGCGAAGTGGTCGGTGAAGATTACTTCCCGCTGGGTCACACCAGCTTCAACTCAACCATCAACCGTATCCGTCTGCGCAAGCCTGACGTGATCTTTGCCTCGGTGGTCGGTGGTTCCAACGTCGCCTTTTACCGTCAGATGAAAGCAGCCGGTCTGGACATGACCAGCGGTGACTTCACGCTGTTGACCATCTCCGTAACCGAAGACGAAATTCTCGGTATCGGTGGTGAGAACATCGAAGGCGCCTATGCCTCCATGAAGTACTTCCAGAGCCTGGATAACCCGAATAACGAAGCCTTCGTTACCGCGTTCCGTGAGCGTTGGGGTGCAGATGCCGTGATCGGTGACGTGACTCAGGCCGCCTACCTTGGCCCCTGGTTGTGGAAAGCAGCGGTGGAAGCAGCCGGATCCTTTGATGTTGACCGCGTTCGTGAAGCCTCACCGGGTATCGAGCTGACCACCGCACCTGAAGGCTACGTGCGGATTCACCCGAATCACCACCTCTGGTCCAAGACCCGTATCGGTCTGGCCCAGGCTGACGGTCAGTTCGAAGTGGTCTACGAGACCGAAGAGCTGATGGAGCCGAACCCCTTCCCTGAAGGTTATCAGTAACAGTCTGACCGGCCCGCTCTCCAGTCCGGAGGGCGGGCCCGGCACTGCGGTGCCGGAACGCCCTGTCTATCCGCTGGAGGAAGGACCATGTTCGCAGAATTCTCTGCCGCCGAGCTGACCGCGATCTTTGCCATGCAGGGGTTTGCCGGTCTGATTCTGTTTGCGGTATTTGTCTTGATGGCCCTGGGCCTCGCAATCATTTTTGGACAGATGGGTGTAATCAATATGGCGCACGGGGAGTTCATGATCCTCGGTGCCTACGTGACCTACATGACATCCAATCTGTTTGCTACCTATATGCCGGAGTATTTCGGCTCCTATTTCATTTTCGCGATCATCTTTGCCTTCTGCGCTGCCGCCTTGCTCGGGGCACTGGTTGAGTGGAGCATGATCCGCTTTCTTTACCATCGTCCGCTGGACACGCTGCTGGCTACCTGGGGTTTGAGTCTGATTCTGCAACAGGCCTACCGCTCGATCTTCGGTGCACGTGAAGTCGGGGTGGTGATTCCTGACTGGCTGATGGGCTCTTACAAGATTACCGACATGATCGAGGTGCCGATCAACGGCATGTTCGTCATGGCGCTGGCGCTGATCACCACGCTGACCGTGGCCATCCTGATGTACCGCTCGCGCTGGGGCAAACAAGTCCGTGCCGTTGTGCAGAACCGTCCGATGGCCGGCGCCGTAGGCATCAATACCGCCAAGGTGGACCGTATGACCTTTGCCCTGGGCTGCGGTATCGCCGGTATCGCCGGCAGCGCCTTCACCATGATCGGCTCGACCGGTCCAAGCTCAGGCCAGTTGTATATCGTCGACACCTTCCTGGTGGTGGTGTTTGGTGGCGCGGGCAGCCTGGCTGGCACCGTAGCCTCGGCCTTCAGTATCTCGCAATCGCAATCGATCCTTGAGTTCTTCATGGGCGGGTCCATGGCCAAGGTACTGACCCTGCTGATTGTCGTGATGATCCTGATGTTCAGACCCCAGGGCCTGTTCACTCTGAAAGTGCGCCGCTAGGAGGATTTGGCCATGCCCTTTAACAACTTCAAGGAATACATGCCGCGTCAGGACCTGCTGGCCTTCGTGGTGCTGGCTCTGATACTGCTGGTCGCGCTGCCCCTGGGGCTGGACGACATGCGTCTGAATCAGGTCGGCAAATACCTGAGCTTCGCTTTCGTGGCTGTTGGTCTGGTGCTGTGCTGGGGTTACGGCGGCATTCTCAGCCTGGGTCAGGGTGTGTTTTACGGCCTGGGCGGTTATGCCCTGGCCATGTATCTGAAGCTGGAGGCCTCCACCCCGGAGAACACCAGCATTCAGTCCACCCCGGGTATCCCGGACTTCATGGACTGGAACCAGATCACCGCCTTGCCGTGGTTCTGGGAACCCTTCTACAGCCTGACCTTTACCCTGTTTGCCGTGATTCTGGTGCCCTCGATCGTCGCCTACTTTATCGGTGTGGCGATGTTCAAACGGCGAGTGGGTGGCGTGTACTTCGCCATCATTACCCAATCGATTGCCGCCATTCTGACCATTCTGATCATTGGTCAGCAGGGTCTCACCGGTGGCGTTAACGGCATCACCGATCTGCGCACCCTGAAGGGCTGGGACATCCACACCGATTCAGCCAGCTACCTGCTGTACTTTGTCTGTGTGCTGCTGTTGTTCGCCTGTCTGTTCATTGCCCAGTACATCCGTCGCTGCAAGACCGGCCGAATTCTGGTGGCCATGCGCGGGCAAGAGGATCGGGTGCGCTTCTCGGGTTATGACATCGCCAACTTCAAGATCTTTGTGTTTGTGGTGGGGGCGGCCTTCGCCGGGATTGGCGGTGCCATGTTTACCCTGCAGGAAGGCTTCATGTCACCCAGCTTTGTCGGCGTGGTCCCGTCCATCGAGATGGTGATCTTCTGCGCGGTTGGCGGGCGTCTGTCGATCATCGGTGCCGTGTATGGGGTGCTGCTGGTCAACGTGGCCAAGACCCTGTTTGGTGAAACCTTCCCCGAACTCTGGCTGTTCGCCATGGGGCTGATCTTCATCGGCGTGGTTCTGGGTCTGCCCAATGGGATTGCCGGTCTCTACAACAACTGGGTAGGTCCGCACGTTGAGCGTCTGATGGACAAGGTGTTCGGCAAGCAGGAGCAGGCCAAACCTGACGAATTTGATAGCAGCAGCCAGGGAGCCACACCATGAGTACTGGATCCAATACCGACTTTATCCTCGCCGTGGAAGGTCTGACGGTGTCCTTCGATGGCTTCAAGGCGGTCGATGACCTGAGCTTCTATGTCGACAAGAACGAGATCCGCGTGATCATCGGCCCCAATGGCGCAGGCAAGACCACGGTGCTGGATCTGATCTGCGGCCGAACCAAATCCACCGACGGCTCGATCCGCTTTCGCAACCGCGAGCTGACCAAGCTGAAGGAGCACCAGATCGTCAAGGCCGGGGTCGGGCGCAAGTTTCAGAATCCCTCGATCTACACCGATCTGACGGTGTTCGAGAACCTGGAAATTTCCTACCCCAGTGGCCGCGGCGTGTTCGGCAGTCTGGCCTTCAAGCGCAGCCCTGAAGTGGTTGCGCGGATTGAAGAGGTGGCCGGGCGCATTTTCCTTGGTGACCAGCTGGATACCCAGGCCGACCTCCTGAGTCACGGTCAGAAGCAGTGGCTGGAAATTGGCATGCTGCTGATCCAGAAACCCGATCTGCTGATGCTGGATGAACCGGTAGCCGGGATGTCGGTTACAGAACGCCAGCAGACCGCCATTCTGCTGCGCGAAATCGCCAAGGAACACACCATGATCGTGATCGAGCACGACATGCAGTTCGTTGCCGAGATTGCGCACAAGGTGACGGTATTGCACCAGGGCAAGATCCTCGCCGAGGGCTCGCCGGAAAAAGTCAAAGCCGACCCCAAGGTCATTGAAGTCTACCTGGGGCATTGAGAGGACATACCTATGTTGGAAGTAGCGGACTATTCAGTGGCCTACGGGCAGAGCGAGATTCTGCGCAAAATGAACTTCAGTGTCGGCAAGAACGAGATTGTCGCCATCATGGGGCGGAACGGCATGGGCAAGACCACGCTGATGAAGTCCCTGATGGGGGTGATTCCGAGCAAGTCCGGCAGCGTCAATCTGGATGGCCAGCAAGTGGCCGGGATGAAAAGCCATGAGCGCGTCAAGGCGGGCATGGGCTACGTACCCCAGGGGCGGATGATTTTTTCGACCATGACGGTGCGCGAGAATATCGAGACCGGCCTGACCGTCACCGGTCAGCGCACTGTGCCGCCGGACCTGTATGACCTGTTTCCGGTCCTGCTGGAAATGCGTTCGCGGCGCGGCGGCAACCTGTCCGGCGGTCAACAGCAACAGCTGGCCATTGCCCGTGCGCTGGCCAGCAACCCCAAGATGCTGCTGCTGGACGAGCCGACCGAGGGTATTCAGCCGTCGATCATCAGCGATATGGCGCGCACGCTGAAAACGATCCGTGATCAGCGCGGGCTGTCGATCATCGTGTCCGAACAAGTACTCAAATTTGCCCTGGACATCGCCGACCGCATTCTGGTGATCGAAAAGGGCGAAATCGTGCATGAGGAACTGCGCGCCACCGTCGACGAGGCCAAGGTGGCCTCCTACCTCGCGGTCTGACCACTCATCAACACGAGGACATCAACATGCGTCACGGCGATATTTCAAGCAGCAAGGACACGGTCGGTGTGGCCGTGGTCAACTACAAGATGCCGCGCCTGCATACCCGCGAGCAGGTGCTGGACAACGCCCGCGCCATTGGTGAAATGATTAAGGGTATGAAACAGGGCCTGCCGGGTATGGACCTGGTGGTCTTCCCGGAATACAGCACCATGGGCATCATGTATGACCACGACGAGATGATGGCCACCGCCGCCAGCATCCCCGGTGATGAAACGGCGATCTTCAGCGCCGCCTGCAAGGAGGCCAACACCTGGGGCGTGTTCTCCCTGACCGGCGAACGCCACGAGGAGCACCCGCACAAGGCGCCCTACAATACCCTAGTGCTGATCAACAACGATGGCGAGATCGTCCAGAAGTACCGCAAGTGCATCCCCTGGTGCCCGATCGAAGGCTGGTATCCCGGCGACCGCACCTATGTCACCGAAGGCCCCAAGGGCATGAAAATCAGCCTGATCATCTGTGATGACGGCAACTACCCGGAAATCTGGCGCGACTGCGCGATGAAGGGCGCCGAGCTGATCGTGCGCTGCCAGGGTTACATGTACCCAGCCAAGGAGCAGCAAGTGATGATGGCCAAGAGCATGGCCTGGGCCAACAACTGCTATGTGGCGGTGGCCAATGCCAGCGGCTTTGACGGGGTGTATTCCTACTTCGGCCACTCGGCGATTATTGGCTTCGATGGTCGTACCCTCGGCGAATGCGGTGAGGAGGACATGGGCATCCAGTACGCCCAACTGTCGGTCAGCCAGATCCGCGATGCACGGGCCAACGACCAGTCGCAGAACCACCTGTTCAAACTGCTGCACCGTGGTTACACCGGCATGCACAACTCCGGCGATGGCGACCGCGGCGTAGCTGATTGCCCCTTCGACTTCTACCGTACCTGGGTCCTGGATGCCGAGAAAGCCCGCGACCAGGTCGAAGCCATTACCCGCACAACCATCGGCGTGGCTGAATGCCCGGTGGGCGACTTACCCGTCGACGGCAAAGAGAAGGGCGCTGGGGCCTGACCCTGGGAGTGTCGAGCTCCAGCTCGACACAAAGCCTTAGGGGCAACACCAGGCTCTCGGTCATTTGCTGCATAGAGCCCACCCCAACCCGCCGGACCAAGGACGCCTCCATGCCCTTCGCCAACGAACGCCTCGCGGCCAACAAGGACCTGCTGGCGCAGCGCCCGGTGAAAACCGGCCTGCGCCAGACCCGCTTTACCTTCGACCCGCATCAGGTTCTGCAGCAACTGCAGAACCGCATCATCGGCCAGCAAGCGGCATTGCAAGCCATCGGCAACCTGTTGCAGGTCGTGCGCGCCGACATCAGCCCGGACAATCGTCCGCTGGGTGTTTGCCTGCTCATGGGCCCCACCGGCGTCGGCAAGACCGAAACCGCGCGGGTCCTGGCTGAACTGCTGCACGGCAACAGCGATGCCCTGTGCCGTATCGACATGAATACCCTGAGCCAGGAACACTACGCCTCGGCCCTGACCGGCGCACCACCGGGCTATGTCGGCAGCAAAGAGGGCCATACCCTGTTTGACGCTGACAAGATTCGCGGCAGCTACAGCAAGCCCGGTATCGTGTTGTTCGACGAGCTGGAAAAGGCCAGCACCGAGGTCATTCGCAGCCTGCTCAACGTCCTCGACAGCGGCCTGCTGACCTTGCCCGCCGGTAACAAGACCATCGACTTCCGCAACAGCCTGATCTTCCTCACCAGCAACCTCGGTGCGGCCGAGTTGGCCCAGTACCAAGGTCGTTTTCAACGTGGCTGGCGCGCGCTCGTGCAACCCAGTCAGAAAGCTGAATCGCGGATTCTCGAGGCCGCACTGAGCAAACGCTTTGACCCCGAGTTTATCAACCGTATCGACCATATCCTGCATTACCAGCGCCTGCCGGCAGGCGAGGCTGAACAGCTGCTGGACCTGGAACTGAACAAGCTGCGTCGCCGCCTGGCTGGCCAACAGGCCAGCCTGAGCATCAGCGGCGAGGCCAAGGATTATCTTTCCCGGGACTACGATCAGCGCTATGGCGCCCGTGATCTGGCCCGCCGGGTACGTCAGGAGCTGGCGCCGGCTGTGGCAGAAGCGCTACTGGCAGAACCGGATGCCAGCGCCTTTCATGCCGAGCTGCAAGCCGGCCGGATTCGGGTACAGGTTGGGCCTGACAACTACGTCAAATGACGTAGGCAGGGGTGTCATTTCACGAATGGTCGACCCGGGGTGCATCACCGATAGTGGAGGTGTTGTTTTAACCGACCCAACCGGCCCCCCGAGGAGTTGTGACCATGGCTGACACCATAATCAAGATTGACCTGACCAAGTCGCCCTACGAAAACGACAAGATTCACAACCGCTGGCACCCCGACATCCCCATGGTTGCCACGGTCAAACCCGGCGATGATTTCATCATCGAGTGCTACGACTGGACCGGTGGCCAGATCAAGAACGACGACTGCGCCGACGACGTGCGCGACGTTGATTTGTCCCAGGTGCATTTTCTCTCCGGCCCGATTGGTGTTGAAGGCTGCGAGCCCGGCGACCTGCTGGAAGTCGATATTCTCGATATCGGCACTTTTGCCGAAAGTCAGTGGGGCTTCAACGGCTTCTTCTCCAAGCAGAACGGCGGTGGCTTCCTGACTGAGCATTTCCCCGAGGCGCAAAAGTCGATCTGGGATTTCAACGGCATGTTCACCAAGTCCCGGCATATTCCCAATGTTGAATTCGCCGGCCTGATCCACCCCGGCCTGATCGGTTGCCTGCCCTCCAAGGAAATGCTCGACGAGTGGAACAAGCGCGAAACCGAGCTGTTCAACACCAACCCCGAGCGCGTACCCGGTCTGGTCAATCTGCCCTATGCCGATACGGCACACATGGGCCGCATGACCGGTGATGACGCCAAGAAAGCGGCTGCCGAAGGCGCCCGTACCGTACCACCACGTGAACATGGCGGTAACTGCGACATCAAGGATCTGTCCCGCGGTGCCAAGGTGTACTTCCCGGTTTACGTCAATGGCGGCGGCCTGTCGGTCGGCGACCTGCACTTCAGCCAGGGCGATGGCGAAATCACCTTCTGCGGCGCGATTGAAATGGCTGGCTGGATTCATATCCGCGTCAACCTGATCAAGGACGGCATGAGCAAGTACGGCATCAAGAACCCGATCTTCAAGCCCAGCGTGATCAAGCCGCGTTACGATGATTATGTGATCTTCGAAGGTATCTCGGTGGACGAGCAGGGCGAGCAGCACTACCTGGACGTGCACATTGCCTACCGTCAGGCCTGCTTGAACGCCATCGAATACATGACCAAGTTCGGCTACAGCAAGGCCCAGGCCTACGCGATTCTCGGCTGTGCGCCGGTAGAAGGGCATATCAGCGGCGTCGTCGATGTACCCAACGCCTGTGCCACCCTGTGGCTGCCCACCGGCATCTTCGACTTTGACATCAACCCGAATGCCAACGGCCCGACCAAGATTCCGGGCGGCAGCATGGATGTCCCATTGTCCAAGGATAAGGAGTAACCACCATGCCAGTGTATGACTACAAATGCCGCGACCACGGCCTGTTTTATGCCCTGGCAACCCTGGACGAATTTGATCAGCCGCAACCCTGCCCGGAGTGCGGCGATCTCTCGGCCAAGGTGATTCTGTTGCCAACCACCGTGTTCAAGGTCGATGACACTGAACGCAAAGCCCATGCCCGCAATGAAAAGGCCATTCACAGCCCGATCATGTCAACGCCTGATTACCGGGCCGAGGAGCAGGCCCGGCATGAGCACAAGCACGGCAAGGGGTGTGGTTGCGCCCACCAGAAGATCGGCAAATCAAAACTGTTCTGGACCGCCAACGGCGAGAAGATGTTTCCCTCGGCGCGGCCCTGGATGATCAGTCACTGACCGTGCAACAGGTCTATCGCAAGACACAAAGCCCCGCTATGCGGGGCTTTGTGTTTAGTCATCAAAAAAATGAATGCAATGTCATCAAGGAGGCTGTAGCACCGCTGCAATTTGAATTACCTCCATTTTGCTGCACCACTGGATAAGGCGGCCGCGCTTTCAAAGGTGGCAAAGGTGCTTACCTTGCTGGACAAGCACCTGAAAGGGAATGACTGGCTGGCAATGGACTGGCAGATCATCGCTGATAGCGCAACACCAAGAGGGGGATGTCGCAGACAACACGCTTTCAGCTTATGGTCTATATTGACTCTGTTGCGCAGCGGCTGTGACAGCGAGCCTATGCCTGATTCCAAAGCACATCCAACTAGAGCGGGAACAGGACGCGATGTATGAACCATAAAATCAGACAAGCCATCTCCGACCTGTTTGAACTCTCGGCGAGCACCAGTGACAACAAATGGCTTGCACTGGTGCTGGGTGAGTCCCTGGATCCCGTCATACATACGCCCGCCGATACCGCAGAAGTACGATCCTACCTGCAAGCCGCCGAACAGCTGATCGACAGAGAGTCCCGAGAGCTGATCAAGATTGAGTTGCAGGAAACGGTTGCCTTGGTGAGCGGTGCGACCACCGGCTCTACCTTTGTAACCCCTCGGACGCTCAAGGCCGTCAATCTGTTCAATGGCAAGGGCGATCATCAGGGCTTGCTCATTGCACTGTGCGTGACGCCCAAGCATGCCGCCGCTACCAAGGAAGAAACGCTGCCGCGCATCGCTCAGCTTGCCGAGCAATTCATTTCGTCGGGCACGTCTGAGGATCAGAGCCAGCAGGCACTCGAGCACAGTTTCAATATCAACCGCGCCATTTTGAACACCCTTTACGATGCTGTCCTTATGACCGATATTCAGGGGCGTATTCAGAGTGTGAATCCTGCGTTGGTGAGGATGTTCGGCTACCCTGAAACTGAACTGATCGGCGAGTACATCACCAAGCTGATGCCGCCAGAAGTAGCGCAACACCATCCTGGCTATATGCAGGCCCATGCAGAGGGTAAAACCTCTGGCAGGATCATGGGGAACCTCCGCGCAGTGCAGGGTCTCAGGGCCGATGGCACGCGTTTTACCTTACAGATTGCAATCACAGAAACCACGGTCGGATCCGAACGGTTGCTGGTTGCCGCCTTGCATGACATTACCGAAAGCGAAGAGGCCAGGCTAAACCTCAAGCGCTTTCGCAAGACCCTCGACAGCACACTGGATTGCGTTTTCATGTTTGATGCCGAGACGCTGCAGTTCTTCTATGTCAACCAAGGCGCGCTCGACCAGCTAGGCTATAGCCGGAGCGAGCTTCTAAAGCTGCACCCCTATGACGTCAAGCCGGCCTTTCCTGAGCCCGAATTCCGAAAAATGATCGCACCCTTGAAGGACGGCGAGGTTTCTCGGCTGAATTTTCAAACGGTGCATCGCCACAAGAGTGGCCGTGACTTGCCGGTCGATATCGCGTTGCAATACGTCAAGCTGGAAGACGAGCCAGCCCGGTTTATTGCTATTGTCAGGGATATTTCACAGCAAAAGCAGCATCAGGAAGAAATTGAGAAACTCGCTTACTTTGACCCGCTGACCAGGCTGCCGAACCGCAGCCTGATCGCCATGCGACTGGAAGCATGCCTGAAAAAATGTGCCGAGACCGGCTATTTTGGGGCAGTGATGCTAACCGACCTGGATGACTTCAAGACGATAAACGATACGCTGGGCCATCATGATGGTGATCAGCTGTTGGTGGAGATTTCTGACCGTTTTGCCCGTGTTCTGGGAGAGAAGGACTCGATCTCCCGATTGGGCGGCGATGAGTTCCTGGTGGTTATCAATACGACTCACAAGGACTACGACGCCGCACTTGAAGAGGTTGTTGCGACCGCGCAGCAGCTGCTGGCAGCCGCAGCGCTGCCATCCGACACGCTGGGCCATGGCCCGCCCATCTCTACCAGCCTCGGTTTCGTGCTGTTCAACAATGACGCCATCTCCCCCAGCGAGCTGATGCGGATGGCCGACATCGCCATGTATGACGCCAAGAAGAGGGGCAAGAACAAGTTCAGCCTGTTTGATGATGTGATGCAGAGCGAACTGATAGAGGAGCACCAGCTCACGGCCGATCTCAACAGGGCGTTGTTGGCAGGGGATGAGATCCTGCCCTGGTACCAGCCCAAGGTCGATCGCGACGGCAGGTTTGTCGGATTTGAGGCTCTGGCCCGGTGGCATCACCCCGAGCGCGGCTTGCTGAATCCGTTCAGTTTTATCGCATTGGCTGAAAAGAAGAATCTGATAGGGCCTCTGAGTGATCAGATACTGACCAGCGCATGTCGCCAGATGAGTAGCTGGCGTGAACAGTTCTCCATGGATGACTGGACCCTGTCGGTGAATATCAGCCAGAGTCAGCTGGCCAGGGCCGATTTCCCTGACAAGATAGCCAGTACCTTGGCACAAGCCGGCTTGCCCGCATCGGCACTGATGCTTGAGATCACTGAAAGCGTCATTGCCGAGAACATTGAGGCGAGTATCAAGCAGATGCAGCGCCTGCGTGCCATCGGCGTGCGCTTTTCCCTGGATGATTTCGGCACCGGTTACTCGTCCCTGTCCTATATTCGCCAATTGCCAATTGATGAACTCAAGATAGACATCAGCTTTGTTAGAACACTGCTGACCAATGCCGAAACCCGATCAATAGTCGAGGTTATCCTGCTGTTGGCGGATGCACTGGAACTGAACGTGATTGCCGAGGGCATAGAAGATCCGGAGCAACTGCAAGCGCTGTTGGCCCTGGGCTGCAGTGGTTTTCAGGGCTACCTGTTTAGCCGTCCCCAGCCGCCAGAGGTGATCTTTGACGCGCTGCAGGCCGGTTACCGGTAAATCCGCGACGTCCGCAGCAAAAGTCCAGGATGCTTTATTACCCCTTTTCAGCATCCTTGTTCGGCATTGTCATCTCTAGACATGGGTAAAAACAAGAAATGGGGACAGATTTATTTGCTAGTCATCTATTGCTGGCTATGCGGGGCTTGCTTGGGCCACATCTTGTAGCTTCGGTTTGGGCTATAAAAACTGGGCTCTAACTGATTTAGCGGTTGGTAACTCGTCAGAATCAAGAATTTCCTTGATGGCTTGGGATAGCAGAATAAGTTTTTGATGGCTGACCTTGTCCATGGCAACTCCAACAGTTTCTGTTATGCCGTTGCAGAGGTATCCCAGTGGACCTCTATAATTGCCGGACACAGTCAGTTCAGGCGAGGAGAGCGCAGTGTCGTTACTGACAATTGAGATCTCAGATCTCAGTTCTACAGCGGCTATAACATCTGCAGACCAGATGCCGGATATCACTCGAAAAACGGCTTGGGAGTTAGTCATATTGATGTGGATCACCGCATCGTAGTCAGAGGGCGGTGCTTCCAGCTCTGGGCTGACAAGGTCAACCTGTTCAACCAGTTGCCCGACGGCCTCATGAGCCAGCTTTACAAAGCTCTCTCTGACGTCGTATGGAAAGACATAGCCGCTGCAACTGGGAGATAATGCTCCAGCCGTTCCTTCTAGACTTTCCGAGGACACCATGAGTGCATAGCGCCCCGGTCGCTTGATACCGTCCTGATTGATCAGCTGACTGGATACAGGTGTGATGGACGTAACAGGTGTGTGAGTACAACCTGTTATGGCGAAGAGAATGAACAGCCAACAAACGGGTACAGCGAGTAAGCGACATCTCATTAGCGTTTCCCTGCTTTGCTTCTGGCGTATACGTGTCGCTTCAGCGGACGTGTGAAAAAGGCATTGTTCCAACTTGCTTATCGAATGCCACCCTGCCGCGAAGGTGCCGCTAGCTGGAACCTCTTCTAACGCAAGGTTGGGCAATCCGGTCTTGTACTTCGTGATACTGCATTTATTTGTGATGACTGCCAAGCGTCGGCTGATGGAAAAGCCGGGGTCTGATGAACACAGCTATTGCTCAGTCCCTGGTTTCAAGCCGTATTTATACGAATTCGTAGGGCGGCAGCCCGACCCAGTCGGGCTTATAACGCTAGCCTCTTCGATCAGGCTGGCTGTTGCGGTCCTGCTTCAATTCCCGCGATAGGTCGAATACCCGTAAGGGCTGAGCAGCAAGGGAATGTGGTAATGCGCGACCTCGCCGTCGATTTCAACGATCACCGGCACTTCCGGGAAGAAGGTCTTTTGATTCTGCGCGGCAAACCAGTCGCCGGTTTTGAAGGTCACCTTGTAGGTGCCGCTTTGCAGGTTTTGGTCAGCCGGGTACAGGGCGGGAATGCGTCCCTGTTGATTGGTCACGGCTTCACCCAACGGCTGCCAGTGCTGGCCCTGTAACTGCTCCAGTGTGACCCGGACGTCAGCCGAGGGCAGGCCGCTTTCCAGATTGAGGACATGCACGCTGAGCGGATTGTCGGCGGCCAGGGTCAATCCGGCGGCGCAGCTGAGAGCCAGTGCCAGGCTGTAACGGGTGATGGATTTCATGGTTTTTCCTCTGTGTTATCGGGTTTGGGTTATCTGTTCGATGGCGGTGACGGCGCAGGCTTGATCAAACTGAGCACCGCCGGCACCGGCCACACCAATGGCGCCGACCACTTCGTTATCCACTATCACAGGTACCCCGCCGCCGAGCAGCAGGAGTTCATCCAGTGTGGTCAGGTTGGCTGCAGTGGGATTAATGCTGGCCCGTTCAGCGAGTACGCTGGTGGCGGTCTTGGTGGATAAAGCGGTGAAGGCTTTGCGTTGTGCGGCAAGGGTATTGTGCGGGCCGACATTGTCATCCCGCAGCAGCACTATGAGCTGGCCAGCCCGGTCGACCACCGCAACCACGGCCGTGCGTTGTTGCGCATGGCAGGCGTCCAGGGTGGCCTGGGCCAGCGCGCTGCCGAGTTGCAAGGTCAGATCACGGCGTTCCGCCAGCTTGAGCGGTTCGGCTGCTGCCAGTGGGGCTGCCATGGCAGACAGGCTGAGGACAAGGAGTCCGAGTACTACAGGTCGGTGCGGCATGGGCTGTTCTCCGGGTGTGTGAATACCGGTACAGCCTGCCTTGATGCACCCGTCACCCGGATTGCCGCGAGATTACGTTTTTGTAATGGGCAGTGTTGCGCTTTGGCTCTACTCTAGCTGGGTATCGGGAGAGAACATCATGCGTATTCTGGTTGTGGAAGATGAGCGCAAGGCGGCGGACTATTTGCACAAGGGACTGGGTGAGTCGGGTTATCACGTGTCGGTCGCCCTGAATGGTCTGGACGCTCGGCACCTGATTGAAGAGGATGAGTTTGATCTGATCATTCTGGATGTGATGCTGCCGGGCATGGATGGCTGGCAACTGATCAAGCTGATCCGCAGCCGCAGTGCCACGCCGGTACTCTTTCTGACTGCCCGGGACAGCGTTGCAGACCGGGTCAAGGGGCTGGAATCGGGGGCCGATGATTACTTGGTCAAACCTTTCTCCTATGCGGAGTTGCTGGCGCGGGTGCGCAGTCTGTTGCGCCGGGCGCCGGTCCGTGAGGCCGAGCGCTACCGGCTGGCCGATCTGGAGGTGGATGTGCTGCGCCGTCAGGTCAAGCGCGGCGCAGAACGGGTGCTGCTGACCAACAAGGAGTTTGCCCTGCTGCAGTTGTTGATCAGCCATCCGGGCGAGGTCATGTCGCGCAGCCGGATTGCCTCGGAGGTCTGGCATATCAACTTTGACAGTGATACCAACGTGGTGGATGTGGCCATCCGGCGCCTGCGGGCGAAGCTGGATGATCCCTTCCAGCACAAGCTGGTGCATACCGTGCGCGGCATGGGCTACAAGCTGGACCTGCAGGCATGACTGCCTTGTTCCGCTCACTGAGTGTGCGCCTGGGCCTTGGCTTTGCCCTGCTCGGTACGCTGCTGATGGGAGTCGTGGGCGTCTACCTGTATCAGTCGCTGCTGAGTGAAGTGGCCCTGCGCGATGACCAGGCCCTGCTCGGACGCCTTGAGCGGGTGCAACTGCTGCTGCAGGGCAGTCCTGACCTGGATGAGCCGACCAACCGTCCCGAGCTGTACGCCAATATGCTGGGCAACACCCAGCACTTTCTCTGGGTACTGGACCCGGACGGGCGTGCACTGGTCAGTATCAACCCTACCGATCTGCCCAGACCCCGGCTGGATGCCGCCGAGCAACCCCGCTTTCACCAGGACAGCGACCAGACCTACCGTCTGGTGGTCCAGCGGATAGTGGTCAATCAACGCCCCTTGACGCTGATTGCCGGGCATCTGCTGGCCGAGCGGCAACAGATGCTCGGAGCCTATCGCATAAACCTGATAACGGCCCTGAGTGTTGGCAGTGTGCTGAGCTTTCTGTTGGGTTTCTGGTTAAGCCAGCGCGGTTTGAGGTCCCTGAGGCATCTGGCGCAGCAAGCCGGTGCCATTGACAGTGACAGCCTGCATCAACGCTTGCACACGCCCACCCGGTATACCGAACTTGATGCTCTGGTAGGCAGTTTCAATCAGGCGCTGGCACGACTGGAGGAGGGTTTTGAGCAACTGAACCGGTTTTCTGCTGACCTGGCCCATGAGATGCGCACCCCGCTCAATAACCTGATCGGGCAGACCCAGCAATCGCTGAGTCGTGTGCGGCCGATAGAGCAATACGAGCAGCTGCTTGAGTCCAACCTTGAAGAGTTCGAGCGCTTGTCGCGGATGATCGACAGCCTGCTGTTTCTGGCCCGGTCGGTGCAGCCCCAGCAGCGCATCAACACGCAACCAACTGATCTGGCCGTGCTGGTTGATCGACTCTGTGCCTATTTCGAGGGGATGGCCGAGGATCGCCAGTTGCAGTTGCTCAACAGCTGTAGCCACAGTCTGGAGGTCGAGCCTGAGATGCTGACCCGCGCCCTGGCCAATCTGCTGGCCAATGCCATCCGTCATGCGGATGCTGGCAGCGAGATCAGACTGACAAGCCAGCATGACGAGGCTGAAATCAGGGTCAGTGTGTTCAACCACGGACCGGCCATCGACGCGCAGCACCTGCCCAGGTTGTTTGAGCGCTTTTATCGGGCAGACGCCTCACGCAGTCAACCGGGCGACACCGGCGGTCTGGGGTTGGCCATCGTCGCGGCGGTGATGCAGCGGCACGGCGGTCGCGTCAGCGTCAGTAACGAAGAGAATGGCGTACGCTTCACTCTGCATTTCCCCGCCACAGTGCGCACATGACAATCTTGTAATGCCTGCGTCATGCTGGCGTGGGTGAGCAGACCCTAACCTGTTCCTGTCAGACGGTGGCGTCCCGCTACCGTGTATCAACCGAACAGGATGACAGTATGAAAAAGCTCATTACCGCCGTTTTTTGTCTCGTTGTATTGGCTGCTTCTGTTGCTCAGGCTGAAGATGGCAGCACCCGTCTGCGTGAGTTTCATCAAAATCTGCATCAAGACCTGCAGCCCACATCAGGCCCGGTTGCAGCCACTGAGCTGTAACAAGCGCGGCGCATAAACCACAGCGCATGGCAGGTGTGCAGGCTTTGCCTGGTCATGCGCCAGCCCTGGCTAAAGGGTGTTCTTGTAGATCACGCCCTGCTTGATGATCAATCGAAAGTTCTCCTGCGGGCTGGCTATCAGGCTCAGGTCCTCGGTCGGGTCGCCTTCAACCAGCAGCAGGTCGGCAATCGCCCCTTCCTTGATCACGCCCAGTGGCGCGGGCAGGGGATAGCGGGGGCCTGACAGGCTCATCAGCGCACCGTTGTTGCCGGTGGCAATCTGCAGGACTTCGCCGGGGCTGTACCAGCGCTGCATGGATACCAGCAGGGCATTTTGGTTCTCACCGAGACTGCCGGTGCCGAGCATGTCGGTGCCAAAGGCGACCTTGATATTGTACTTGCGCGCCAATTCAAAGGCCCGGTCGGTGCCCTGCTGAACCATTTGCTGCTTGAGGCGGGCGGCACCGATTTGGCGGTTGGACAGTTCATTATCGATAAAGGGCTGCAGGCTCCACCAGGCGTCCTTTTCTGCCATTAAGCGGACGGTATCCTCATCCACCAACTGGCCATGCTCGATACTGCGTACCCCGGCTTCCAGCGCCATGGTCACGGCCCGCGAGGTGTAGGCATGCACGGCGACGTAGGTGCCCCAGTTTTCTGCGGCCTGCACAGCGGCGCGCAATTCTTCAGGGGTGTATTGGGTGACATCCAGCGGGTCATAAAGCGACGATACCCCGCCACCGGCCATGAGTTTGATCTGCGTGGCACCGAGCATCAGTTGCTCGCGCACCCGCTTCAGTACCGCATCGGAACCATCGGCAATCGCCGTCACGCCGACCCGGTCGGTGTAATTAAGGGGGGCGTTGGCAGCCTGGGGGACTTCATGGGGTAAACGGAAATCGCCATGACCGCCGGTCTGGGACACCATGGCGCCGGAGGGAAAGATACGCGGGCCCACCACCAGCCCTTCTTCAATGGCGCGGCGCAAACCGAAGGACGGACCACCCATATCCCTTACTGAAGTAAAGCCGCGCATCAATGTGGCATCGGCCACGCGGCCAGCGAGCAGGTGGATATAGGCAATATCGGCGGTCATGGCACTGACCGAGGTCGGGCTGGCCAGGGTGGAATGCCAGTGGGCATCAATCAGCCCCGGCATCAGGGTGCGGCCGCCGCCATCGATGACCATCAGGTTGTCATCGGCTGCGGGGGTGATAGCGGCGCGGCTGATCTGTTCTATCAGTCCGTTGCGCACCAGTACCTGCATCGGCGCGTTGCTGCGCTGGGCCGAGGTGCCGTCGAATACATAGACGTTCTGCAGCAGCATGTCCTGCGGCACAGGGCGTGTGGCATGGCTGGCCAGGGGAAGCAGCAGGCTGGTACAGAGCATTAGCAAGGTGGTCAGGCGCATCATGGTCAGACTCCCGAGGGGGCAGGGTGGTTAGGTGATTCTAGTCTGTGTTCGTGACGGACGGGGTAACGGTGGTGTGCTGATGTAACACGTTGGACAGAATCCTTACGAAAGCGGGGATAAGCGTGTAATGGAAAATGACCGTTGATAGGCTTGAGTCACCTGAGCCTTTGCGTAGGAAACGTAGACAAGACAAAAGCTCTGAAGAGGACATTCAGTGCTTTTACCAGTCTGGTTGAAAACCCAGGTACTCAAACAGTTCATTGTTTGCCTGCGCATACAGCGATTCAAGTGTGTTCAGGTCTTGTTGAGTAATGTCTGAGGGGTACGTCCTGCTGTTTTTGATTTCCATCAGGCGCTGTTGTGGCACGTCCTGATAGGGCACCCCGAGAAAGTCATGGCAGGTTTTAACCACAGCGGCGCTGTCATTCTTAAGCTGGTTAAAGCCCAGCACCAGTACGTTGGCCCAACCAAAACAGGTCACATAGCGTTCGATCTGTTCCCTGTAGAACCCTCGACGCAGCAGGCTGGGTTCCTCGTCGCTGGCACCTGATTCGATCAAGGCCATTTCCAGCCTGATGTAGTCGGAAAAGGACGGACAGGGGCCGTTGAAGAAAATCCGTTTGATCGGGCTGTCATCGCGACCCTGTTCATCGATGGCGATGCTGCGTGGAACGCGACCCTCTTCGTTCCACTGGCGGTACATGTTCCAGGCTGAATAGGCCCTTGCAATGGGTTCCCTGAGGATAATGATGATCTTCAGATCGGGGTTGTAGGCCTTCAGGCGTTCAGGGACCTTTTCCCGATACAGGTAGCTGGGCGAGGCTTCGAAGTAGTTGACGTCTTTAACCTTGTCCTTGCGGCGCAGAAAATGACCTTCGTACCAGCGGTTGCCCTTGCTGAAGTTATCGTCACGATCAAAAAAATGGATTTCCTTGGGCGTTGATCCACAGAGGTTTTCAGACTCGTTGAGATAACTGAAAAGCGATGATGTGCCGCTCTTTTGCGCGCCAACGATAATAAAGTCTGGACGATGGCCACCGCGAAGCATGGATTGAATTTTTTTCTTTAAACGCATTTCAAATAAGCCGCCCATGATTGGCTGGGTTTATCAACGCACAAGGCCAGTGCTGATTTTGATGAGGGGCATGATTCGGCGTGTCAACGATCAGCCCCTGGCGGTCCAGGCTTACTTGCACAAGAACGCCATGAAAACGCCCGCTACAAGGGAAAGGGCGCCGCCAATAATGAAATACATGGTTTCATCGGTAAAACGTCCAGTAAAGGTTTCGGTCAGCTGTTCACCGAGGGATTGAGAGGACTGGTAGCCGAAATAAAGCAGTAGTATGCCGAGTGCGATCAGTACGATCCCAACCAGCTTCTGACTTCCCATGGTGTTTCTCCGTTTTTATTGTTGACGTGCGTTGTGCTGCGTTACGTTGTCATCCGCAACGAGTGTAACGCAGTATTGCATGCCTGTTCTGCGCCGATCAGCTTTGTTGCGGGCAATGTCCCGCCATGGCGCTGTGCGGATCTGCTGCTTATGCTGAGAACAGGTACTGACATGGGATCGGCAATGGCGAGTTTCACTGACAGACTCAATACCCTAGCAAATCATCTATGGGCCTTGACGCCTCAGAGCAGAAGGCCAGTCAGTTGCGCTGAGGTCAGATTGGTAGCGCACCGTGGTGCGCATGGTCAGGGTCCCGACGGACAGGTGCTGGAAAATACCCTTGAAGCCTTTGAGCTGTGCTTGGAAATGGGTGTCTGGGGCGCGGAAATGGATATCCATCTGACCCGCGACGGTGAGCCGGTAGTGCACCATGATGCGCATTGTGGCCGGCTCTTCAACCGGCCGGATATCGTCATTGCCGAGACCAACTTCCGCGACTTGCGTCTGGCTGTGCCGCAGATTCCGCATCTGGATGAGGTGTTGCAGCTGAATGCCGGGCGCATGCATCTGATGTTGGAAATCAAGGAGTCCTGGCGCCAGCGCTCAAGCCTGCCTCAACGCATCACCCCCTGGCTTGCATCCCTCACGCCCGGTGACGACTACCACCTGCTCAGTCTGGTGCCTGACCATCTGGAAGGGTTCAGGGATATTCCGCGCGCCGCCTTTGTCGATGTGGCTGAAGCCAACACCGGGGCAATTCTCAGGCAGAACCGCGAACTGGGTCACGGCGCCATGGCGGGCTCCTTTGCGCTGATGGGGGCCGGCTGCTTGCGGCAATTGCGTGAGGAGGGGCGGCAGGTAGGGACCGGACTGGTCGAGAACAGTTATGTGCTCAACCGCGAGGTGCACCGAGGGGTGGACTGGGTGTTTACCGATAACATACTGACGCTGCTCCCGGATTCGACGCCCGGCAAAGGGTGATCAGTACGAAACATTTCGATGCATGCACAGCTGAACCCTGGGCCCGGGATCCAGTCTGACTTGCATGCCTTCACATGATCCCTCTTCGCTGCCTGCGCTGCTCACCGGACCGATCCTGCGACGCCTTGAGCCCTCACGCCTGCTTGTCTGGCTGGTGGTCAGTCGGCCGCTTTCATTGACGCTGCATCTGCAGCGAGGTGAGCTGGATCAGGCCGTTGCCATTGAGCCGGATGGACCCTTCTGCCAGTCGCTGCCCATTGGCCGGCATGCCCATGTCTACCTGCTGGACATAACACTCGATGAGCCGTTACCGCTGGATACGCTGATCGAGTACGACCTGTGCTGGGTCGAGTCGGGCGAACAGCAGTGCATTGCCAGTGCGCTGCCACACCTGCTTTATCCCGGTCGAGATAAAGCCGCTTTCATGATAGCCAGCAGCAATAGTCAGTTGTTGCATGGCTCCTGCCGCAAACCTCATGCGCCTTGCGCCGATGGGCTGGTGCGTGCCGATGCCTGGTTGGCCGAACGGCTCGACCAGCCTGAGCAGCGCCCGGCCTGGCTGTTGATGACCGGCGATCAGGTCTATGTGGACGATGTGGCAGGTCCGATGCTGCATGCCGTACATCAGCTGGTTGAATGCCTGGGGTTGTTTGATGAGCGGCTCGACGGGGCCACCGTCGCTGACAGTCAGGCGCTGTATCAGAGTGCCGAGAACTACTATCAACGTGTGCAACTGCTGCCTGATATCCCGGTGAATCTGCCCTTGCGTGAACGCTTCTTTGGCGGGGTGAAGAAGCCGGTTTTTACCTCGGCTAATGCGCAGAATCATCTGATCACCCTGGCCGAGATGTTGGCCATGTATCTGCTGGTATGGTCACCGGTGCCCTGGCGGCTGCTTGACCTGACGCCGTCCGCACTCAGTCAGGCGCATGCTCAACGCTATGTCCGGGAAAAGACTGCGATCGAGGGCTTTGTTAAGGGTTTACCGCAGGTAGCCCGCCTTATGGCCCATCTACCTAGCCTGATGATCTTCGATGACCATGATGTAACCGATGACTGGAACCTGACAGCAGACTGGGAAAGCACCGCCTATGGTCATCCCTTTTCCAAGCGCATTATCGGTAACGCACTGCTCGGATATCTGCTCTGTCAGGGCTGGGGTAATGCGCCGCATAAGGTGGATGCGCCACTACAGCAGCTTGCCGACCTGCTAATAGCCGCTCGCGAACAGGGCGGCTGGCTGGACAAGACCGCCCAGGATGCCTGTATCAATACGGCACTGGGCTTTCATGGCTGGTCCTATGAGGTGGCCGGGCAGCCCCATCTGCTGGTGCTGGATACCCGCACTCAACGCTGGCGCAACAGCAGCCGGCCGGCCCGGCCTTCAGGTCTGATGGACTGGGAAGCCCTGAGTGAGATGCAGCAGAAGCTGCTGGATAAGAACGCGGTGATTATTGTCTCGCCGGCCCCCATGTTCGGTGTGAAGCTGATCGAGGGTATCCAGAAGCTGTTCACTCTGCTGGGTAAACCCTTGCTGGTCGATGCGGAAAACTGGATGGCGCATCGCGGTGCGGCCAGCGTCATGTTGAATATCTTCCGGCATTCGCGCACACCGACCAATTTCGTGGTGCTGTCCGGTGATGTGCATTATTCCTTTATGTATGACGTGACCATCCGTCACCGTAACCAGGCGCCGGGGATCTTTCAGATCACCAGCAGCGGATTGAAAAACAGCTTTCCGGAAACCCTGTTGAACCTGTTTGATCGGCTGAACCGCTGGCTTTATGCGCCATGGTCGCCGCTGAACTGGCTGACCAAGCGGCGGCGCATGCGTGTCACCCCGCGCGATCCGGATCGGGCCAAGGCCGGTGAGCGACTCTGGAACGGCAGTGGGGTAGGTCTGGTGCGCCTGGATAACAGCGGGCAGCCGGTTGAGGTCAAGCAGCTGGATGCGCGGGGCTTTGAGGTCTCTTTCCTGCCGCGCAGCTAATCGGCTTTTTCACTGCCTTTGTTGAGTAACGCGCCCAGGCCTTCAAACGCCTTGTGTGTCGCCTGCTTGACCTTGGGTGTGGCGGTGGAGGCGTCGCTGAAGTATTGCTGGTCGGTGTAGCGGGCATGTTCGTTGTCGTGGCAGAACAGGCACAGCAGCTCCCAGTTGGAACCGTCTTCCGGGTTGTTATCGTGGTTGTGATCGCGGTGATGCACGGTCAATTCGCTGACCCGCTTGCCGCTGAATTCGCGGGCGCAACGACCACAGACCCAGGGGTACATCTTCAGGGCTTTTTCGCGGTAGCCCTGTTCGCGGCTCTGCGCGGTACTGTGTTTGCTCATGGCCGATCTCCGGTGTTGTCTAGACCTTAGTGTAGCGCGAGGGCTTTATTTCAGCTGGCCAATCCAGATGGTGTGTTTGGCGCCCCGATTACCATGGGCGTACACCTGTACTTCATCGGCCTTGAATCCGGCCTTGGCCAGGCGTTGGGCGAATGGCCGGTCAGCGCTGGCAGACCAGACCGCCAGCAACCCGCCCGGGCGCAGGGCTTTGGCACAGGTGCTCAGGCCTTCAAGCGAGTAGAGCCAGCTGTTGGCGCTGTGGGTCAGACCTTCGGGACCGTTGTCGACATCCAGCATGATAGCGTCATAGCCACGGGGTTCATCGCGCAGGATGTGCGCAACATCGCGGTTCAGTACCTGGGCTCGCGGATCGGCCAACGGGTGTCCGGCCTTGGCGCCCAGTGCGCCACGGTTCCATTCGATCACGCCTGGTACCAGTTCGGCGACCTGCACTTCGGCATCCGGGCCGAGGTGTTGCAAGGCCGAGGCCAGAGTAAATCCCATGCCCAATCCGCCGATCAATACCCGTGCGCCGGGCCGGGCGGCAATCTGTTTGCAGGGGATCTCGGCCAGCGCATCTTCCGAGCCGTGCATACGGGTATTCATCAGCTGCCCACCCTTGCCGCCCTCCAGCTTGATGACCAGATCGTCGCCATACTCAAACAGGCAGAGCGCACCGCCGTTGTTGGGGATGGGGGCGGTATCGAGCAGAACAAAGCGTTTCATGGGGCTCTCGCATGGGGCGTGAACCGGCATTATGCCTGAGCGCGGCGCAGGCTTCCCGTGCTTGTTGTCCATCATTCACGCGCTTGCTGACGCGCCACTGACATGGACAGGTCGGCGCACGACAGAGGACACTGTGACCAGGTTACTGTTTCTGATTTTGCCAAGGACTGACCATGACATCCGCAAGCGCTAACGATATTGTGCTGGCCGCCAACCACGGCCCCACCTGTGTGTTGACCCTGAACCGTCCGGACAAGCGCAATGCGCTGGAAACCGCGACCTACATTCTGATGAACCGCTACCTTGACGAAGCGTTGGCAGACCCGCAGATCGCCAATATTGTGCTCTGTGGTGCGGGTAACTTCTTTTGCTCGGGCGGTGATCTGCTGTCGCTCGAAACCCGTGCGGCACTGCCGGTGGCCGAACGGGCGGCACTGATCCAGAAGTTGCATGATCTGGTGATCAGGCTGAAATTTTCATCCAAACCGGTGATTGCCGCGATAGAGGGCGGCGCCGCCGGTGCCGGGGCCTCACTGGCCTTTGCTGCGGATCTGATCGTGGCGGCCGAGGGCAGCTATATTTCCATGGCCTATGTGAAGGCGGGTCTGGTCCCGGATGGCGGTGGTTCGGCTTTTCTCGCGCACGCGCTGCCGCATCAACTGGCTGCAGAAATCGCATTGTTTGGCGGCCGCTTGCCGATCGAGCGCTTTGCCGCCGCCGGGGTGGTGAACCGTATCGTACCCGCGGGTAACGCCTTGGCTACTGCACTGGAACTGGGCCAACAACTGGCCGAGGGCGCCCGTGAGTCGCAGGCGGCGATTCTCTCCTTGCTGCACGGTCCGGACCGGGAGAGTTTCGAGCGCCAACTGGATGCTGAAAAACACCTGATGGCCATCGCTCTCGGTTCAGCCGAAGCGGCTGAGGGCATTGCTGCGTTCAAGGAAAAGCGCACACCTGCTTTTTCACGGCTGGCAGGGTAAGCTCGGCGCATCGGATCAGGGGCGGGGAGCGGGCAATGAACCAGGGATTGGATGACAACATCGCGGCGCCAGCTCGCAGCGGCCCCGGGGCTTTTTTGCAGGCACTGCAGGGTGCCGGGGTGTTCTTCCTGGTCGGCCCCTTTGTCGCTTTTGTGCTGGTCTTCGGGGTGCTGATGTTCTCGGTGATTCTGGCCCTGAAGGCCAGTGAGCTGTGGTTTATCCTGGCGCTGTTATTGGGCAGCTATGTGTTTGGAGGCATGCCAGCCGCCGTTACCGGCTTTTGCCATGCCTTGCTGGCCCGTTATGTTGGATGGCGTTGGGCGCTGCTGTTGTCTCTGCCAATGGGCGCGTTCTCGTCCTGGTTGTTGTTGCGCCAGCTATTTCAGGTGAATCTGGTTGTGGTTGGCGGGCTTGGCTGTGTTGCGACGCTGGTCTCGGCCTGGGTCCTGGCAAGGCGGGTCAGAAACCGCGCCTGATCGGAACCTATACCCCATGCTGAAGGCAGTCACTCTGCTCAGTGGCTGCGCTGACGCAGCAAAACGATATCCTTGGCTGGTATCTCGCACTGCCAGCCGTAGCGTTCGGCGATCACCGCAAAGGTCGTCGGACGATAGAACACCACATGGGTAGGGTCGCGCCGGTAATGCCAGGTTGCAAACTGGGCGTCATCGGTCTGGAACAGGGTCATGATCGCCAGCCAGCCATTCGGTCGCAGCAACTGGTCAAAGCGCGCAAACTCCTCAGCCGGTCGGTGAAAGTGCTCAACCACCTCGGTGCAGGTAATAAAGTCGTAGTGCTTGAGCAGTGCGTCAGCATCGCAGGGAAACAGCGGGTCATACAGCGCCATGTTGTGTCCGGCCTGCGTCAGCATATCGGCCAAGGCGGGGCCGGGTCCGCAGCCATAGTCCAGGCCTGCCAGGCCGGGCTGCAGTTTCTCGCACAAGGGGTCGGCCAGGCGCGCCAGAAAGCGTCGATAACCGGGGTCGCTTACCTCGTTGCGGTGGGTGCGGTAATGGGCGTGTTCGGTTGCCGCAACGGGGAGTTGTGCCGGGTCAAGAAAGGTTGCTTCGCAGTGTGGGCAGCGCCAGTAGTCGCGCCCCTCTACCTGGATGAAGGGGACCGTGAGGTGGTGCAGGCAGACGGGGCAGGACACGTCGTTCTCCGAATCAGGACTCACAGGTTGTAATTGACCAGTTCACGGGCGATCAACAGTCGCTGGATCTCGCTGGTGCCTTCGTAGATCTGGGTAATACGCGCATCGCGATACAGGCGTTCGACTGGATAATCCTGCAGATAGCCATAGCCGCCGTGGATCTGGATTGCCTGGGAGCAGACTTTTTCCGCCACTTCGCTGGCATACAACTTGGCCTGTGACGCCTCGGACAGGCAGGGTTGACCGGCGGTCTTCAGGCGGGCCGCGTGCAGAATCAGGAGACGGGTCGCATTCAGGCGGGTGTGCATGTCGGCGAGCATGTTGCCGATGCTCTGGTGCTCGGTCAGGGCGACACCAAACTGGGTGCGTTCGCGGGCGTAGCGCAGGGCGGCTTCAAAGGCGGCGCGGGCAATGCCCAGGGCCTGGGCGGCAATGCCGATGCGGCCACCTTCGAGGTTGGACAGGGCAATCGACAGGCCCTTGCCACGCGGACCCAGCAGGTTGGCCTCGGGAATACGGCAGTTATCCAGACTGATGGCACAGGTGTCAGAGCCGCGAATCCCGAGCTTGTGTTCCATGCGCTCGACGCGGAAGCCGGGGTTGTCGGTCGGCACCAGAAAGGCCGACAGGCCGCGTTTGCCCAGATCCGGATCGGTCACAGCAAAGACAATCGCCAGGCCCGCGCGCTTGCCGTTGCTGACAAACTGCTTGGCGCCATTGAGTATCCATTCGCCGTTCTCCAGTACCGCGCGGGTGCGCAGGTTATGCGCCTCGGAGCCGGCCTGGGGTTCGGTCAGGCAAAAGCAGCCAATGGTCTGGCCGCTAGCCAGTTCGGCCAGCCAGCGCTCCTGTTGTGCGGCGTTGCCGTATTTCAGCAGCGGGCCGCAACCGACCGAGTTGTGCACACTCATCAAGGCGCCGGTGGCACCGCAGCCGGCAGACACCTCTTCAACCGCCAGCGCATAGGCGACGTAGTCCAGATAACTGCCGCCCTGTTCTTCGGGCACGATCATGCCGAGCAGGCCCAGCTCGCCCATCTGCTGCACGGTAGCATCGGCAATCCAGCCGGATTGATCCCACTCGGCGGCATGCGGTGCCAGTTCGGCCTGGGCGAATTGCCGGGCCATGTCGCGGATCATGCGCTGGTCTTCGCTGAGTTCGATATCCTGCATTCAAAGTCCCTCGAAAAAGCCGGCGACGCGGGCCGGATCGAGTTGATCAATCTGTGCCGGGTTCCAGCGTGGCTGCTTGTCCTTGTCGACCAGCAGGGCGCGGACGCCCTCCATGATGTCGCCTGCAGCAAACCATTGGCTGTCCAGATGCAGCTCCATGGCAAAGCACGCAGCCAGGGTGCTCTGACGGCCACGACGCAGCAGTTCCAGGGTTACCGCCAGCGCTAAGGGTGAACGCTGCTCCAGTGTTGTCAGGGTGCTGTTGGCCCAGTCGCGGTAGGACGGGTCGGTTTCCTCGCGCAGGGACTGGCATATTTCGCCTAGCGTCCGGTGCTGGAAGTGCTGGTCAATCACCCCTTGCAGGGCTTTGAGCTCACCGCTGGGCAACGCTTTGTGCGGCATATCGCGCAGCAGCTGTTCCAGCGATTGCTGGTCCCAGTCGAAGCTATCCAGATGCTCATCCAGCAGCGCGATCTGTTCGCTTGGCAGGCAATGATCGGCCAGCCCGGCATACAGGGCATCGGCGCTGGTCAGGTGGTTGCCGGTCAGGCCCAGATAAGTACCCAGTTCACCGGGCAGGCGCGACAGGAAATAGCTGCCGCCCACATCGGGAAAATAGCCAATGCCGGTTTCCGGCATACCCAGGCGTGAACGCTCGGTGATAATGCGTAGCTTGGCGGCCTGCGCCAGTCCCATGCCGCCACCCAGTACGTAGCCGTCCATCAGTGCGACTACAGGTTTGGGATAGGTATGCAGGCATTGGTCGAGGGCGTACTCCTCGGTGAAAAAGCGCATCACACTGGCAGTGTCGCCTGCCAGTTGCAGGTCATACAGGGTGCGGATGTCACCGCCGGCGCAAAAGGCTCGCTCGCCAGCACCCCGTAACACTACAGCGCGTACCGCGTTGTCATTCGCCCAGCGATCAAGCTGCTGCTGCAACTGGCGGATCATGTCGATATTCAGGGCATTCAGGCCGGCCGGCCGGTTCAGGACTAGATGGCCAATATGGTTGCGTACGTCAACGATGATGCTTTGTTCGCTCATTCATTCTCTCCATTGCAGAGCTTGATGATGGCAGAAAAGTCCAGATGACCGTTACCCTGGCTACAGAAGGTTTGATACAGCTGGTGTGCTAGCGCGCCCATGGCGACGGGTTGTCCGGCCTGCTGGGCGGCGGTGGTTGCCAGCCCCAGATCCTTGAGCATCAGGCTGCTGCCAAAGCCGCCGCTGTAGTCGCGTGCGGCGGGTACGTTTTCCATCACACCGGGGTAGGGGTTGTAGGTGTCCGAGCTCCAGCAGCGGCCGCTGGAACTGTTGAGGATGCCGGCCAGCACCTTGGGTTCCATGCCCAGCGAGACACCCAGATTCATGGCCTCGGCGGTGCCGAGCATGCTGATCGCCAGCAGCATGTTGTTGGCCACCTTGGCGACCTGACCGTTACCGCTGGGACCGCAGTGCACGATATTCCGGCCCATGGCCTGGAGTACCGGCAGGGCGACATCGACATCCGCTGCCGCGCCGCCGACCATAAAGGTCAGGGTGCCAGCTGCCGCGCCGCCGGTGCCGCCGGAGACCGGTGCATCCAGCATGCGGTTGCCCTGCGTAAGCGCCAGGGCAGAGACCTCGCGGGCGCTCATGGGGTCGATGGTCGAGCTGTCGATCAGCACTACACTGGGGGCGACATGGGCAAGCAGCCCGGCATCCCCCAGATAGACCCCTTTCACGTGCTGTGCGGCCGGCAACATGCTGATGATCAGCTCGGGCGTACGTCTGGCCAGCTCGGCAACACTGCCCGCGCTGCTTGCTCCGGCCTCAACCAGTGCCGCAACAGAGGCTGCAGACAGGTCAAACACAGTCAGTTGATGCCCGGCCTTGAGCAGGTTCAGGGCCATGGGTGCGCCCATGTTGCCGAGTCCGATAAAACCGATATGCATGGCGCGGTTCTCCTGTAATTCTTGTTTTCGGATACGTGCACCAGCATACAGTCAAACTGGTCTGCACATAGATGGCATGCAGGCCAGAAGAGGGTCAATAAGCGCCAGTCTCGGCGCACGGCTTGTCTCGGTGCCTGCTGCGGTTTAAGAAATACGCTCTGAGCCTGTGCTGGAACGCCCTCGTCCAGCGGGTCTGCAAGCCAGAGCAATGCCAAACAACGCCAGCACGATGTGTAAAAAGGCTGCCAGGCCAACCACCAGATGTTTGACGTTGTTACCCCATACCGACAGAAAATCCCATTTGTGCAGATAGCCAAAAATCCAGCCTTCAAAACGGTCGGCATCATCAACCCGCGCGGCCAGGGCTCCGTCCAGCGGGTCGATGAACAGGGCGGTGTTGGCCGCATCCGGGTACTGGCTTTTGAATGCCGGCAAGCGCTTGAAGACAAAACCGTAGTCATGGTCAAAGCGCTGTTGGATGGCGGGTTGGCTACCGTCAGCCAGATCCAGCTGAGCCGCGTAAAAGTCGAGACGTTCGCGGGCATAACGCCGTGGTGTGTCATCGGCCATAGGCTGACCGTCGGCATCCAGATAATGCAGGCTGTTCATCATGCCGAACTGGTTGCCCTGCACGCGCCAGACCGGCTTGTCATCGACCATGATCAGGCTGAGCTGATGCAGGCTTTCTCCGGCCAGCAGCCAGCCAGGGTTGGGTGCTGTGACCAAATCGTTGACTGAAAACTCAGCCACGAAGTCAGCCGGGTAAGGCACCGTGCGCTCCTTGTGCAGCAGATGCAGGGCGCCGCTGCTGGCAAAACTCAGGGTCGCCAGTGCCAGGCCCAATCCGGCCCAGCCATGCACGCGGCGCAGCGTGCCGGGATGCCGCTTACGCGCTACAAACAGGCCCAGGCCCATCAGGGTGGCGGCCAGAATCGACGCCAACAGTAACAGCATCAGTAGCGGCCGCAGCGGCCCGGCTGCTTCCAGCCAGCCAAAGCGGTGCAGGGTCATGAAAAACCCACTGAACCAGGCCTTGCGCTGATCGACCAGCGTGCCAAGCCGGTCATGGTAAGGATCCAGATACAGGCGCAGTTGGTTATCGCGCTGGGTCTCAATGCGGGCCACCGGCAGCAGGCGATTGATAAAGGCGTACTCGTTGCTGAACTGCACCTGCAGGCCGGCAAAGCTCAGCGCCTCGTCGGTGCCCAGATAATGCCGGGCCAGTGCTTCGGTGTGCGTTGCCAGCAGATCAACTTCATGGCCCGTGCGCGCATGCCAGTAGCGCGGCGTGCTCTGAGCATCCACCCGTGCCTGATAGTAGGGTTCGTCGGCCAGTTGCATCAGGCGCAGGCCGTTAACCCGCTCAATCCCCGCCCCGGCCAGGATACGGCCAGGGGGGAGAAGGTTATCCAGCGGCAAGGCGGCTTGGGGTGGTGCCATGGCGGTGGGGCGGGGCTGCAGAAAACTCATCACAGGATGCAGCATGCCGCTGCCTGCCCAGCTAAAAATCCCCAGACAGGCCAGCAGGGCCAGCCGCCGATGCCAGGGCATCAGCCGCATCAGCCGCTGCCGCCAGGTGGGTGTACGAACACCCGTCATGGCGGCCTGGCTCATAGACGCCACTCCAGACCGGCAAACAGTCCGCGTCCGTCACCGGGCAGGAACTGCGCACTGTCGGCACCCAGGGCATCGGCGATCACGCCGGTGGTGGCGATATAGTGACGGTCGGATAGGTTACGGCCCTCGACGAAAAAGCCAAGCCCTTGCGTCGGGCGGAAGCCGGCCTTCAGGCCCCATATGGCATAGCCCTCGGCAAACAGACTGGCGGCATGGTCCACGGCATATCGGCTGGGTACCCACTCAACTGTGGGTCCGGCATACCAGCCAGCGTCCTGCCACAGTGCTTCGCCCTTGAGAAAATGCCGTGGTACGCCCGCCAGCCGGTTGTTGCCGTAGACCGGATCATCCTCAAAGCGAAAGTCGTTGAGCAGATATTGTCCGCGCAATACCACTTGGCCAAGGGTGTAGGCACCGCCTAGCTCAATCCCCTGATGCAGGGTTTTATCGGCATTGACCGTGCCCTGCGGTTGACCGCTGGCATCGTTGAGGGCCAGCAACTCATCGCGGATCTGGCTGCGGTACAGCGCCAGATCCAGCTCTATATTGCCGCGACTCAGGCGCATGCCGATTTCCAGCGTGGTGGCGCGCTGGGCGTCATTGGCGCTGATCACCTGGCCGCCGGTCAGCTCGCTGAAGGTCGGTGGCTCCATGCTCTGGCTGATATTGCCGAACAGCTGGATGTCATCGGTCAGATCATGTCGCAGACCGAGCCGGCCCAGTTCACCCCGGTAGGTTTTGCTGAAGGACTCATCCTGCGGTACGCAGACCGCCGTGACAAAGGCATTGCAGCGCAGGCGGTCATTGACATCCCGCTCCTGACGCAGCGCCGCCAGCCCGGCAAACAGGGCCCAGCGTTCGGCGACGGGCACTTCCAGTTCGGCAAAGGCATTCAGATTGCTGGCGGACTGACGCAGGTGATTGACCTGTTGGCCCTTTTGGCCGCTCTGGTTGACAAAGCGTTGATCGGTATTGCGTCCTTCCAGTGCTTCTACGCCCATACTCCAGCGCCAGCCAGCGTCGTTGGCCCAGCGGTGGGTCAGGCGCAGGCCCATGTCTTCGCTATCGACATCGAGTACCTGGAATATCGGATGAAACAGGGATTTATCGCTGTAAAAACTGCTTAGCTCAAGACTGTGCGCCGCATTGATCTGAAGCACGCTGATGTTACCCAGCCGATTCAGGATAAAGTCGCGGCGGTTGTCGTTGGTCACGCTGCCGGGATTGGCCTGGCGTGGATCGTCTCTTAACTGCGCCTTGGTCAAGTTGCCCGGCAGGGCCGAGTCGGTATCGACATGGGTCAGGTAAAACCGGGTGGCAATGCGGTCAGTGAGACGCCCACCCAGATTGGCGAACAGGCGCTGGTTCTCCTGCTGGGCATGCTGGCGATAGCCGTCCTGTTCGGAATGCGACAGGCTGACAAAACCGTCCCAGTTGCCAAGGTCCTGGGCCAAGGCCGCATGCAGGCGTCGATAACCAAAACTGCCACCCTCCAGGCGTAGATCGGCTGGTCTGGCGGTCTTGCCGGTCGGGGTAATGAAGTTGACTGCGCCACCCAGGTTGGTCGCGCCATAGCGCCAGGCATTGGCGCCGCGTAGCACCTGAACATGGTCCGCTGCCAGCGGTTCGATACTTTGAAAGTCAAAGCTGCCGTCGGCCAGGTTGACCGGTGCGCCGTCCTGCATCAGCAACAGACCACGACCGTGAAAGGTGCGCTGCAGGCCTGAGCCGCGAATGGAAATGCGCGCCTCCTCGGCACCGAAGCGGGGCTGGACAAAGACGCCGGTCGCCAGTCCCAGAGCATCCTGCAGGGTGCTGCTACGGCCGGTTTTGTAGGTCTCGGCATCTACCACCGTGGCGCCACCCGGGATGCGCGCAAAGCTCTCGCGCGTGTCCAGCAGGCTGGGTGCGGTAGGGTCGGCTTGACGCGTTGCCGTGACGGTTTGGTCAGGCAGCGTGATCTGTTCGGTCACTGGCTGAGCCTGAACTGTGCCAACGAGTGCAGTAAATATGGACAGAGCCAGCAGGCTCGGTTGGTTAAGATAGCGCATAATTATTCCCTTGATCGCCTGCATAGGCCGGTGCACAGGCCCGGCCGTTGCGGCGCAAATTCAATTAATTGAAGGTGCAGTGCGTGCGCGAGATCAGCTCACGCAACGCCAGTGGATCAGGCGAAAAAGGGTGGGGCGCGGGGGTTGGCGGGTAGCCAGGGGAGTCGGCGGGGCTTGGCAACGATCAGTGATCTGAAAACGACCTGATCACGCCGTAACGGCAACCAGCCCAGCAAGCCAAAGAAGGCGGCCAGGGCCAGGGCAACAAAGGATGAAACAAGCGAGCAATCAAAACTCGCACTGGCACTTGGGGCCGTGAGTTCAGATGCCAGGTCAATGCTGGAAAAGGCGGGGCCATCAATAGAACAAAAGGCAACATTGACGCCATTGAGCTGCATGCCGGACATCTGGCCATGGCCAATGCTGCAATGGAATGCACTCAGCATGACGCAGAAATACAGCATCAGGGCCAGGTGAGCGCGTCGTGATCTTGTTATTGGCATGGGCGGACTATATCAGCAGGGCTCATTGAGTGTGAACGGGTTTTATTATCCAGACTGCCAAGCCGAGTCAGCCGTTGCTGTTACCGATGCACTTGCTTAATAGGTTCCCGAGGTTTTGATGGCGCGATACTCCGGAAAGCGAGCGTAGTAACCCCTGTGCTGAGCCTCGGCAAAATGGGGCGTGACCAGAATGTGAACGTCATTCTTGCTTATCTGCATGGTTGCGCCGGGACCTGTCAGGGCTATGGGTTGGCCCGAGAGTTCAGTTGGGCCTGAGCTGGGGTCGTCATGTCTGACTAGCCAGGTGTTGGCGTTGTACATGATGTTGTTGGACCAGAACGTGACTCTGACAAGATAGGCTGAGTGATCATTTACTCGAGGTATCTGAACAAGGATTTTGCCATCCGTCACGGCGGCATCGATGATGTCGAGGTGCCGTACCGGGTATCGGGACGTGGGCACATCATTCATGTAGCCAATCTCGACGGCCAACTGTTCAATACGCTGCGGGTCTACCTGGCTGAGGTCAAACTCGACAGCGCCTTCCTGTCTTGATGCGGCAATCTGAGCTGTACTGATATTGAAGAACAGCTTCAGCCCGCCACCATAGTAGTGGGCCTTCAGAACCCCGAAGTCGCCCGTGACGATTCTTGGGCTGGCACAACCTTGTGCCAGCAAGACCATCAGCAGAAGTACCCACACCAACCTGTTTTGTCTCTGGAACACCTGTCCTGTCCTCCATAACATGGAAAAGTCTGCTCTACGCCAGAACTTTCATCGCAGCCAGCCTCTTCTGTGAGGCTGGCTGCGCGCTACTTTAACTGAAATGCGCGGCAGTTTCAGGAGGGCGGCATTACGAATCGGGTATCTCTGAGCTGCCATGTGATAATGCAGCCACTTTGCTCGGCAAAATGTCGATTGGCACCAATTGCACTTGTCAGCCAAGGTCCGAGGCATAGAATCATAAGCAAGGTCAGGACAGAAAATGTCTCTTGCTGACCAGATCACACCGCTCACTTTTCCAGGCGAGGCAAGTCAGATGTCTCAGCACGTCGCCGCACTGACGGTATCACGCGATCATTTCGCGACCACGCTGAAAGCGCTTGGCAATACGTTGACCGCCAGGCATGGAGCTGTGTGTGCCCCGGTGCTGGATAAGCTGAAACACTATCGTAATCAGCCGCGTATTCCGCTGTTACTGCTGGATGACCTGATTGTTGAGCTGGAAGATGCAACGGGAGATCCGTGTCTGCTGAGCAAGGCGTTCGGTACCTTGAATTATCGGCCGAGTCTGTTGCGTAAAACCTATCTGGCCGGGGCCATGACCCGGCGCGAGGCCTTACATCTTCTGTGCCGCTACTTCCGCGTCAACTCCGAAGGCGTGGTTTTGACGCTGCATGCTCATGCCGATGGGTGGAGTCTGGATATCGCCAGTACAGGTAGCTATGCCAGCGCTCAAAGTCAGCGTGACGGAATCGCGCTGGCCCTGGTGCGTACTCTGGAAGGCCTAGGGATTACCGCAGTGCGTTCCGGCCAGCCCGGCGAAACCTGCATTCAGCTGGTTGAACATGATCTGGACGCGCCCTTGGGTTGGGCTAGCTGTCCGGCTGAGCAGCTTGGTAAACGTGAGCGCTATCTGCTGCGTCAGGCTGATACGCCAGCATGGGGTGATGCGATAAAAACCCTGTTGCCGCTGTTGTACCGGCACGGCAGTGCCGAGATCGATCATTGTGCTGCTCTGCTGGCAACCAGTCGCCGAACCCTGCAGCGCAGCCTGGGGGAGGAGCAATTGACCTTTCGTGTTCTGGTTGAGCAGACCCGTAAAGAGTTGGCTGCTGTGTACCTGCGGCTCCCGTATCCGCTTGAGCAGGTCGCCTGCCTGCTTGGTTTTCAGCAATCGGCGCAGTTTTATCGCGTCTTTCGCCAATGGTTTGGGTGCTCGCCTGCCGAATACCGGCAACATCTGACCCAGCCTGTACACCCACCCCACTAGCCAGAGATCACCATGAAGAAATCCATACTTGGTTGCGTGCTGTTGTGCGCAGCTGCTGGACTGCCTTGGTCCACTCTTTGTGCCAGCACGCTGACCGACAACGTGCTGAGCAATGCCAGCACACTGGAGGACAAGGCGATTGCCTGGCGTCACGATATTCATCAACACCCGGAACTGGGTAATCAGGAGTACCGTACAGCGGCCCTGGTCGCCGAGCATTTGCGGGCGCTCGGCATGCGGGTTGAGACGAATGTAGGAACGACCGGCGTCGTGGCTCTGCTGGAGGGGGGTAAGCCTGGTCCAGTAGTGGCATTGCGGGCAGATATGGACGCCTTGCCGGTACAGGAGAAAACCGGACTGCCCTACGCATCAGGCATCAGTCAGGCCTATCAGGGCGAACACATGCCGGTCATGCATGCCTGCGGACACGATGCGCATGTAGCTATATTGATGGCGGTAGCTGAAAATCTGGTGGCGTATCGAGAGCAGTTACCCGGCAGCGTCAAATTCATCTTCCAGCCTGCCGAGGAAGGCCCCAGCGACTATGTCTATGACGGCGAGCGGTTTTTTGGCGCACGGCTTATGGTCGAGCAGGGTGTGCTGGAGAACCCAGGGGTCGACGTGATTTTCGGACTGCATGTCACCTCGTCTGCACCAACCGGCGTGATCGGTTACCGAGGCGGCCCGATCATGGCTGCCAGTGGCGATCTGCATATCCGTGTTCAAGGCAGACAAACCCATGGTGCGCAACCCTGGAACGGGGTTGATCCGATTGTAGCCAGCGCGCAGATCATCAATGGTCTGCAAACGGTAGTCAGCCGTCAGACCAACCTGATGCCTGCTCCGGCAGTGGTCACCATCGGCACCATCAAGGGTGGCAATCGACACAATATCATTCCTGATCTGGTCGAGATGAGCGGCACCATCCGTACCTATGGTGATGAAGTCCAGCAGCAGGTCAATAACCAGATCAGACAGACTGTCGAGCACACGGCGCGCGCTACTGGCGCGGAGGCTGAGGTCACTATCGTTGACAACTATGCGACGACGGTGAATGAGCCGGCACTTACTGAACGGATGTTGCCGACCTTGAAGCGTGCTTCCGGCGGGCGGGTATTTCCCTCGCCGCTGGTGACCGGCTCCGAGGACTTCTCCTACTTTGCCCAACAGGTGCCGGGGCTGTTCTTTTTTCTCGGTGTCACGCCCATGGAGAACATGGGCCGCGCCGCCCCCAATCACTCGCCGGAATTTCTCGTTGATGATCAGGCGCTGATCACGGGCATCAAGGCTTTGTCCGCACTGACTACGGATTACCTCACCGCATCACCCTGAGCTTTACCTCGACAGTGCTTCTGTCGATCACTGCACGATAATAACAAGGGCAATACCTGATCATTCCGGCTTGTTAACTCCCGGAAACGCAAAAGCCCTGACTATTCTGGATAATCAGGGCTTTGCGTCTTGCTTGTTTGGTGGGCCGGTGTCGGTTGACCACTACATGCAGAGGCAATACAGCTTTCCCCGCTCTCTGGTCTTGATTTATCAGGCCGTTCTAATTTGATAGAGTCCAGTCATTGCGGACAGACTCTGTAAGCGTCATTGCGCCACTATGTAACCCTACTTGCTTGACTGCACCCGGGCTTTTAGGGACACTACGTCCACGACTCAACCCTTGGCGGGCAGATTAAGTTCAGCCTTAGTCTTGGGTGAAGAAACCGGCGAAAGCCGGTTTTTTCGTTTCTAGGGACAGATCAACTGTGCGAACTGCTTTTTTTGTTGATGGTTACAATCTCTATTATGGCGTGCTGCATGGTTCGCCATATAAATGGTTGGATCTACCTTCCTTGCTCGACTCTATCCTGTCTATTCAGGACCCTGCCTCCGCCCGTTACTCAGTTGACTACTTCACTGCACCTGTCATCGCCAAGCTTGCAACTCGTGGCCAGGCATCAAATGATGCTCAACATCGTTATATTCGTGCATTGGAGACCAGGGGCGTCAACGTAACATTAGGGAATCACCGTTTGACGCGTGGTTATGCTCCTCGGTATCGGCAGGGACAAAAGCCTTCTCGTCTTGATCGAATTGCTATTTGGCAGCTTGAAGAGAAAGAGACTGATGTGAATTTGGCTCTTGGCATGTACAGGGCTGCCTGCAGATCGGGTCAGAGTGGTGTTTCTCAGATAGTCCTTGTTTCAGGCGATACAGACTTGGCTCCAGCACTGGCAGCCATTCGTCGAGATTTTCCTGATATCCGGCTTGGTGTGATCCTCCCCCACCGTCAGGAGGACCATCAGCTCGTTAGAAACCCTCCAGGTTCCCTCAGAAAACATTCAGACTGGATGCGTAGCTATATCTCTGATACCGAACTGTCTGCCAACCAGTTACCTGACAAGGTTCCGTTGCTCAAGAAGAAGGCAATCGTGAAGCCAGATTATTGGTAATTGGCCTCCTGTGACACTTTGGGGGCACATTGATGCGCAAACAAACAAAAAACCCTGAAAATCACTAGGATAATCAGGGTTTCAGGTCTTTCTAGTTTGGTGGAGCCGGGGGCGTTTGAACCCGTTAGCCAAATCTATGATATTCATCAGAAAATCTCTGTTATAAAAGTGGTTGGATACACGTCTGGATACAAGCTCTTTTTGCTTGCAGCTGACGATGATTTCACGGTTTAAGAGTACCAGATTAGGTAAGGTCCAAGAAATTTTGGTCCGCTAAACGTGGTATCGCAATTATTTTCCGGCTAACGACTGCGTCGAGGTTCGACGTATATCAAACGGTTGAGATCTTCATCGTCTTTGATTTTTCAGACAAGCACTAACAAGCATGCCATTTCGCCTATTAGTCGGCGCTGGCACAGTTTTATTGAGCTGCTGATCGTCGGTAGAGTATTAGTGGCGTTACAAGCTGTGGCGGGAAAGCCTCTTGGGAGCTGGTGTCGGTTCAAGCCAACTCAGCGAGGTTAGCCTATGTTTCCCGATCCACAATAGGGAGGTGGGTCAGCGAAGATCGTTTTCCTAAGCCTCTGAAAAGCTCACCAGGAACAACCCGGCGGCATTTGGAAGATCTCGGAGCTTTTGAGTCAGTAAGAAAAAAGCATTGGGGATATCAGCGAGACCTTGAGCTCAGAGTAGCTCCGATCCAGGTCTCGTTCTTGCCGGTTGTGTTATACAAGCTTCCAAAGCTGTTGTGTCGAGTCCCGACCGTTCCAGCCGGAACGACTTCATATGGTGTTGGCTTTTTCATCGTTTCATCATTTCAGTCGGAAGTTGGCAATAAGCCTAAGCCGACAAGAAAATACCTTTTGCGTTTCAAGTGGTATTACTCTAGCTCGCGAGGCAATATCCAATTCACGAATTGCGTTGATGTTGAGTAACCCATGAGTGGGTAGTCATAACACGATCGTTCCGGCTGGAACGGCTGTCCTAATCGCCAGACTCCCTTTTGCTTTGATTAGTCGTTCCGGCCGGAACGATAATCAAGATGGTCAGGCTACCTAGGCCAGAATCTGGTCGCTGCGACCAAATACGTCGCACAACATGGTCAGAATAAGTCACTCTTTCAGCCAAGGAGTAACTGACCATGCCGACTATTGCCTCTCTAATGTCTCCCACGCCCCCTTCAGTCACTAACGGCTCAGGCATGATGGCTCTGTGGAGCCTGCGTTTGTTGCTGGAAGGAGACCTGTGGCGGACTCTGCTTGGCCAGCATCGCTTTGCCGGTGATGAGACCTGGGCATTGTTGGGTATTGATAATGATGAGCTCGGGGATCTGGACGATGATGCGCGTTATCAACTCCTTGTTCGCCGTCGTCGTGAGCTTGAACAGTCTCCCCCTGAGCTTGGGCAGCCTTTGAGGGGCAATCTGGATGAGTTGCATCGTGTTTTTGCACTCAACGAACAGGAGCAGGCAGTTCTGGCTTTCTTGGTGCTACGCGAGAGTTCGCAAATCTTCGCAGATATGGTGTCTACCAGTAATCGTGTTTCCCGTTGCCAGCTACAACGTAGTATCTCCACCGCGCTCAGAATGTCTTACAGCGATGTTCGCAAAGCACTAGCCCCAAGCGGCATGCTCTTTCAAGCCGGATTTGTAACGCCTGGCGGTCTGTTTGGTGATGCGCTCGAGCTGGACGACGGTTTGACTGACCAGTTGTTGTATGACGATGAAGTTGTCGAAGGTTTATTGCAGCGCTATTCATACCGCGCTCCCGCTGCCTTGGTCCAATGGCATGATTTTGATTATTGGGCAGAGCAGCGGGATCTGATTCACGACTATCTGCACAATGCTTGCAGGCAGCGCCAGACAGGTGTCAATGTCCTTCTGCATGGTGCGCCTGGAACCGGTAAGACTCAGCTGGTCAGGCTTCTTGCCATGACCTTGGGAGCGGAGCTTCAGGAGGTGCGTTGCAACGACCTTGACGACATGCCGATTTCTCAGCAAAAGCGTTTTTCGGCTTATCGCTATTGCCAGCGCATGCTCAAGGACAAAACAGACACCCTGATTCTGTTTGATGAAATTGAGGACGTGTTTGGCTTTGATGGCAGCCGTGGTCAAAAGGCCTGGGTGAATCATCTGCTAGAAAATAACCCGTTACCTGCCTTCTGGTTAACCAACTCCGTTAATTGCCTCGACCCGGCCTTTATGCGCCGGTTTGACCTGGTGCTGGAAATGCCTGAGTTGGATGATTCGCAGCGCGGGAAGTTGGCAAAGGTTTTTTTCAGCGATGTGACCTTATCCGAGACCTGGCTGGATGAGGTGAGCAGGCAACCTGCTGTGCAACCGGGGCACTTTCACCAGGCCGCGAAAGTGGTTGGCATATTGGGTGATGCCGATGCCCAGACGAACGAACAGCGTCTCAAGCTTTTGCTGGATGAAAGTCTGCGTGCCCAGGGACTGCCATGGCTGCCAACCGTGCCAATTCAAAAAAGCTGTTTTGAGCCCCATCTGGCCAACGCTGATAGAGATCTGACACGTTTGGCTGAAGGTTTGCGAAGAAGCGCTGAGGGGCGAATCTGTCTCTACGGCCCCTCTGGCACCGGCAAAAGTGAGTATGCCCGTTACCTTGCCGCAAGCCTGGAATGCCCTTTGATTGCTGTGTCCGGATCGGACTTGTTACAGCCCTGGGTTGGCTTTACCGAGCAAGCGATTGCCGCGGCTTTTGCAGATGCAGAAAAACGCAAGGCGGTACTGCTGTTTGATGAGGCCGATACCTGGTTGCCATCGCGGATGGCGGCTGGTCCGCATTGGCAGAAAAGCCAAGTGAATGAGTTTCTACAGCAGCTTGAGCGCTTTTCCGGCGTGGTTGTACTGACCACCAACCGCCTTCCAGCCATGGATGGGGCGGTGTTGCGGCGTTTGGATCTCAAGGTGGCCTTTAACTTCTTGCAGCCTGCCCAGGCCTGGGCGTTTTTCTGTCAGTTGATTGGCCCTGACAGCGAGGATGAGGCCAAGGGCTTACAGGCCAGTATCGCTGCATTGAGCCTGACACCTGGCGACTTTGCCTGTGTACAGCGGCGTATGCGGATCATGGGATCAGCCTGTAATGCCTTTAATGTCCTGGCCGCACTGCGCGAGGAGCATCAGCTTCGTAACCAGCATGACGCAGTAGAGCAGGGTGCCTGGCTATGAGCATGGATGGCCCAGCCATGCATAAGGTGATTGTGTATGGCAGCCTGAAACAAGGCATGCCGAATCACGGCTATCTGCGCGATGCGATATTTTTGGGTGAGGATACGCTGACGCAGGTAACGCTTTATGATCTGGGTTTTTTCCCGGGGGCAAAGCTTGAGGAATCTCAGGGGATTGTTGTGGAAGTCTACACCGTCAACCAGATCACCCTGCAACGACTGGATCGGCTGGAAGGGTTCATACCCGGCCAGCCGGAATTGTCCTTCTATCGCCGAACTCGTTTAAGCACCCGCTTTGGCGAGGCCTGGATTTATCTCTATGCCCATGCGGTAGATGACATGCCAGCAATTCGTCGGGGTGCCTGGCCTGGTTGATTAGCTTTTGCACCTCAGACCAGATGCGCCCGATATTGCCAGTGATCCTACTGTCCACGATCTGACCGTTTCCGCTGTATCCACGGTTACGGTCAGAGCCTGAATACTTGCTTAATCCTGGGCCTGGGGCAGAGCAAGCTTTATCAGGCGGAGGTGCTGAAAACTAAACGGTTTGATGCGACGTAAAACGTCGCAATGCAGGGATAGGTTAAAGCACCTATGAATGCTGCTGAGGATTGTTTGATGGAGAATTCACTTATGATTTTCGGAACAGAAGATCTTACTCTGGGATTGAAGCCGGGAGGGGGTGAAGACGGCACACTGATTTTCACGCAAGGGGCGCCAAGCGAAAAGTTGAAGCCGCCTTATGTATTGCAGCAGTATGCCAATGAGATTTTCGACAGCGTGATGTCCACCATTGAGTGCTTTCTGGCAAAAAAGGGGTTGCTGGTTGTTGTTGCCCACTCGGAGGGCGATAACCTAGTGCCGCTGGTAACCTGGAACATGTGTGCAAAACATTGGGGTTATGAGGTGCTACTCTGTCTGGTCTCTGATCGGAGAAGTTTTTCAGAGGGATCAATGGTGTACCTAGATGTGCCCTCTGTTCCGAATTTTCGTGCTATGACATGCCATCCGAAAAGTCTGAAACACATATGGACCATGCTGAGATCGGCCAGCCCGCGAACAACCGCCAGGGACCGTCTTGCACTTTTGAACAGCAAACAAGGAGGTTGTTGCTATGAGTAAGCACCCTGTCGTTACCGCAGATTGCCCGCAAAACATGACCCGTGGAATCATGATCTGTGGCTACAATTTTGGGTTTTCAGCCCTTGATAAGGAAAGAGAGGAGAAGGGTGAGCTGCCCGAAGTGCTACCGGCTTCATACTTTTCAGATCTGCGGGTAAACGATTCGCGCTTTCGCAATCGCCTGATGCGTTGGTTTGAGAGCTGGGGGCGTCCACTGGAAAGCGATCCTGAAAAACTGTCGGACTACGAGCGATCAATCTTTCAGACCAACTGGCTTGACACCCAAACCAACACCGCCGCAGAAGACAAAATCAACGTTGAAAAGCTGGTCAAAGAATCAGAGGGTATCCTCTCGCTGATTGAATCCAGAAAGCCCAGGCTCATTATTTTTACGGGGAGCACCCTGATTGAGGCACTGAACGATATCCGGATTCGAGATCGAGTCGTATCCATTCTCGGTGTCCGTCCGGGCAACGCAGAAATACTCACCTCTGATACAGGTGTCGGCAAGGTCAAATTCAAACTGCTTTTGCAGCGGTTCCCCAATGCAACGGTAGTCTCATTACCCCATGCAACCGGCACCAATGGGCTCAGTGATGATTATATGGCTGGGTTTCGCAGTGTTATGCATGAGATTTTAGGCTGACCTAGGTTAAAGGATCATGCCCTTGGTGACGGGCAGATCAAAGGGCCAGCTTACTGACAGTAGCGGCAATCATCTGCATCGATTGCCTCACTCCAGCGCGGCGCAGGATCACACAATTTGGTTGCTACATGATTGCTGGCTTTGAGGAGCCATAAGGCTTGTCTGGTCGACTCCTTGAGTCAGCTAGCATCATTCTGCTTCCTTCGTGCCAGAGGTAGATATCCAATACGCGCTCCTTGAACCAACTTTCAGATACCAACTGCCATAACTCCTCAACAGGCATTTCTGGCATCACAGAATATCTAATGGCACTCGCCAGATCTGTACAAGCCTGGTCGATTTCCGTGTTGTGCTTCTCAAAAAAGAGGCTAAACGTCTCATCGAAGGCATGATAGTCGCCCTCAGGCGTGCCCAGCGCAATCCGAGCCTGTCTGTCGTATATACGAATTGGTGCCTTGTGTCTGAGCCATAAAAGCTTTGAGGTCAATGACAGCACTTTTTTGAACCCATACGCTGCAGAGATCCTTTTTGCGCTCTCAACCACCATATCAGCGGCAGTTAGAGTTGATATGTCCCTAAACTCATCAAGCATGATGAGAATCGGCTGGTATCGCTTTAAGCCGGATGTGGTTTCGTAATGAATGGGCAGGTTTCTAGCAATTCGAAAGTGAATAGCGGCCTCTGAGATCGCCTTGCGCCTCACCTCTTCGTCGCCTGTAATCAGCATGCGGCAAAATATTGACTCCTTGGTTAACCACTGATTCAGAAAATGCAAAGCGCAGAAATCAAATGTGCGTGCAGGTTTAAATGTCTCAGATGTATCCATGAGCAAAACTATCCTCTGGCCGAAATAATACGGGCCTGTTCAAGAATATGTTCACGCCAGGCCAGCGGCTCAATCACATCAATGTTTGCGCCAAAGCCCATGATCCACCAGCGGGTTTGCTGGTCATTTGGCACCGTCGCTTCAAGC
>NZ_BAAJMD010000016.1:0-77043 GCF_057548395.1 Halopseudomonas sp. 4NH20-0008
AATAGCCTCTGTAGGAGCGCGCTTGAGCGCGAATAAGGCGGTTACAAGCGGCGTTAGATGTCATCCAAGGTGACCGCGCAGTCTTGTAAGTCTGCCTATAACCAGACTGCATCCCAATGCGGATAATCCCCGACCGATTCAACCAGCCCAGCCCGTAATGGATTGGCGATGATATAACGCGCAGCCTTGCGCAGATCATCGTCACGACGCATGGCGCGGTCGTGGAAACCGCGTTGCCAGTGCAGGGCTGGGATACGCGCTGCGGAAAGAGTTTTGATCCGAGCCACTACCCTGGAAAGGTGTTCATCCTTTAGCTGAACCAGCCAGTGCAAATGATCCGGCATGACCACATAGGCGATGCTCTCTACCCGCTTCAGCGTCACCTGCTCCTGCAACACTTGAATCAAGGTTCGGGCCGCTCTCAGGTCCCGAAAAACCGGTGCCCTGTCTCGCGTCACACTGGTGATCAGATAGGTCCTGCCGGGCTCCGAATGTCGCCCGTGCCTCAAACGGCTTCCTTTAGCCTTATTATTCATGGCATGCCTCCTTGCTGTCCTGAACCATTTTAGACTACTGGGTCAGACCCCCTTCGCGCTCAAGCGCGCTCCTACAGGGCTGTGGACGTCGGGTTTTGTGTAGGAGCGCGCTTGAGCGCGAACAGGGCGGGTTGCAGGCGGGTTGAGATTAAACCATTCGCGGTCAAGGCCTGGCCGGCCGCCCCGGTCCTACCAATTGGGGGTGGGGTTGTAGGAGCGCGCTTGAGCGCGAACAGGGCGGATTGCAGGCGGGTTGAGATTACACCATTCGCGGTCAAGGCCTGGCCGGCCGCCCCGGTCCTACCAATTGGGGGTGGGGTTGTACGAGCGCGCTTGAACGCGATCAGCAGCTGACAGCTGCATCACAAGAGCCAACAGACTGCTTTATCTCAACGGATTCGGACAGTACCCTATGTATCTAAGCAATTTCGACGCGCACAGGATTAAACCGAGTCCTCAGTATGCTTGTTTCAATCAGGCCAGGGAACGGCAAAAGACGGGTTTCTCCCCAAGACATCTCTTGAACAAGGTCATCTACTGGCAATGAAAATCCTCGTTACCGGCGGCGCAGGCTTTATTGGCTCCGCGCTGATTCGTTACCTGATCAACAACACCGATGACAGCGTGGTGAACCTCGATAAGCTCACCTACGCTGGCAACCTGGAGAGCCTCAGCGAGATCAGCGGGTCAGACCGTTACCAGTTTGAACAGGTGGACATTTGCGATGCTGCGGCCGTGCAGCAGGTGTTTATCCGGCATCAACCGGATTGGGTCATGCATCTTGCGGCTGAAAGCCATGTCGACCGCTCGATTGACGGCCCGGCCGTGTTTATTCAGACCAATATCCTCGGGACCTATACCCTGCTGGAAGCTGCCCGGCATTATTGGCAAGGGCTGGAGCCAGTACGCAAGGCGCAGTTTCGCTTTCATCATGTGTCTACCGACGAGGTTTTCGGTGATCTGCCGCATCCCGCGCAAAGTCCAACAGTGGCCAGCCAACGCTTCAACGAGACCAGTGCTTACGCCCCCAGCTCGCCCTACGCGGCCAGCAAGGCCAGTGCCGATCATCTGGCTCGGGCCTGGCTGCGTACCTATGGCTTACCGGTACTGATCAGCAACTGTTCAAACAACTATGGCCCCTATCATTTTCCGGAAAAGCTGATTCCGCTGGTTATTCTGAATGCGCTGGACGGCAAGTCATTGCCGGTCTACGGCACAGGCCAGCAGATCCGTGACTGGCTCTATGTGGAGGACCATGCGCGCGCGCTCTATGCAGTGGTAACACGGGGCCAGGTCGGAGAGACCTACACTGTCGGTGGCCACAATGAGAAGCAGAATATTGAGGTGGTACTGGCCATCTGTGACACCCTGCAGGCGTTGCGTCCGAGTGAAACCCTCTATCGTGACTTGATCACTCATGTTGAGGATCGCCCCGGGCACGACCAACGCTACGCCATAGATGCAAGCAAAATTCAGCGCGAACTGGGTTGGGCGCCGCAAGAGTCCTTCGAGACCGGCATGCGCAAAACCGTCGAGTGGTATCTTAATAACCTCGACTGGTGCCAGCGGGTGCAGGATGGCAGTTATCATCGCCAGCGACTGGGTACAGCTCTATAATACCGGCTGAAAAAACACCTTTTACCCCGAAATTTGAATGTGCAAAGAGGCAGGGATGACCGATTTTAATAACAAGAATGTTGTGGTTTTTGGTGCGCAGTCGTTTTCAGCGCTTGCCAGTTACCTGCTCAGCGAGCAACGACGCGTTGTCGCGCATGTGGTCGATGACAGCTACCTTAAGGGGGATAGTCTTAACGGTATCCCCGTGATTGGCCTCAGCCGTTTGCTGGCGAGCTTCCCCCCTGAGCAGCATGACATTATCGTACCCCTGGGATTCAACAGCATAAACGGCGTGCGTCAGCAGAGATGCGATCAGCTCGAAGCCATGGGTTATACCCTGGCCAGCTTTGTTCATGCATCGAGCCAGTGCTGGGCTGATCTGGAGGTCAAGGCTAATACCTTGATCTTCGAAGGCGTTACGGTGCAGCCGTTTGTCACGCTTGGGCGCAACGTCATTCTTCGAGCGGGCAGCAATCTAGGTCACCATAGCCGTGTTGGTGATCACTGCTTTATCGCCTCGGGTGTTACCACTGGCGGTAATGTCAGCATTGGTGATCGCTGCTTTATTGGTTTAGGTGCGGTATTGCGTGATGGTGTGCGGATTGCCGATCGCTGCTTTATCGGGGCAGGCGCCGTGGTCGTAAGCGATACCGAGGAAGATGGCGTATATGTAGGCAACCCGGCGAAAAAAATGGCCAAGACGTCGACTGAGGTGACCCGTTGAGGGCAAGCTATGACCAATAAATCCTATATCATCAGTCTGGCGCCTACCGGCATCATTCCCACGAAATCGCAGACCCCGCACGTGCCGGTATCCCATGATGAGATCATCGACACGGTTGCCGAATGTCTCGAGCTGGGTGTGCAGATGTTCCATCTGCATACCAGAACGCCAGAACAGACCCACAGTAATGATCCACTGCAATATGGCCGGCTGATTGAGGCTATCCGCAAGTTGCCCGGTGGCCAGCAGGCGATTCTCTGCGTGACGGCCAGCGGTCGACAGAGTCCGGACTTTGAAAGCCGAGCGCGGGTGCTGGAGCTGGACGGTGACATGAAACCGGACATGGCCAGCCTGACCCTGTCTTCCCTGAACTTTCAGCGCAGCGCCAGCATCAATGAACCGGATGTTATTCGTCAGTTAGCGGCGCGCATGCAGGCGCGTGGCATCAAGCCGGAGCTGGAAGTATTCGACTTCGGCATGCTCAACATGGTGCGTGTGCTCATGAATGAAGGTCTGGTGCAAGGGCATGCTTATGCCAATCTGTTGTTTGGCAACATCAGCAGCGCCCAGTGCACAGCATTGCAGATGTCCACATTACTTCAGGATGTGCCTGACAACCTGACCTGCTGCCTGGCTGGACTGGGGCGCTTTCAGTTGCAGGCCAACCTGTTCGGTCTGATGTTTGCCGATGGCGTACGCGTTGGCTTGGAAGACAATATCTGGTTCGACCAGCAGCGCAGCCAACTGGCTACCAACGTCAGTTTGGTCAAGCGCATCAAGCAACTGGCCGAACAGCTTGAACTCCCTCTGATGCCCGCCCAGGCCTTGCGCGAGCAGCTACTATCGAGCTCAAGCACACTATGAAAGGTATTATCCTTGCCGGCGGTTCCGGCACGCGCCTCTATCCCATTACCCTGGGCACCTCGAAACAACTGTTGCCGGTGTACGACAAGCCGATGATCTATTACCCGCTGTCAGTCCTGATGCTGGCGGGTATCCGCGATATTCTGATCATCACCACCCCCGAGGACGAATGCGCCTTCAAACGGGCGCTGGGTAATGGTGAACAGTTCGGTATCCATCTCAGCTTTGCAGCCCAGCCCAGCCCGGACGGCCTGGCCCAGGCCTTCATCATTGGCGAGGATTTTATCGGCAGCGATAGCGTCTGCCTGGTCCTGGGCGACAACGTCTTCTACGGTCAGGGCTTCACGCCCAAGCTCAAACAGGCCGCCGCCCGACCAGAGGGCGCAACTGTGTTCGGCTATCAGGTCAAGGATCCTGAGCGCTTTGGTGTGGTCGAGTTTGATGAGCAGCAACGCGCCATTTCGATTGAAGAAAAGCCCGCCAATCCCAAGTCCCACTTTGCCGTTACCGGACTGTATTTTTACGACAACAAGGTTATCGATATTGCCAAACAGGTCAGGCCCAGTCAGCGCGGTGAGCTGGAGATCACCAGTATCAACCAGGCCTATCTGGAGCGGGGCGAGCTCAACGTTGAGCTGCTGGGTCGCGGCTTTGCCTGGCTGGATACAGGTACCCATGAAAGCCTGCTGGAAGCCGCCCAGTTTGTTGAGACCATCGAGAAACGCCAGGGCTACAAGATTGCCTGCCTGGAAGAGATCGCCTTCAATCAGGGCTGGTTGAGCCCTGAGCAGCTGCTGGCGCAGGCCAAACAACTAAGCAAGAACGCTTATGGCGACTACTTGTTTGCCCTGGCCACGGGCAAAGCGTGATATCACTCAGGTACAACCGATGATTGGGGCCATAATGCAACCTCGCTGCCTGCCTTACCGAGGCTACTACGACCTGTTTCACCAGGGCGATCACGCAGTGCGGATTTCAGACCGGGACGACTTTGCCTGTGAAGGTAAGCCAACCCAGTCGTCATTGACGCCTGACCCTATCGAGCAGCTTCCAGCATGATCACCGTTGCCAAACCCTGGCTGCCCAATCGCGACGCCTTGAACCGTTATCTGGATGGCATCTATGAGCGCGGCTGGCTGACCAACAACGGTCCATTGGTTCAGGAGTTGACTCGCCGCCTGCAAGCCTGGCTGGGGGTTGAACACCTGTTGCTGGTGGGTAACGGCACGCTGGCGTTGCAGGTTGCTTACCGCGCCCTGGGCGTAGATTTACCGCTGCATGGCAAACCGGCTGAGGCTGTTACCAGCCCTTTCAGCTTCATTGCCACTGCCAGCTCGCTCAAGTGGCAGGGCATAGAGCCGGTGTTTGTCGATATCGACCCGCACAGCTGGTGTCTGGATGCCCGACACATTGAAGCGGCGATTACCCCGCAGACCCGCGCCATCGTGCCGGTGATGGTGTTCGGCAATGCCTGTGACGTCGAGCAGATTGACGCCGTGGCGCAACAGCACAATCTCAAGGTGATCTATGACGCGGCCCATGGCTTTGGCGTCAACTACAAGGGCCAAAGCCTGCTGAACTGGGGTGACGCAGCAACCCTGAGCTTTCATGCCACCAAGCTGTTCCATACTGTCGAGGGCGGCGCCATCGTATTCAAACGCGCTGAAGACCTGCAGCGTGCAGAGAAAATCATCAACTTCGGCCAGAGCAGCCCCGGTTGCATCGACGAGCTGGGCATCAACGCCAAGATGAATGAATTCCAGGCCGCCATGGGCCTGTGTGTGCTCGACGAGTTGCAGGCCAATCTGGCAGGCCGGCAACGGGTTTGGCAGGCCTATCATCAAGCGCTGCATCAATCCTTTACCTTGCAGCGTTGGCGGCCTGATGCCAGCCAGAATCATGCCTATTTTCCCCTGCTGCTGGACAGCCAGCAGCACCTGCTCAAGGTCATGCAGCGCTTGGCGGAGCAGGGTGTTCAGGCGCGTCGCTACTTTTATCCATCACTTGATAGCATCGCCAGTCTTGGCAGTCACCCCGCGCAGCCTGTCTCCAATGACATAGCCTCGCGCATCCTCTGCCTGCCGGTCTATGCCGATCTTGAATCAGAGGAGGTCCAGCGTATTGCTGCGCTGGTAAACACCCCATGAAGGGATCGACCGAATCCTTGGTGATCAAACACCAGCAGGAAAGAACCGAGGTCTTTCAGCCCAACCAGCGTCTCGATCAGTTGATTGAACGTCTGCAACACTTGCTGGTGCCCGTCCAGCAAAGTGTGAATGCGCAGGCAGCTAGCCCGCGTATGCCGGTGCTTGTGCTGGTGGGGTGTCCGCGTGCCGGGATCACCTTTGTCAGCCAATTGCTGGCCGCCACCCAGGCGGTTGCCTATCCAAGCAATCTGCTGTCGCGTTTTGCCTATGCCCCGCATATCGGAGCACTGATCCAGCAATTATTATTCAACCCTGACTATGATCTGGGTAACGAGTTCAGCGACCTGCGCGCCGAGTGCGGCTTTGACTCCACCCTGGGCAAAACCCGTGGCGCACTGGGGATCAGTGAGTTCTTCCATTTCTGGCGGCGTTTCATGCCCAACCACGAGCCGGAACACCTGAGCCCGGAGATGCTCGCCAAGGTAGATATCAAGGCACTGCGTGCCGAGTTGGCCAGCATCGAGTCGGTGTTTCAAAAGCCTTTTATGTCAAAGTCCAAGATGCTGCAGTTCAACCTTGGGTTCTTTGCCCGGGCCATGCCTGAGCTGCGTATCATTCATGTGCAGCGAGACCCGCTGTATGTGATGCAGTCGATTCTCCAGGCGCGGCGCACCTACTACAACACGGATCAGATCTGGTGGTCTGTCAAACCCAGTCAATATCCGCTGCTGAAAGATCTTGAACCCACGGCGCAAATCGCTGGTCAGGTCTATCACACCGATCAGGCGATTCATCGGCAACTGGCCGATTTGCCAGCTGCGCAGTGGCTGAGTGTTGGCTATGAATCTGTATGCAGTGATCCTCAGGCTTTTTTGCAACGGCTGGCCGGGCATTTTGACCTGCCTGAGCTGACTGCCGATCTGAGCCAAATTCAGACCACCTATCCCTGTGGCAACAGCCTCCGCCTTGATCAGGCAACGCTCGACAGACTGCGCGGCCATTACCAGGCACTGTGCGATCAGGACCCACTCCCATGAATATCCTGTTAACCAGCGTAGGGCGCCGGGCCTATCTGGTGGACTACTTCAAGCAGGCATTGCAAGGGCAAGGTCAGGTGATCGCCGCGAACATGTTTGCCGCTGCACCGGGTATGTATGCCGCCGATATAGCCGTGGTAACCCCGCCAGCCAACAGCCCGGAATACCTGCCAAGCATCCTTGAGCTGTGCCAGCGCTACCAGGTCAACCTGCTTTGTGCACTCCACGACCTGGATGTCTATGTGCTCAGCCAACACCAGCATCTGCTCGACGCCGCCGGTGTTACCACCACTTTGCCGAGCCAGGACTGGGGACGCATTTGCCTGGATAAATATGAGTGCGGCACGGTGCTTGAGCGCGCCGGTATTGCCGTGCCACGCTCGGTCCTGACCCTGGAGGCCGCACTTCAGGCTGTACAGCATGAGCGCATGCACTACCCCCTGGTGGTCAAAGCCAGACTGGGCTTTGGCTCGCTGGCCCTGGCCCATTGCAGCTCCGAAACAGCGCTGCGCGTGGCCTATCAGGCGGCGCAACAGCACATTCTCGATAGCGGATTGCAGGCTTACTGTGCGGTTGGCGATGACCAGTTGGTCCTGATCGAACAAGCGCTTGGCGGCCGAGAGCTGTGTCTGGCTGTGGTAAACGACCTCCAGGGGCAGTATTGCGCTCACTTTGTCTGTGAGGTGCAGAGCATGCGGGCAGGGGAGAGCGACACCGCCGTGAGTCTGGCACGCCAGCCCTATGAAGCGCTGGCGCGTCAACTCAGCGCGCTGACCGGGCACAATGGCATCTGGGGCTTTGATTGCATAGAAGAACAGGGAGAGGTGCGGGTTATCGACATCAATCCGCGTTTCTCCGGCGATTACCCCTTCCATCACCTGTGTGGCGCCAACATACCCGCTGCACTCATCGCCTGGCAGGCTGGCGAACAGCCTGATCCGCTTTGCTTTGGCAGTAACCCGGGGCAGGCCTGCTACAAGGAACTAGTGCCCCGGCGGGTTGAGCTGGGCAAACAGGCATAAGTGCGTTCACCCTCATCGTCGGCATGTCAAAAGGAGGTCAAGGTGTCATTGAAACGGTCGCTGCAAAAACGCTGGAAGGCCCTGAGAACCCGCTGGCGGGCGACGGGCAAGAGCAAATACTTTTGTATAGGCAAAAACAAGACCGGTACCACCTCGCTGGCCAAGGTATTCAAGGACCTCGGCTACCCGGTCGGTAATCAGACCCAGGCCGAGCTGCTGGCGGTTGATCACTATCTGGCAGGCCGCTTTCAGCCGATCATTGATTACTGTAAAAGCGCCCAGGTGTTTCAGGATGCGCCGTTCAGTTACCCAGAGACATACAAACATCTGGATCAGGCTTACCCAGGCAGCAAGTTCATCCTGACCGTGCGCGATGATGCCGAGCAGTGGTATAGCTCGTTGACACGCTTTCACAGCAAAAAGTTTGGCAAAAACGGCCAGTTACCCACCGCCAGCGACCTCAAGGCGGCGACCTATGTCAGGCCAGGGCGCATGTACCAGTTCCTTCAGATCAACGGTACCCCCGAAGATGACCCCTATAACAAGTCGATCCTGATCGCCAACTACCACAAGTACAACGCCGAGGTAATCGAGTACTTCAAGGACCGTCCCGGTGACCTGCTGGTGATCAACGTCAGCCAGTCAGCGGACTTTCAGCGCCTGATGCACTTTCTTGGTGAACGCAGTGATGCCACTGACTTCCCCTGGCAGAACCGCACATGACAGCAACGCAACAGGAGTCAATTTGAACAGCCCATCCAGCCTGCTCAAAGCCTTCAGAGAGGCGAGCGTGCCGAGCCAGGCCGAGGTTATGGCCCACTGGCAAACTGATCCTGACAAACCGCTTGTCAGCGTGTTCTGCGCTGCCTTCAATCATCAGCACTACATTGAAGACGCGTTAAAAGGCTTTTTATTACAGCAGACACCCTTTGCCTTTGAAGTGCTGGTGCAGGACGACGCATCCAGTGACGGAACCGCGGACATCATCAGCGCCTGGGCCGAGCGCTATCCGGCCATCATCAAACCCTTGCTGCAGCAAGAAAATCAGTATAGCCGGGGCAAAAGGCCCTCGGCCGCCCTGCATCCGCGTTCGACTGGCGCCTTCATTGCGCTGTGTGAAGGCGATGACTACTGGATAGATCCTCACAAGCTGGCCCGTCAGGCCGCACTTTTGCAGAGCGACCCCGGCATTGGCATGGTGGTGCACAACGCACTGGTGAGCAAAGGCGACCAGCTCAAGCCCTTTGCCGATTACCAGCAGCCCTGGGCATTTACCGAGCGTGACATTCTGAAAACGGATCGGCAGTTCGCCCCGACCGCCTCTTACCTCGTTCGCCGCGCACTCTATGAGATATTGCCGCCCTGGTTCGACACCGCGCCCGTGGGTGATTTGTATATTGAACTGTATAGCCAGAAGTTCGGGCGCGGCCATTACATGCCCGAGATGATGTCGGTGTACCGCCGTGGTACGCCCGGCTCCTGGAGCGGCAGTTTTGCTCAGGACCGACTGAAAAAAGCCCGTTTTCTGCGCGCCAACATGGTCTGTTTGAGCCAATTGAAAGCCGACTTCCCAGAGGCTACTCAGGCCATTGAGGCCAAGATCAGGCGCAGCCAGCATCGGTTGCTGAGCAACCTCATCGAGCTAGGGGATATCACAGGGCTGCGCGAAGCCATCGCGCAGCTGAACATGCCCCGCCAGCAACTGCACCTCTGGTTGCTCGATGTGATCGGCCTGCCGGCCTTGCGTCTGTGTCTGGCGGCTGAACGGCGCATCGCCAAACAGCGCTGAGGCGGGCCTGCAGCGCCTGCCCAGCGACCTGTCAGTTTGATGCCAAATAAATGTCAATTTGGCTACTGTTACCCTGCACTTGGCTCATTGTCTGACGCAGCCATCACCGTGACCTAGCGTGCCGTATGCGATTTGCGCATAAAGTTGTGTCAAGACTTGTTCTTTGTCATTTGCGTCGTAAGATGGCCAAGTAAGGTTGTCAGTGAGGTGGTACAAAAAGACATATTGCCCCACCAGAACAAGGATCGTAGCCGGCTCATCCCGGCAGGCAGTCATGCCATGTTCATGCGAGGTGACAGGATGTCGAACCCGGAACAAGCTCAGTGGTACCTGGTGCAATCCAAGCCCCGGCAGGACGCCAGAGCCGAGGCGCAACTGCGCAATCAGGGGTTTGAGTGTTACCGCCCGGTTATCAGAGTAGAGCGCCTGCGTGACGGCAAGCGGGTTGAACAACAGGAATCCTTGTTCCCCGGTTACCTGTTTATCCGTTTATGCAGCTATACCGATAACTGGTACAGCGTACGTTCGACCCGAGGTGTATCAAGACTGGTGAGTTTTGCCGATATGCCACTGCCGGTACCCGAGCAGATGATTGACTGCATTCGTCAACGCACCAGCCAGCTGATTGAGTTGCCGGCTTTTCAGCAGGGCAGTCGGGTCAGCTTGACGGATGGGCCGTTCAAGGATCTGCAAGCCGTGTTTGCCCGACTGGAAGGGCACGACCGCGCTGTGATCCTGTTAACAGTCCTGCAACGTGTACAGGCAATACGGGTACCGGTTGCGGCACTAAAGGCCTTGGCCTGAGTCACAACGGCAGGCAGTGACCTTTTTGACCAGCATCTACCGGCTGGTCACCCATAATGACTTCAGGTTGCCCCATGGCATACCTCACACAGCATCGGTAGACGGTAACGCATGCGGACATTGGAACACATCACACTGGCAATCATCGGGCTTGGCTATGTTGGTCTGCCCCTGGCGGTTGAGTTTGGCCGCAAACGCAACGTCATAGGTTTTGACATCAATCAGTCGCGCATTCTGGCCCTGCAGGCAGGCCATGACAGCACCCTTGAAGTCAGCAGCGCAGAACTGGCCGAATCCAGCGGCTTGAGCTACTCCGCAAACCCAGCAGACCTGGCGCAGGCGAATGTATTCATCGTTACCGTGCCTACGCCCATAGACGAGCATAAACGGCCTGACCTGACGCCCCTTATCAAAGCCAGCGAGACCATCGGCAAGGTGCTCAAGCCCGGCGATATCGTTATTTACGAATCCACCGTTTACCCCGGCGCCACAGAAGAAGACTGCGTACCGGTTCTCGAGCGGGTTTCTGGCTTGCGTTTCAACGTGGACTTCTTTGCAGGCTACAGTCCGGAACGCATCAACCCTGGCGACAAACTGCATCGCGTCACCACCATCAAGAAAGTCACCTCAGGCTCAACCCCTGAAGTCGCTGATCTGGTCGATGCGCTGTACAACCAGATCATCGTCGCCGGTACCCACAAAGCCAGCAGCATCCGTGTGGCAGAGGCGGCCAAGGTGATAGAGAACACCCAGCGTGACCTGAATATCGCGCTGATCAATGAGCTGGCCGTAATCTTCAATAAAATGGACATTGATACCGAAGCCGTGCTGCAGGCGGCAGGGACCAAATGGAATTTCCTGCCATTCCGGCCCGGACTGGTAGGCGGGCACTGCATTGGTGTCGATCCCTATTACCTGACCCACAAAGCCCAGGAGATTGGTTACCACCCCGAGATCATTCTGGCTGGCCGCCGCCTGAACGACAGTATGGGCGCCTATGTGGCCTCACAACTGGTCAAGGCCATGCTGAAAAAACGTCTGCAGGTGGATGGTGCGCGTGTTCTGGTCATGGGCCTGGCCTTCAAGGAAAACTGCCCGGACCTGCGCAATACCAAGGTCATAGACGTTATTCGCGAACTCAGCGAATACAACGTACAGGTCGATGTCTACGACCCCTGGGTCAATGGCGAGGAAGCCCAGCACGAATACGGCATTACTCCCGTCACTGAACCCGCCATAAACGCCTACGACGGGATCATTCTTGCGGTAGGCCATAGCCAGTTTGTCGAGCTGGGCGCCGATACTATTCGCCGTTTTGGCAAAGCCAACCACGTACTCTATGACCTGAAGTATCTGCTCAGCGCAGACCAGTCCGACCTGCGGCTATGACAGTTGCCGGACGCCTCTCCCCGGGAATGGCCGAGTTCCACCTCGGCCAAAGGGCCCTAAGTCACTCAGTTGTTCCAATTCGGAGTACGACTCCTGCAGCATCCGGTAGGAGCGGCGGCCTCGCCGCGAAGGGCTTAAACCACCCCCTGGGAATGGCCGAGTTCCACCTCGGCCAACAATCCCCCAGTCCCCACAGAACAAATGGCCAAACCCAGCTACCCTTAAATCCAGGCCATATCCTGACGACTAACCAGCATAAAAAAGAACCCGAGCACCCATGACCCGCTACGAAGAATTACTCCAAAGCCTGCCCCAACAGCCAAAAACATGGCTGATAACCGGCGCAGCAGGCTTCATAGGCTCCAATCTGCTTGAGACCCTGCTCAAACTCGATCAGCAGGTCGTTGGCCTGGATAACTTCGCAACAGGCCACCAGCACAACCTGGATGAAGTACAAAGCCTGGTCACCCCGGAGCAATGGGCACGTTTCACTTTTATAAAAGGTGACATACGTAACCTGGACGATTGCCGTAAAGCCTGTGAAGGCGTGAACTACGTACTGCACCAAGCCGCACTGGGTTCAGTACCGCGCAGCATCGACGATCCAATCAACACCAACGCCACCAACATAGATGGCTTTCTCAATATGCTGGTAGCCGCCCGCGATGCCAAGGTAGACAGCTTTACTTACGCAGCCAGCAGTTCAACCTATGGCGACCATCCAGGCTTGCCAAAGGTGGAGGACACCATAGGCAAACCACTGTCACCTTATGCCGTCACCAAGTACGTCAACGAGCTTTATGCAGATGTGTTTGCCCGCTCATACGGCTTCAACTGCATTGGGCTGCGTTACTTCAACGTCTTCGGCAAACGTCAGGATCCTGAGGGTGCCTACGCCGCCGTCATTCCCAAATGGACGGCGGCAATGATCAAAGGCGAGCCCGTGTATATCAACGGCGATGGCGAAACCAGTCGAGATTTCTGTTACGTGGATAATGCGGTTCAGGCAAATTTGTTGGCGGCAACTACAAGCGACCCTGCTGCAGTGAATCAGGTATATAACGTTGCAGTGGGAGAAAGAACAAGTTTAAAAGTTCTGTTTAATATTTTGCTGTCATACATTGGAGGTGCAGGATCAAAATCATCTATGAGGCCGATACACCTACCGTTCAGAGATGGAGACGTTCGGCACTCACAAGCAGATATAGAAAAAATAAAGAGTTATATCAAGTATGTGCCTGCGTATGAAATTGAAGATGCAATTAGCATTGTTGTTAAATGGTACAAAGAAAGATTGAATGGTTGAAACATTTATATCTTAAGTTGTGTGGAGGGTAGACAATTTGTGAGCTATTTTTCCAAATACAAGCTACATGATTTAATAAAATATGGTGCAGTATTTTTTTTTAGAGTGGTAGCTAGTCTTGGTAGTGTTGCGCTTATATATTGCGCGGCAAGGCTGGGCTCGGAAGGAGTGGTTGCAGAAGTTTCAATGCTAATGGCAGTTAGCATAGGGATTTCAGTCTTTTCAAGATTTGGCTTGGATTTGGCGGGGGTAAAGATATTTCCTGAAAAATTTGCGAATGAAAAATTGCAAGAGCTAAAAAGTTATCTTGTGTACTTTTTAAAAAGAACAATAGTAATCCAAGTCTGCTTAATAACGATTTTTGGTTTGGCGTATAGATCAAATGTTCATGTAGATTTAGCATCATTAACAATGTGTTCTTTTTCATATTCAGCTTTGGCATTGTTCTCAGTGGTCACAAAGTCATCTTTTAGGCCGGTTATGTCGGCATTATATGAGGTGGGGTATTGTTTTATTTTAGGTGCGATTGGGATATACGTATATTTATTTTTTTCTAATCTTGGTTCTATAGAAGTCCAAAGGCTTATAGCAGTATGTTCATTAAGTTATATGCTTTTACTTGGTTTGATTTTCTATGTGCATACGAGGGATATATGGGCAATTGAAAATTTCAAGAGCGATATAGACAAAAGAAGGTTGAATAGAGATTGTTTGGACTTCTCAATAATTAATGCTTCAGGATATTTTTATAGCTACGGATACGTATGGGTTGCAGGAACGGTATTGTTGTCAGCGGATGTAGCAGTGATAGGTGTGCTTTCGAGAGTAGTGTTTGCTATTGGGATTGCCTTGATGGTCGCTAATACGATATACAATCCAAAGTTCTCAGTAGATATAGCAGCAGGTGATATTGAGTCCTTAGAGAAAAATGCGGTTCAGTCGTTGAAGATGATGATGCTCATAGCGCTTCCCGCCTTTACATTTTTTATACTCAGCCCAAGCAAGGTTTTTGAGTTTTTCTCTATTGATCCTACAGCCATAGAAATTACTGCGCTGATTGTTATGTCTTGTGCACAGATTGTCAATGTGGCAACCGGCAATGCTGCAGCAATTTTGAACTTATCAGGTTATCAGCATTTGGTTAGAAAGAATGCTGTTGCCCACTTAGTTTTAGGGCTGGGTTTTTCTTTTGCATTAGGACTTTACTTTGGCCTAATAGGTCTCGCGTGTGCTATATCCGCTACACTAATGTCACAAAACATAATTTTAGTTTTGGTGTTAAAAAAAGTTGTGGGTGTAAACTTATATAAGAGTCTATTAACCTAATGCTATACATCATAAGTGGTTGTCTTTTGTGTCTATTCTTTATGGTTTTTTGGGGGATAGATAGTCGGCGAAAGCTTATTCTAACGCCTTTTATGCTGTTTTCTGCGTACTATATATTGAGAGTTGTTCCTGGATTTTATTACGGGATTCATTTTTATAAGATGGAATCCATTTACGTTGTAATCCTTCCTTGCCTTTATCTTTTCTTTTGTATTGGTTATTTCATTTTTTATCCGGATAAAAATGATTGCAATGATTGCGTTGAGGGTGAGAATGTTCTGAGAAGTTATCCAGGTGCTTATTACGAAAAATCAATATTCTTTTTTATGTGCATTACCTTGATTGCGGGAATGCTTTTATATAAGGGCATACCTCCTGCAATTGTATCGCTGATGGGGGTTACAAGTAATTACAGCGATGCGAACGAAGTTGCATCATTTGTGTCGGAGGCAAGGCGTGAGATATCAAAAGGCCATGTTTTTGGTGGCGACTACAAAGGGCATGGTATATATCGAGAGATATTATTTGTTTCATCTATAATGCTTATGTCTTTAAGTGCAGTTTATTTTTTTGGTAAAAAAAATCTGAGATCTCTTGTTGTGTTGTCACTTGCTTTTATAGTGTCATACGTTTTTGTTTCAGGTGACGGTACAAGAGGTAGATTTTTGGTCGCTGTAACAGTATTGTTTGTGGCTTACAGCATTATTAAGAAGGTCACTATAGCTAATATAATTGTTGTAATGACGATAATGATTTTTTTGTCAGTATTATTAGGTTTATATACTAATAAAATGGCTATTCTATTTGAGCAGGGCGATTGGCTTCAGATTTTCCTGCAAATCATTGAAAGAATCTTTGTTGGCAACTCAATTAATGACATCGTTGCAGTAAGAGCATTTGAGTCAGGCTTTTTGAGTTATGGTTGGGGTTACTGGTTGCTTAGAGATGTAATGGCTTTTGTTCCTGGGCTTAGCTTAGATAAGCCTTTAGCCTATTATATTTATTTATATGAAATTGGTGGGGATTCAACAACGTACCTTACTGGAACTTCGGTTTCACGGGGTTATGCCGATGGAGGTGTGATAGGTGCTTGCCTATATTTCTTTATTTTAGGTGCTGTGTCTAAGTTTCTGCTGCAAATAAAGTCATTTTTTAAGTCTAGCGCGCCATACTACGTTTCTGTTATTGCTTCATTTTGGGTGGTAGTGGGGCAGGCCTACGTATCTGGCATCGCCGGGGTTGTTTTTTTAAGCGTAATGCTGACTGTGTTGTTGGTTGCTCATAAGACTTTGATTAGGGTGTAGTATGCGTAAAATAATCTATTCATCAAATGTTGATATTACACTCGGGAAAGGCCCATCAGTTAATGAGCTGGAGTTTATTGATTCTTTACTACGATGCGATAACGTTGAACCAATTGTTCTCATACCTAAGCTTAAGTTTCCGCTTAGACCAAATTTAGAAGGTAGAGTAAGAGTCGTGACAAGATTCTATGTTAGCAGTAAGTCAAAAGTTAGTTTGATTGCATGGGAGGTGATTTCGTTTTTTAATATTTTAAAGTATGCGACTGATAAGGGCTCTAGGTTTATATTTAGGATTTCTGTTTTTCCGTTAAGTCTGTTTTTTGCTTGTAGATTAATTTCTGGTCGTTATCATATAAAAACTATCGGCGATGGTGCTTTTAGATATTTAAAAAAATTCCCACTTGGTGATTATCTGATTCGTATAAATCAGTTAATGTATAAAGTAATAGTTAACAATGCATGCTCTGTTGATATGGTTACCGAGATGCATAAGGTGGAGTTCTCAAGGTTGATTGGGTACAAAAGAAAATGCCATGTTATTGATAATAAAGTAAACAATGAGGTCTTTTATAGTTCGCAAGAAAGGTCTCATGTAAGATCGGCTATTGGTATGTGTCAATATGATTACCTTGTCGGTTATATAGGTAACGATCCCTTAAATCGTGGTGGGCTTGAGATTATTAAAGCGATTGAAATACTCCGTCAGAAATTTTTAATTAATGTGGGTGGGATTATTGTTGGTGAAATATCCAAATCGGATTTGATGGAAGTTAGATCTAATTTCAATATAAATAATATTAAATTTGTTGGGCATGTTCAGTACTCAGAAATCCCCTTTTGGATGTCAGCATTGGATGTTGGAGTTTCTTTTTTGCCCAAATGGCATAGAGGTGCTTCAGAGCAGAAGGTACGTCAGTATCTTGCTTGTGGTGTTCCTGCTGTAGTTACTCCTGGTGGGAGTGAATTTGTTGCTAAAGCTGGAGTAGGTTTTGTTGTTGAAAATGACGATTTGGATGATGTTTCTTATGTTATTTATCATGCAATTTTGAATTCAAAATCACTATCGGCAAAGTGTAGGTTGTATTCTGAAATGGAATTGTCTCATACGAGATTGGCTGAGGAGAGGTTGAGCCTATTATGCAAAGGCCTACATTGATCTATATCGCTGGCTATGGGCGTAGTGGCTCAACAATATTGGATACAATTTTGTCAAACTGTGCTGGTGTTTCAGGTATCGGTGAGGCTTCAAATTTATTTGAATCATTAGGTTCAAACGAGCTATGCAGTTGCGGTTCTCGTATTGATAAGTGTCCATTTTGGAGTAACCACGTTGAAGGTGTTGATGCTAAAGCCTTAAACAGCCAACAACGTGGCGCTGAATCAATATTTAGGCTTAAGAAATTAAATAAATTTCCCATGTATATATCATTTTGGGAAAAATTTTGTCTTTCAATGGAAAAAGAAAACCTTGTTTTGGTTGACTCATCTAAAATAAGCAGGGTGACGTTTTACCGAGTTTTTAATCTAGAAAGGCTTGGTTTTAAAGTGAGGTTCGTTTATCTGTTTCGTGACTCAGAAAGTCTGCTCTCGTCATTAGTTAATGGGTCTAATAAAGCGCTGGCTGAAGGTAAATATGGATCGAGTAATTTTTTTTTATTGCGTAGTTTCTTTGGAGCCTTTGTTTCTAACGCTTTATCCTTAATTGCTTCAAGATTTTTTAAGGACCGTTATTTTGTTCGATACTCAGATTTGATGTCAGATCCTGTTAAAGTTTTAAATTTAATTGGTATTATTCCAGGGGCATATTTTAATCCATATGAGCTTTCAGCGGGTCACGGAGTCTCTGGGAATAGACTTAGGGCGCCAGGTCAGAAAATAACATTTAGATTCAGCTCAAATAATTGTGTAAGGAGTGGTTTAAAGCTACCTTTTTTTTATAAAAGGCTTTATAGGATTTTGGATATTTATGATAAAAGATAAAGCTAAAAAAATGCTCAATTTCATGCGAAAAATATGGAGGTCTCCTTCGGGATTTAAATTAAGACCTGTTCGTTTCGGGCCAAAAGTAAGTCTATCAAAGTCGTCTACTATCGAGATTGGTGATTATACATTTATTGGTGCAAGGTCAATAATTGGCCCTGCTAATGTTTCGATTGGGAAGTTCTGTTCAATAGGACCTGAAGTCATGATTGGTGTTAATTCTCATCCTGTCGACTTCCCTTCTACGTCTGCTTTTTTTTACTCTCCTGAGTGGGGTAGAAAAGTGGATATGAGAACAAAATTTAATTTAGGGTGCGTTGAAATTGGTTGTGATGTGTGGATTGGAACGCGTTCAATAATTTTGCCTGGAGTCAAAGTCGGGCATGGTGCCATAATTGCTGCAGGCTCCGTTGTTACGAAAGATGTAGATCCTTATTCAATTGTAGCTGGCGTTCCTGCAAAATTTATTCGAAGTCGTTTTCCTCAAGGTTTGGTTGAAAAAATTCTTGATAAGCCTTGGTGGGATTGTAGAGTTGATGATATTTGCTATGAATCTTTTCTTAGCCCTTACACTGGTGGGAGCTTATTCAAGTGAAAATTTTTACCTGTAACGCTTTCTTCACTATTCCGCTGTTAATGCTTTTGGGTGTTTAGGGATCCCTAATATGCGGTCAGTTTTGTTAATTGCCAGCATGCCAGGCTCGATTCTAAATTTTAGAGGTAGGCTGTTGGACTGTTTTCTTCTTCATGGATATGAGGTCCATGTTGCTGCGCCAGGTATATCGCTAGATATTGCTACTTCAAGAGCGCTGAGAGAGATGAAAGTCGTATATCATGATTTGCAATTAACTCGCACCGGACTTAATCCGTTTGGCGATATTAAATCATTTTTTCATATGCGTAAGTTGGTAAGGCTTATCAATCCAGATATTGTGATGGCATACACTATTAAGCCAGTTGTTTACGGAATGCTGGCTTGCCACTTTACTTTGGTTCGTCAACGAGTGGCATTAATAACAGGGTTAGGTTATGCATTCACAGGTAAAACAAGTGGAAAGCGTGCTTTTGTGCAGTGCCTTGCTCGCAAGCTTTATCAACAAGCATTGAAGTCAGCCACGCTGGTCTTTTTTCAAAACCCCGATGATCAGCAGGTTTTCAAAACGCTGGGCTTGTTATCAAAAGATAGTGCTTCGATGGTCGTCAATGGATCGGGAATTGACCTGGATGCTTTTTCTCTTGTGCCTCCAGTAACGGATAAGCCTGTTTTCCTGCTTATCGCGAGATTACTCGGTGACAAGGGTGTGCGCGAGTATGTGCAAGCGGCAAAACGCCTTCGTGCATTGAATCCAGAAAGTCGTTTTCTGTTGGTTGGCGGCTTGGACACAAATCCCGATGGGATTTCGCAGACAGAGCTGGACGAATGGGTCAGTGGCAACCTGATTGAGTATTTGGGACATATGAATGATGTTAAGCCAGCGATTGCTCAAGCATCTGTCTACGTGCTGCCCAGCTATCGTGAAGGTACCCCTCGCAGTGTTTTGGAGGCTATGGCCATGGGTAGACCCATCATCACCACTGACGCACCGGGGTGTAGAGAAACGGTTATTGATGGTGAAAACGGCTTTCTGGTACCGGTTAAATCTGTGGATGCATTGGTGACTGCAATGCAACGTTTTATTGATCAGCCTGATCTGATTGAACCCATGGGTAAACGGTCACGGCAAATAGCCGAGGACAAATACGACGTGCATAAGGTTAACGCAGTGATGCTCAAGGCGATGGGAATTACTGGTGATGGAGCAGCAGCTTGAAACGGCTCTTCGACATTGTCTTGTCTTTTATTGCGCTGCTTTTACTGTCTCCGCTAATAGCCCTGTTGGCTTGGCAGATCAGTCGCAAGATGGGCTCACCGGTATTGTTCCGTCAAGAACGCCCGGGTCTCAACGGTAAACCCTTTGAAATGATCAAGTTTCGCACCATGCGTGATGCACTGGATGCGCAAGGTAATCCCTTGCCCGATGCCGAGCGCATGACGCCCTTTGGGCAGTTCTTGCGGGCCTCCAGTCTGGATGAGTTGCCTGAGCTGTGGAATGTACTCAAGGGTGATATGAGTCTGGTGGGTCCTCGTCCGTTGTTGATGGAGTATCTGCCTTTGTACTCGCCGGAACAGGCCCGACGCCATGCGGTGCGGCCGGGTGTGACCGGTTGGGCGCAGATCAATGGTCGCAATGCGCTGAGCTGGGAAGACAAGTTCAGGCTGGATGTGTGGTATGTCGATAATCAGTCGCTATGGTTGGATATCAAGATTCTGTTTTTGACTGTGAAAAAGGTTTTGGTTCGAGACGGTATAAGTGCGGAGGGTGAGGTAACGATGTCCCGCTTCCTTGGTAACGAAAAAGGGGCAAGAGATGACTGAAGTGCTAATTGGTGTTTATGGTGCCAGTGGTTTTGGGCGTGAGGTAATGCCGCTCGTCAGGGCTCAAGCCCAAGCGAAAATGCCTGCTGCGTTGTTTGTGTTTATAGACGATGATCCGAGCCTGAAACTATTAAATGGCCATCAGGTATTAAGCTATAGCGATTTTATCGCCTGTAGTGCCGCTACAAAGCACGTTGTCATCGCCATTGCTGACAGCCATATACGGCAAAGATTGTCTGAGCGTTGCTCTGCTGATGGCTTATCTCAGATCAGTGTTGCAGCAGAAAATGTGGTTCAACTCGATAACGTCAATATTGGTGAAGGCTCAATCCTGTGTCATTTTGTTCAGATCACATCGAATGTGCGTATCGGTAAGCAGTTTCACGCCAATATCTATAGTTACGTTGCGCATGACGCTGTTATCGGGGATTACGTGACGTTGGCACCTAAGGTCTGTGTTAACGGTAATGTCCATATTCACGATCATGCTTACATTGGCACAGGTGCCATTCTCAAACAGGGCAGACCTGACAAGCCTCTGGTGATTGGCGCTGGTGCTGTGGTGGGTATGGGCGCGGTTGTCACCAAGGATGTGCCGCCCGGTGTGACGGTGGTGGGTAACCCGGCCAAGCCTTTGCAGCGATAACCCTCTGTTGTGATCGATTTTTGCTTTCAGAGCTCTTAGCCAGGAACGTATTAATGCTGAATACCCCCTTTTCACCTTGGCCAAGTTTTACCGAAGAAGAGGCCCGTGCCGTCTCTGCTGTGCTGCTGTCGAACAAGGTCAATTACTGGACCGGGCAAGCCTGCCGTGAGTTTGAGCGTGAATTTGCCGCCTGGGCTGGCTGTAACCATGCGGTAGCGCTGGCCAACGGCACGTTGGCCCTGGATGTGGCGCTCAAGGCCCTGGGGATTGGGCCGGGGGATGAGGTGGTGGTTACCCCGCGTACCTTTTTGGCCTCGGTGTCCAGTATTGTCAATGCCGGCGCTGTGCCGGTGTTTGCCGACGTAGACCGTGACTCGCAAAATATCACCGCCGGGACTATTGAGGCGGTATTGTCTTCGCGCACCCGCGCCATTATCTGCGTGCATCTGGCGGGCTGGCCCTGTGATATGGACCCGATCATGCAATTGGCACGCGCCCATGATCTGCACGTGATTGAAGACTGTGCCCAGGCCCACGGAGCTCATTACAAGGGGCGTCCGGTGGGCAGTATGGGTGATGTGGGTGCCTGGTCGTTCTGTCAGGACAAGATCATGAGTACCGGCGGTGAGGGCGGTATGGTGACGACCAGCGATCCCGATCTGTGGCGCCGTATGTGGGCTTACAAGGATCACGGCAAGAGCTGGGAATCAGTGTATGAGCGTGAGCATCCACCGGGCTTTCGCTGGTTGCATGACAGTTTTGGTACCAACTGGCGTATGACCGAGATGCAGGCTGTGATCGGGCGTATTCAGCTCAAACGTATGGCTGACTGGCATGCTGCGCGCGCTGCGAATGCGGAGCGCATCTGGGCGACCTGTCGCGGCATCTCTGCGTTGAGAGTCCCCGGCTTTGCCTGCAATACCAGCTGTGTCGCGGATTGTGCCTGTACCAGTGAGTGCGTGCATGCGCAGTATAAGTGTTATGTGCAGGTGCGGCCTGAGCGATTGGCGGCGGGTTGGAACCGTGACCGTATTGTCGAGAGCATTGTTGCGCGTGGGGTGCCGTGTTTTCAGGGGTCCTGTTCCGAGGTGTATCTGGAAAAGGCCTTTGATAATACCGGCTGGCGTCCCGCTGAGCGGCTGCCTGTGGCCCGCGAGCTAGGCGAAACCAGCCTGATGTTTTTGGTGCATCCAACGCTGACGGCGGCTGAGATAGACAAGACCTGTCATGTGATTGCCGAGGTGATGGGGTTGGCCAGTGCTGAGTAAGGGTTCTTGATGTTGTGGGGTGAGGGGGTTTGATCCTTTTTTTTTGGGGGGGGTAAACCCTTCGCGCTCAAGGCCTCGCCGGCCGCCCCGGTCCTACCAAACCTTCTCCACTGGTAGGAGCGCGCTTGAGCGCGAACAGGTTATGTGCAGGCTGGCCCAGACAAAACCCCTTCGCGGTCAAGCCCGCTCCTACCCAGGATGTGCAGTAAGGTTTGTTTTTTGTAGGGCTGGGGCGGCCGGACTGGCCTTGAGCGCGAACAGGTTATGTGCAGGCTGGCCCAGATAAAACCCCTTCGCGGTCAAGACTTGCCCGGCTGCGCTGGGCTTACCCGTTTTTACCTGGTTATGCGGGTAGCGAATGACTCCGTACTTTGAACTTACACAGGGCTGACGGACATGCACACTTCTTTGCCTCCAGACCATGCCGTACCGCTGATTCTCTTTGGTGCGGGCAGTCATGCCAGGTCAGTTATCAGTACCCTGGTAGATATCCCTGGCTGGCAGCTAGTCGGTTTGATCAATACCAGTCCCGAGGTGCCCTTGACCCAGGTCCTCGGATTTCCAGTACTGGGCGACGAGTCAGTGCTGCCGGGGTTGTTGGCCAGTGGTGTGCGGCATATCCATGTGTGTTTAGACGATAACCGCCAGCGCGCTGAGGCCTCGCAGCGCCTTCAAGAGCAAGGCTTTACGCTGGCAACTCTTTATCACCCCCGTGCCATGCGCTCACCGGGTAGTGCGGTAGGTCAGGGTTCTCTGGTACAGGCAGGTGTGTTGTTGAGTTCTGAGTTCCAGGCGGGAGCGGGGTGTATCTTTGATGCTTTTATCAGTCTCGGCCACGGCACCCGTATGGGCGATTATGTGCAGTTGGAGGGCGGTGTGATTACTGGCGGTGATTGTGTGATTGGCTCCTATACTCACATTGGTATGGGCGCTACCCTTTTGCCGCGCTTGCGCATTGGTCAGCATGTTGTGATTGGAGCAAAGGCGGTGGTGCGCGAAGACGTGCCGGATTATGCCGTGGTTGAGGGTAACCCGGGGCGGGTAGTTGCCCTGCGCGAGGTCAATCAAGGGCTTGTCTGAGTGCTTGCTGCAACAGACAATGCCGGCGTCTGTGACTATTACTGCTCTGGTTAGATCGGGGCTGCCTAAGTTGAGCCTTTTCAGGATGTCAGCGCCACCATGCACACCCCGTTAACATCAGATAGCCCCACGCCCTTGATTCTTTATGGTGCGGGCGGCCATGCCAAGTCGGTCATCAGTGTTTTGGTTGAAACCCCTGGTTGGCAGATTGAAGGCGTCATCAATATTCATCCTGAAGCACGACCAACCACGATATTGGGCTTTCCGGTGCTGGGCGACGACACGGCGTTGCCTGCGCTGCTGGCTGGCGGTGTACGGCATATCCATCTGTGCATGGGTGATAACCGGGCCCGTGCCGAGGCTGCGCTTAAGCTGCAGGCAATGGGTTTTGAGCTGGCTACAGTGCAACATCCGAGCGTCAAGTTATGTCCCTTTGTGCAGGTCGGGACGGGTAATTTTTTACATATGAATGTGCTGTTGGGTGCCGAGATCACAACGGGTCAGGGCTGCATTATTCAACCCTTCAGCGATATTGGTCATGGTTCCCGTATCGGTGATTTCGTGCAGTTGACCCCCGGGGTTAAAACAGGCGGCGATTGTGAGTTTGGTGATTATGCCTTTGTCGGGTTGGGTGCGGCGATTTTACCGCGCATACGCATTGGTCGACATGCGATCATTGGTGCCAACGCGGTAGTGCGTGAAGATGTGCCGGATAACGCTGTAGTGGTTGGGAACCCTGGTCGAATAATACGGATCAATGCGGACGCAGCCATTGCATAAGGGCAAGCCCGCTATCTAAACAGGGGTGTTTGGGTCTCAAGCGCGTTTGACACATTGGGTCAAAAGACAATGCAGGGCAATGGTCAGTGGCCGTGTTATTTCATGTTGGTGGGTAGCAACGTTTTTATCCAACAACCCTGCAGGAGTAATGGCTATGCCTCTTTCCGAGTTGTCAGACAACGCAATACCATTGATTCTCTTCGGTGCGGGAAGCCATGCCAAACTGGTGATCAGCACCCTGGTAGATAGCCCTGGCTGGCATCTTGCTGGTCTGATCAGTACCGATGCGAGGGTGCCGTTGCAGCAGGTACTGGGTTATCCGGTATTGGGTGACGAGTCGGTGCTGCCAGGGTTGCTGGCCAGCGGCCTACGGCATATCCATGTATGCCTTGACGATAATCAGGCTCGGGCCAGGGCCAGTCAGCGGCTCGCGGCCATGGGTTTTGAACTGACCAGTATTCGGCACCCCGAGTCGCGTATTCTTCTGGCCGGCCGTCTCGGTGCTGGCAGCCTGATGTGCATCTATTCAGTGCTGGATGCCGATACCGAGGTGGGTCAGGGGTGCATTATTCAGTCCTATACCAATGTTGGTCATAACACACGCCTTGGCGACTTTGTGCAGTTGGCAAACAGCGTACACACCGGGGGCGCCTGCGTGTTGGGTGATGGGGTCTACGTTGGTTTCGGCGCCGCTATTCTGCCGCAAGTACATGTTGGCCGCGGCGCCGTTATTGGTGCCAATGCGGTGGTGCGTGAAGACGTGCCCGAGTATGCCGTGGTCGAAGGCAATCCTGGGCGCGTCGTTGCGATCCGAACGCCCTGATTGCACCTTGGCTGGACCTGTATTACAAGACAACCGACAATGCCGAGGGCTGCGGGCATGTGTATGTCATGGCAGGGATAGCATTGTGTGCGGCGTTAAGGCCGGTTTTCAGGGAGAACAGCATGTCGTTTCAAGTGATACCCAACCCGTCAACACCCCTTGTTCTCTATGCCGCCGGTGGTCACGCCAAGTCAGTGATCAGTACCCTGGTAGAGACGCCGGGCTGGGAGATAGCGGGCTTGATCAATGTGCATCCGGTCGCGCGACCTGAGTCGCTGCTGGGTTTTCCGGTATTGGGTGATGATGCCGTGTTACCTGATCTGCTGGCCAGGGGCATTCGCCATGTGCACCTTTGTATGGGCGATAACCACGAGCGGGCAGAGGCCGGTCAGAGTTTGCGTGCGATGGGGTTCGAGCTGGCTACGATTCAACACCCCACCGCCAAGATCTGCCCCTTCAGCTCAATAGGAGCGGGCACCTTCATGCACATGTATTCGGTGTTGGGCGCTGACTCTGTGGCGGGAGAGGGCTGTATCATTCAGCCCTTCGTCGTAGTTGGTCATGGTTCACGCGTGGGGGACTACGTACAGATGACCCCTGGCGTTAATACCGGGGGTAATTGCGTAATTGAGGACCGCGTCTTTATCGGTCTGGGAGCGGCCATCATGCCCGGTATTCGTATTGGCCGTAACGCCGTTATTGGTGCCAATGCGGTGGTGCGCGAGGATGTGCCAGATAATGCTGTTGTGGTAGGTAATCCGGGGCGGGTGATCAAGATGCGATCGGTCTGATTCGGCAGCCCCAACGGTCCGGGGGGCTTGTTTTCTGTAGGAGCGCGCTTGAGCGCGAATAAGGCAGCGTGCAGGCTGGTTCAGATAAAACCCTTCGCGGTCAAGCCCGCTCCTACCCGGTCCTAAGGGTCCTAATGGGGTTGGGTTTTTTGTAGGAGCGCGCTTGAGCGCGAACAAGGCAGCGTGCAGGCTGGTTCAGATAAAACCCTTCGCGGTGAAGCCCGCTCCTACCCGGCCCTAAGGGTCCAAATGGGTTTGGGTTTTGTGTAGGAGCGCGCTTGAGCGCGAACAGGGCGATGTGCCGTGTAATCCGGGTAGGTTAATAAATAACAGGTCTGTCTGAACGCTGCGGCCAACGCCGCAGGCGTCAAGGAAGACGTTAGCGGAGGTGTTTGGGATGGAATCAGAAAGATCGGCTTTGCTGGTGTATGGCGCGGGTGGCCACGGTGTGACAGTTGTTAATGTACTACTGGATGATCAACCGGCGTTATTGGCAGGCGTTCTTGACGATAATGCGTCACAGTTGCCCAGTCATGTGCTGGGTGTGCCTTTGCTGGGTGGTTATGAAGTGCTACCGGAGCTGATGCAGCAGGGTGTTCAACGCGTGCATGTGGCCATTGGCGATAATCGGGAGCGCGAGGAACGGGCAGCGCAACTGACGGCGATGGGGCTGGACCTGGCCAGTGTGATCAGCAGTCGCAGTTACATTGGTCATTCTACCTCTGTGGGTGAGGGCAGCTTTGTGCATGCCTTTGCTCAGATTGGCGCTGAGTGCCGGATTGGCCGAGGCTGCATTATCCAGGGGCATATCACGGTAGCGCACGGCAGTGTGTTGGGGGATTTTGTGCAGGTAGCGTCCGGTGCCCGGGTGGCAGGCAATTGCCACATTGACGATGGCGTGTTTATTGGCCTTGGTGCGGTGGTATTGCCACGTGTGCGTATTGGCCGCAATGCCGTGATTGGAGCCAATGCGGTAGTACGCAAGGACGTACCTGAGAATGCCGTTGTAGTGGGTAATCCGGGGCGGGTGATAAAGATTCGATCGCAGTGAATCGGCAGCGCCAACCGGTATGGAATGGTTTTGTAGGACCGTGGCGGCCGGCGAGGCCTTGAGCGCGAACAAGGGCGGCGTGCAGGCTGGCCAAGATAAGACCCCTTCGCGGTCAAGCCCGCTCCTACCGCGGTCAAGGCCTGGCCGGCCGCCCCGGTCCTACCGTAAGGTTTGGATTTTTTGTAGGACCGTGGCGGCCGTACGAATGAGGTTATCCTGGGATTGGCCGAGTTCCACCTCGGCCGAGTTTCTATTATTTGGGTTTAAGGCGGTTGAATGGGTGTCGATGCGGTTCTGACGTTGGCCACATTGGGGGTGGTGCTGGCCTTGCTGGCTTCTTCGCGTATTGCCGCGGATCTGGTGCTCATGGGTGCGCTGGTATTTCTGCTGATTTGCGGGGTGCTGACGCCCGTTTCGGCGTTGTCCGGCTTCGCCAATCCGGGGGTGATTACCATTGCCACACTGTATGTGGTGGCCGCAGGGCTGAAGGAGACGGGGGCGGTGCAGTGGATAGCACGGCTGCTGCTCGGCCATCCAAAAACGGTACGCGGGGCCCAGGGGCGTCTGTTGTTGCCCACCGGTGTGATGAGCGCCCTGATGAACAATACGGCCGTGGTCGCGATGTTTATTCCGGCGGTGCAGGAATGGGCCAGGCGCTTGCAGATTCCCGCATCCAAGCTGCTGCTGCCGTTGAGCTATATGGCCATTCTCGGCGGTACCTGCACGCTGATCGGTACCAGTACCAACCTGGTGATAGACGGCATGCTGCAGACCCGCGAGGGCATCCATCTGGGCTTGTTCGAGGTGGCCTGGGTCGGGGTGCCGCTGTTGCTGGTGGGGGGCGGTTTCTTATGGCTGTTTGCCAATCGCCTGTTGCCGGATCGTGGCAGCATGGAGGACGAGCTCGATCAGGTGCGCGAGTACGGCGTAGAGGTCGAGATCGAGGCCAATGGCCCGCTGGTGGGCATGACCGTGGCGCAGGCCGGCTTGCGCAACTTGACCTATGGCTATCTGGCGGAAATCGACCGGCAGGGTCGGCTTATTACTGCAGTAGAGCCGGACCGCATGTTGCAGCCCGGCGACAAGCTGTATTTTATCGGCGCGCCTGAGTGTGCCAGCGAGCTAAGACGGATTCAGGGCCTGATGCCCGCGAGCGGCAATGTGCACAAACTGGAAATTGCCAATCATCAGCGTTGTCTGGTTGAGGTGGTACTGGGGCCGGAGTTTCCCGCGCTGGGTGCGAGCATTCGCGATTCGCGTTTTCGTACCCGTTTCAATGCGGTGATTCTGTCGGTATCCCGTGAGGGTCGGCGGGTGCCGGGCAAGCTGGGTGATATTCGTTTTCGCTTGGGCGATACCCTGTTACTGGAGGCCAGTCACCAGTTCGTTGAGCAATACCGCTTTCGCCGCGACTTTCTGCTGGTCAGTGCCCTGAACGATTCCACGCCGCCGGACTTCAGCAAGGCGCCGTTGGCCCTGGGGGTGTTGGCCTTGATGGTGCTGATCAGCGCCACGGGCTTGCTGAAGATCATGGAGGCAGCCTTTCTGGCGGCGGGTGTGATGATCGCTACCGGCTGTGTCACCGCCAGCCGCGCCCGGCGCAGTGTTGACCTGCCGGTGCTGGTGGTCATTGCCTCTTCCTTTGCGTTGGGCAACGCCATGTATGAGAGTGGCGCGGCACAATGGATTGCCAGCAGTGTGCTGGAAGCCGGTGTGGCATCGCCCTGGCTGGCGCTGGTGTTGGTGTATCTGCTGACCGTGGCCTTTACCGAGGTGATTACCAACAACGCGGCGGCTGTGCTGATGTTCCCGATAGCCGTGTCACTGGCCGAAAGCCTGGGGGTGAGTCTGCTGCCCTTTGTGCTGGCGGTAATGTTTGCGGCGTCGGCCAGCTTTATGACGCCGCTGGGCTACCAGACCAACCTGATGGTCTACGGTCCGGGGCGCTACCGGTTTACCGATTACCTGCGCATTGGTATGCCCCTGAGTCTGGTGGTAGGCACCACCGCCGTGCTGCTGATCCCGCTGATCTGGCCTTTTGCTGGCTGATAGACCCTTCGCGATCAAAGCCTACCCAGTCTGTGCAGTAAGGTTTGGATTTTGTGTAGGACCTTGGCGGCCGGCGAGGCCTTGAGCGCGAACAGGCGGCGGGCTAGGCAGGCACAGATCAACCCCTTCGCGGTCAAGCCCGCTCCTACCCGGTCCTGGCCAGTCTGGGCAGTAAGGTTTGGATTTTGTGTAGGACCGTGGCGGCCGGCGAGGCCTTGAGCGCGAACAGGCGGCGCACAGGCCGCTCCAGATCCAACCCCTTCGCGGTCAAGCCCGCTCCTACCCGGCCCTACCTAGTCTGTGCAGTAAGGTTTGGATTTTTCTGTAGGAGCGCGCTTGAGCGCGAACAAGGCGGCGGGCTAGGCAGGCACAGATCAACCCCCTTCGCGGTCAAGCCCGCTCCTACTCGGTCCTACCTAGTCTGTGCAGTAAGGTTTGGATTTTGTGTAGGAGCGCGCTTGAGCGCGAACAGGGTTAAATGTCCCTTACCCGCCGTATGGCATCCAGCCAGCCCTTGTAGAGCTCGTCGCGTTTGGCGCTGGGCATGGCGGGTATGAAGGCGCGTTCGCATTGCCAGTGTTCGGCGATGGCCTCCAGGCTATCAAACAGGCCAGTTTGCAGGCCGGCCAGATAGGCTACGCCCAGGGCGGTGGTTTCGGTGACCTTGGGCCGGTCTACCGGTACGCCGAGGATGTTCGACAGCGCCTGCACCACCCAGTTATTCACCACCATGCCGCCGTCTACGCGCAGGGCAGCGGTGCTGCTGGCGCCGTCAGCGGTCATGGCATCGAGCAGATCGCGGGTTTGAAAACACACCGACTGCAGCCCGGCGGTGACAATCTCGGCAATACCGGTATCACGGGTCAGACCAAAGATTGCGCCGCGGGCCTTGGGGTCCCAGTAGGGGGCACCCAGGCCGGTAAAGGCCGGAACCAGATAGACACCGCATTGATCGCCGGTTTGCTCGGCCATGGCTTCGGTTTCACCGGCACTGTGGATCAGCTTGAGACCGTCGCGCAGCCATTGGATGGTCGCCCCGGCAATAAAGATGCTGCCCTCAATGGCGTAGGTGGTTTCGCCCTTCAGGCGGTAAGCCACGGTGGTCAGCAGACGATTGCTGGAACTGACCGGTGTGGTCCCGGTATTCATGACCATAAAGCAGCCGGTGCCGTAGGTGCTCTTGACCATGCCAGGCTGAAAGCAGGCCTGGCCAATCAGGGCTGCCTGCTGGTCGCCAGCCATGCCGGCAACCGGGATGCTGGCGCCAAACAGACCCGGGTCGGTGTTGCCAAAATCAGCAGCGCTGTCCATCACCTCGGGTAACAGGCTGGCGGGGATGTCCAGCAACTCAAGCAGGGTCTGATCCCATTGTTGGCTATGGATATTGAACAGCAGGGTGCGCGAGGCGTTGGTGGCGTCGGTACGGTGCACCTGGCCGCCGGTCAGGCGCCAGAGCAGAAAGCTGTCGACGGTGCCAAAGCGCAGTTTGCCCTGTTCGGCCTGTTGCCGTGCACCGGGCACGTTATCCAGCAGCCAGCGCAATTTGGTTCCGGAGAAATAGGGGTCGATCAGCAGACCAGTGCGTTCAGTCACCTGAACTTCGTGTCCGGCGTCCTTGAGTTGCTGGCAGAAGTCGGCGGTGCGGCGGTCCTGCCAGACAATCGCCGGGTGCAGCAGTTTGCCGCTGTCAGCGTCCCAGAGCAGGGTGGTTTCACGTTGGTTGGTGATGCCAATGGCGCGGATATCCGTGGCGTTCAGGCCGGACTTGGCCAGCACCTGTTGGCAGACTGCGAGGGTGCTGGACCAGATTTCTTCGCCGTCGTGTTCAACCCAGCCGTCCTGCGGGAAGTACTGTTTGAATTCTGCTTGCGCGCTGTGCAGTGGCTGACCGTGGGCGTCAAACAGGATGGCGCGTGAGCTGGTGGTGCCTTGATCAATGGCAAGAATGTGCTGGGCCATGGTCTGTCCTGTTGTTTTTCTGATGGGGTGCAGACTATTCGATCCGGCCGATATCGGCAAACTGCGCGCGGGTCTGAGTGGCCAGATCATCAGCGGCCAGCTCGATTTCCAGTCCGCGTCGGCCACCGCTGACAAAGACCGTTTCCCAGCGGCGGGCGCGGTTGTCGATAAAGGTGCGCAGGGCTTTCTTCTGGCCCAGTGGGCTGATGCCGCCGAGCAGGTAGCCGGTGCTGCGCTGGGCAGCTTGCGGGTCGGCCATGGCCAGTTTTTTGACCCCGGCGGCGGTGGCCAGGGCCTTGAGGTCAAGCAGGCCGCTGACCGGCACCACTGCGACCAACAGTTCGCCCGTGTCGGTGCTGGTGAGCAGGGTCTTGAATACCCGCGCCGGATCCAGGTCGAGCTTGTCAGCGGCCTCGTTGCCATAGGATTCGGCTTTGGGGTCGTGCTGATAACGGTGCAGCTGGTAAGCCACACGGGCCTTGTCCAGCAGTTTGGTTGCGGGGGTCATGCTGTGCTCCTGGTTCGCCAGGGCACAGGGTAATCAGGCTGGGGGCTGCCGCCAAGGTTTTTTGCGCGGCCGCGCCGGTCCTACAGAGGTGTTTTTAAAGGGGTAGGAGCGGGCTTGACCGCGAAGAAAGGCGGATGCAGATGGGTTCAGGTCAGCCCCTTTCGCGCTCAAGCGCGCTCCTACAGGGTGAGGGTGCAGAGGGGTAGGGCCTGGCCGGCCGCCCCGGTCCCACAGGTCGAGTTTTTGGGGCGCTTTGTAGGAGCGGGCTTGACCGCGAACAGGGGTGTGCGGTCTGGTTCGGTTCAAACCCTTTCGCGCTCAAGCGCGCTCCTACAGGGGTGAGGGTAAAGCATGTAGGACCGGGGCGGCCGGCCAGGCCTTGACCGCGAAAAAGAGCTTCTCCACACCTGACCCTCCAGGGTTACAACGGCAGGCTGTTGGCTGCGGGGATGCTGACGCTTGTTGTGGCGCCAACGCCCGCTATTGTTTTGGCTTCCTGCATGCCAGTAAGCAGCCTGCAGACCACACTGAACCCTTGCACTTTCTTGGCTTCATGTTTGGCATGCGAGGCCATTTCCGCCAGTTGGCCGGGGTCGACAATGTTGTGGCCCTGGGCGGGCAATTGCACCACACCAACGGACAGTTGCAGCAGACTGTGGTGTCGCCACTGGCCGTGACGGTCCGGTGCCGATACGCCGCCGGCGGCAATATGCTCGGGCCGGTAGAAGCCCATGCACATCTGCTGGAAACGTTGATCCAGCAGCTGCAGCCTTTCGTACCAGTCCGGGCTGCGCAGCACCAGCATGAAGTCATCACCACCGATGTGCCCGACAAAATCGCAGCGCGGATCGCACAGGCTGCGCAGCAGTTGCGCCAGTCCGAGCAGCACCTCATCGCCCTTGCCATAGCCATAGATGTCGTTGAAGGGCTTGAAGGAGTCCAGGTCGATATAGCACAGCTGGGCGGATTGACCGTTGGCCAGCAGGCGGGCCAGACACTCCTGAATCGGGATGTTGCCGGGTAGCAGGGTCAGTGGGTTAGCATGCCTTGCCTGGCGAATCTTCATTTCGGTAATGTGCCGCAGAACGTCGATTACCCGCCCGAGGCCGGCATATTTACCGTCGCGCAGGATGATGAAGTCCTCTTCCATGCGCTGCCGGGCGCGGCTGGTCAGCAGTCGGCTGACCCGCTCCAGGCTCTGTTGAATGTCCACCACCAGATAATCACGATCCATCAGTTTGGAAATCGGTTTGCGGCCATGCAGCTCGCTGGCGAAGGGTTTGAGCATGGTCTGACTGAGGCTGTGGCAATGCACGGTGCCGACCGGTTCCATGTCGTCATTGAGTACCGCCAGGCTGTTCAGGCTGGCCTGCTGGTGAAAGCGCGCCAGTACCTGGTTGACGCTTTCATTCTGGTTGACCCCCGGTACCGGCATCAGCAGGGAATCCAGTGCCTGCTCTTTCTCCAGGGTCTGCTCTGGATTGCGAGTTGCAAGGTGAGCCTGCATGCTGGCCTGGCAGCTTTGCGGATCACTCTCCGGGCGGGCCAGCCAGTAACCCTGGACCCAATCCACGCCCATGTCTTCAAGCACCTTGAGTTCTTCGACCTGCTCGATGCCTTCGGCAATGATGTGTGATTGTGAGGCCTTGGCCATGCTCAGAATCGAGCCAACAAACTCGCGCTTGACCGGATCCAGGTGGATGCCGTCGATAAAATGCCGGTCTATCTTGACGAAGTCCGGGCGCAGCTCAGACCACAGGCGCAGGCTGGCATAGCCTGCGCCGAGATCGTCCAGTGCGATGCGAAAGCCCATGTCGCGGTAGTGGAACAGGGCGCTGTGCAAGAGACCAAAGTTGTCGATCGGAGCTTGTTCGGTCAGTTCAATCACCACCTGTTCGGGGCTGACACCAGTAGCCTTGAGCATGGCCAGGGTACGGCCTGGAAAATGCTGTTTTTCCAGCAGGCTCTCCGGCGACACGTTGAGGAACAGCTGGCCGGGCAGTTGCAGACGGCTGAAGCCTTCCAGTGCCTTGCGCCGGCAGAGCATTTCCAGATCGGTCAGTAACCCGGCCTGGCGGGCAGCGGCAAAGAGCGTCAGCGGCGAGTGCAGAACGCTGTTGGAGGGGCCGCGGCTGAGGGCTTCATAACCGACGATGCGTTGCTGCACCATGGAAACAATCGGCTGGAACAGGACGCTTACCGATTCCTGATTCAGAATCGCGCGTAGTGTCTGATGTTGTTCATTCAGTGTCATGGAGAAACCATCGGATAAAGGCCTAGGTGTCAGGCATCAGACCAGCCTGCCGAGGCTGGAAGACAGTAATGTCTGGATATGGTGGGGCTGGATTGTTGCAATGGGATGACAGCGTAGACCTTGCCCTGGGATTAGGCTGTGGGGGGCCTAACTGCCCTTTGGGTTGGGTAGGAGCGCGTGTTTGGGGGGCTTGTAGGAGCGGGCTTGACCGCGAACAGGAGTGTGCAGGCTGGTTCAGGTCAACCCTTTCGCGCTCAAGCGCTCTCCTACAGTGGTGAAGGTGCAGAGGGTGTAGGACCGGGGCGGCCAGGCCTTGACCGCGAACAAGGCGGATGCAGGTGGTTCAGGTTAGACCCTTTCGCGCTCAAGCGCGCTCCTAAAGAGGCGTGTTTGCGGGGCTTGTAGGAGCGGCCTTGACCGCGAACAGGGGCGGCTTACTGGTCTGCGATCCGAACCACCAGCTTGCCGAAGTTCTTGCCCTCCAGCAGCCCCATGAAGGCCTGGGGTGCGTTCTCCAGTCCGTCTACCACATCTTCCTTGACCTTGACCTTGCCCTCGGCGACCCAGGGCGTCATGGTTTGCAGGAAATCGGGGTAATGCGGGCCGTAGTTGTCGAAGATGATAAAGCCCTGCATGCGAATCCGCTGGCTCAGCAGCAGGCGCATGAGTTGCGGCATGCGATCCGGGCCGGGCGGTACGGAGGTGGCGTTGTACTGGGCGATCAGACCGCACACCGGGATTCGTGCATGGGCGTTGAGCAAGGGCATGACGGCGTCGAAGACCTTGCCGCCAACATTCTCGAAGTACACATCAATGCCCTTGGGGCAGGCCTTGGCCAGTTGTTCGGCAAGGTCAGCCTGTTTGTGATCAAGGCAGACATCAAAGCCCAGCTCCTTGACCGCATAGGCGCATTTTTCAGCACCACCGGCGATGCCGACCACATGACAGCCCTTGAGCTTGGCCACTTGCCCAACTACCGCACCAACCGGGCCCGTGGCCGCAGCGACGACCACGGTTTCACCCGGCTTGGGCTGGCCGATATCGAGCAGCCCCATGTAGCCGGTAAAGCCGGGCATGCCGAGCACACCCAGGGCCTGGGACGGGTTGGGCATGGTGGGGTCCAGTTTGAATACCATGGTGCCGTCTGACACCGAGTAGTCCTGCCAGCCAGCGGTATAGGACATGACCAGATCGCCCTCGGCATAATCGGGGTGCTGCGAATGCATGACCCGGCATACGGCACCACAGGTCATCACGCCGCCTACCGGAACCGGGTCGGAGTAGGATTTGGCATCACTCATGCGGCCGCGCATGTAAGGGTCCAGCGACATCCACAGGGCGCGCAGCAGCATCTGACCTTTACCCGGAACCGGGATGGTGCTTTCCACCAGTGTGAAGTTGTCCGGGCCTGGCGCGCCAACCGGGCGTGAGGCAAGCAGGATCTGACGGTTGATGGTGCTGGACTGGGGCATGCGATTCTCCATGGCTGACGGGACAGGGTCTTGTCCACAGCATGGGAGCGGCTTGCAGGCGGGTCAATCAGATTAGGCGTCGTTGATAATGCTGTATTGATCAGGCAGAGATGATGCTTTGGGAGGCATGATTCATATCCCAGCTACCGAGAAAGTCCTCGGCCAGGCCACCCTGATGCGGATACAGCTGTTGCCATAGATTGGCCAGCCCGCTCAGGTCCTGCTGTTCGAGCAGTCCCGGCCGGCTGCTCTGGTAGATCATCCAGGCAATGGCTGTGGCGTAGGCGAGGTTGAAGGCCAATTCGGCGTGAGGGTCCTGCAGAAAGCTTCGCTGGCTTGCCAGACCGCGCACCAGGCTGGCCAGATCGGGCTGATGGGCCAGATACTGGTCCCAGAGCTGCGTATGCATGGCCGGGGTGATGCCATAGGGGCCAATGGCCTCGGGGTGCAGTTTGCCGGTAGGCAGCCAGGCCATGGCCAGCAGGGTGCCCAGCATCAGATTGATAGCACATTCGGATTGTACGCCCAGATAACACAGCGTTGGTTCGATGATGCTGCAGCGCAGTGTGCGGGCCGGCATAAGGCAGGCAATACTGGGAGAAAAATGGGGGGCCTCGGCCGGTTCCTGGCCTGGGTAAAGCGGTTTTTTCAGGGTGTTGCTTTGGGTCACAAATCACCTAACTGCTAATTTATAGGGCTTATGTGAAGCATAGCGCTAAAAAGACAAAGTAAAACACTGTTTTTAAACTGATTTAATTTTTTATATTGTTCCTATATTGCTGGATGGTATAAAAAGATCCATATAACAACAAATTATCAGGAATTATCATGACCGCGTCGCCGTCAGTCGCGCCCCAGACTATAGATGAGCCGGCACTCCTGGCTCAACAGCGCAGCTTTGCCCGTTTGCGCTTCAGTCATCTGTTCGAGCCGGCCTTTCAGTTATACATGCATGAAAAGATGTGTAACCGGGTTGCTGTGGTGGCCTTCTCCTGCATCAGTTTTATGCTCTTGTTTGTCTGGGTGGACCATGTCTTTCTGCCTGATTATCTGACCCAATACAGCATACCGCTGCGGCTCTCGGTGCTGGTTATCGTGTGCTTCACGCTCTGGTACTCCAATCGTCCCGGCCGAGTGTCACCCAGGCGGGCCTTTGCCATAGCTACCCTGAGTTATGTGCTGACGGGGATGATGGTGGCGATGATTATCATCATCAGTCGGCTGGTCAATCTGCAGGTGCCGGTGACGCACGATGGTTTGTATCTGGTCCTGCTCTCGGGGTTTTTTCTGCTCGGGTTACCGATGCGCCATGCCGTGGCAGGCTCATGGATCATTGTGGTGGGCTACCTGTGGGCTGAGTATCAGATTGGCAGCAGTCGCGCTTTGATCATTGGCAACAGCCTGTTTTTCGGTTGTTTTGCCCTGATCGGTACGCTGGGCGCTTATATCTATGAATACATGATGCGCAGTGCCTATCTGAACGAGCGCCTGCTTGTAGCGGCGCGGGCCCGCGCTGAACGTGAAAGCCAGAGTAAAACCCGCTTTCTGGCCACCGCCAGTCACGACTTGCGCCAACCGCTGCATGCCATGTCGCTGTTTATCCAGCATCTGGATGAACGTATTACCGAGCCGCAGACCCGGCTGACGGTCAAGCGTCTGGCCGACTCGACCCAATTGCTGCAGGCCATGCTCAACTCGCTGCTGGATATTTCCCGTCTGAGTGTTGGTATGGTGCGACCGCAATTGCGCGCCTTCAATCTGTATCCCTGGCTGGTCAGGGTCATGGGTAGTCTGGAATCCAGTGCCGAGCAACGCGCCATTACCATGCGTCTGGTTTGTCCGAGGCACAGTGCGGTCTTCAGCGATCCGCTGCTGCTGGAACGGCTGATCCGCAACTTTCTTAACAACGCGCTGTTGCACGCCCAGGCCACCGAGGTCAGGGTGGAGGTAACCCGGGTGGAAAACCGTGTGCGTATTGCCGTGGTAGACAACGGTGTGGGCATGGATGAGAAAGAGCAGGAAACCATCTTTGAGGAGTTCACCCAGCTACACAATCCGGCACGTACCCTGGAGAAGGGTGTAGGGCTGGGCCTGTCGATTTGTCGCCAGTTGATGCACCTGCTGGAATACCCCTCGGGTCTGCAGTCCATGCCCGGGCACGGTTCGCGCTTCTGGATTGAAGTACCGGAGGCCGACTGGATAGAAGATGCCAAGGTAAGTGCGCCGGTGGATCAGGCAACCCTGCGCGGCCGGGTGGTTCTGGTCGAGAACGACCTGATCAATCAGGAAGCGATGGAAACCCTGCTACGTCAATGGGGTTGCGAGGTCACGAGTTTTAAATCGTCGGAGCAGGCACTGGAGTTGATTGAGCCGGGCACTGTCGATCTGATTCTCAGCGATTACCGGCTTGAGGGCGAGATGGATGGTATTCAGTTGATCAGAACCCTGCGCAGCCGTCAGCAGTATACCGGCCCTGCGCTGCTGATTACCGCCGACACCAGCGAGGATGTGATTGAGGCGGCGCGTCTGACTGATATCGAGATTATCTACAAGCCGGTATTACCGGCGCGCCTGCGCCGCGCCATTCAACAGTTGATACCGATGGAGGCGGCGGCCAAGACGCAAACAGACACACCTAAATACTAACCAGGCCCAGTTTACGCGCCGTGCTCACACACTCGGTACGGTTATGGCAGCCCAGGGTAGTAAACAGGGCTTTCAGGTGGGTTTTGACCGTATCTTCGGACAGGTTGAGACGCTGGCAGATCACCTTGTTGGGCAAGCCTTCAGCCAGCAGATCGAGAATTTCCAGTTGCCGGGGGGTGACGCCCAGGTCCCTCGCTGAGCTTTGACGGTCCATTGGGCTGGTACCGTTGCCGATGACAACCTGCTCACCAAACAGCAGTTTGGTGACGGCGCTGAGCAGGGTGGTGCCATCGGCCGTCTTGCTGATGAACCCGGCAGCACCCAGGTGCATGGCGGCATCCAGATCACTAGGACTGTTGCTGGCGGTGAGAATGGCAATAGGTACCAGGCTGTCGATCTTGCGCAACTTCTGCAACAGGGCCAGGCCACTGCTGTCGGGTAACTGCAGATCCAGCAGGATCAGGTCATAGGTATTGGCGGCAACTTGCTGTTCAGCTTCGCTGGCATTGTGGGCATGGTCAAGGATCACGCCCTGGCACAGGTTCTGTAATGTCAGACTCAGACCATCCAGATAGATCTGATGGTCGTCAATCAGTAACAAGCGCGTATCAGGTGGCAACACGGGACTGGGCATGCCGGATTTTCCTTGAGCACTCGCACCGTATATGACAATCCTGCCGACATTACGATGCTTCTTATTCTTGAGCGCGATGATAAGCAACCTTGACCCCAAGGTCTAGGGAACATGCGAAAAACTACCTCCTTTGCCGTAGTTGCGCCTGTCTCGGCTCTGGCTACTGCTTCGCCCTACCTCCTGTATCCATACAGTCGTCGTCCACGTTTTCAAGTGCGCCTTAACGCTGTAGTCGCCTGTGCATAAAGCCAATCAACAGCAGATTGACCAGCAGAATCAGCAAGGCACCCATTACCACCATAGGCCAGGCGCCCAGGCGCCAGAAAGGGTCCAGGTAGTAAACGCCGAGTGCCGAGCCGAGATAATAGGTCACCGAGTACAGCGATGAGGCACTGGCCTTGCTGTGCTGCGCCTGCTGATTAACCCAGGCGTTGGCCAGCGAGTGGGTCAGAAAAAAGCCGAAGGCGTTGGCCAGTAGCCCGGCCACAATCAGCCATAGCGGGTTGGCCAGCGTCAGCAGAGTGCCGCCAATCAATAGCAATACGCCCAGTGCCATCCCAGGCAGGGCGTTGCTTCGCCCTTGCAGCCGGCCGGCAATGGCGGCGGACAGGGTGCCGGCCAGATAGGTCAGAAACAACAGACCGAGACTGCTGGCGCCGAGCAGCCAGGGTGCGGCGCTGAGACGAAAGGTCAGGTAGGTGTACAGGTTGATGAAGACCATGAAGTTCAGCCCGCCGAGCACAAAAGCGGGCAGCAGTCGGGGATTGCCAAGGTGGTTGGCAAAGGCGCGAAAGCTCCCGCGCAGCGACAGGGGTTGAGGGATAAAACCGGCGGGTTTGGGCAGCATCAGGGCGATGATCAGAAGACCCACAAGACTGAACCCTGCCAGGGCCAGAAACACGGCTTGCAAACCAAGATGTTCAGCGATGAATCCGCCTGCCAGACGGCCACCGGCACCGCCCAGGGTGTTGCCTGCTATGTACAGACCCACTGCGGCAGTCAGAGCGGTCCGGCTGATGCTGTCACCCAGGTAGGCAATGGCGACGGCTGGCAGTACGCCCAGACACAGTCCCAACAAGGCGCGTAACCAGAGCAGGGTAGTAAAGTCCTGGGCAAAGGCCATGCACAGGGTCAACAGGGTGGTCAGCCCGATGCCGATGATCAAGGGCCCACGGCGACCCAGGGTGTCGGACAGTGGGCCGTGCACCAACAGCGACAGGGCCAGCATCAGATTGGTCAGGGTAAAGGCGTTACTGGCTTGCAGGGTGGAGATGTTGTAACGCTCGGCGATCAGCGGCAGCAAGGGATGTATGGCGTACAGATTGGCAAACACCACCAGTGAGGCGATGACCAAGGCCAGGCAGACCCGGCGAAAGGCGGGTGTGCCTGGCTGAATCAGTTCGTCAGCGGTCACGCAGCAGGTCGCGCAGGTCGCTGATCTCGGCGCGCAAATCCTGCACTTCTTGCAACAAGAGCTGTTGATTGGTACCGGACAGTGAGCTGTGGTGCGGGTCTTCCTTGTGATCGCTATCCAGCTCCTTGCCTTCCTTGGCCAGTTTGCTGGCGGCAATCATCTCGCGCTGGGTCTGTATGGCATCGACAATCACGGCGATGAACAGGTTGAGCATCATGAAGGTGGCAATCAGGATAAAGGGTACAAAATACAGCCAGGCGAAGGGGTAAACCTCCATCACCGGACGCACAATACCCATGGACCAGCTTTCCAGTGTCATGATTTGGAACAGGCTATAAAGGCTCTCACCCAGCGTACCAAACCATTGAGGGAAAGCCTCGCCAAACAGCTGGGTGGCAATCACCGCGGCAACATAGAAAATCAGGCTGAGCAATGCAACGATGCTGCCCAGGCCCGGCAGTGAAGACAGCAGTGATTGCACCACTATCTTCATACTTGGCACGATGGAAATGAGGCGCAACACGCGCAATACCCGCAGCGCGCGCAGCACGGCCAGTGGTCCGCTAGCCGGAACCAGGGCAATCAGGATCACAATCGTATCGAACAGGCCCCAGGGGTCCCGCAACAGGCGCCAGCCATGGGCGACAAAACGCAGTGCGATTTCGATTACGAACAGGCTGAGAATGAACTTGTCCAAGGGCATGAGTAACCAGCCCCATTGCTGCATGATGCCAGCTGAGGTCTCCATACCAAGGATCACAGCATTAATCAGGATCAGCACCATGATGCTGTTCTGCACGCGCCGCTGTTCGATCATGGCTGCCAGACGCTGGCGCCAGGCAGGTTGCATTTCAAGGGTATTGTTCATGCTGTTCTCGCACACAACGGCCGACAGTGTCGCACCGTCACAAGGTCAGTTGGGTTATTCGGGACACGCTGTTATTCGTTACCGGCGAAGGCGCACAGGCTGTAGGTCGGAATGCCGGTATCGACCATCAATTGCGAGCCGCCCAGATCAGGCAGGTCGATAATGGCGGCGGCTTCATAGACTTTGGCGCCGAGCTGCCTGATCAGACTGGCAGCGGCGAGAAAAGTGCCGCCGGTGGCAATCAGGTCATCCAGCAGCAGGACCTGCTCACCGCCTTTCAGTGCGTCACGGTGGATTTCCAGCTGCGCGTCGCCGTACTCGGTACGGTAGCTGGCAGACAGTGTGTCAGCCGGTAGCTTGCCCGCCTTGCGCAGCAGGATCAGTGGCTTGTTGAGCTCATAGGCCAGAACCGAGCCAAGCAGAAAACCGCGCGCATCAATGGCGGCGATATGGCTGACGGGCGATTCGACATAGCGCTGGATCAGGCTGTCAGCCACCATGCGCATGGCACGAGGTGACTGGTACAGCGGTGTAATATCGCGAAAGGTCACGCCTTCACGGGGAAAGTCCGGTACGGCGCGAACCAGTGACTTGATACTGTACTCATCAAAAATCATGCGCGGTGCTTCCGAATGATGATCAGTCGCTCTGGCCGCCAGCCAGCGCGCAGAGTTCGGTGTGATCAAGAATGTCGACTTGCTTGCCCTCGGCAGCAATCAGTCCCTGTTGCTGGAAACGGGTGAATACCCGTGACACGGTTTCTACCGCCAGTCCCAGGTAGTTGCCGATTTCGTTACGGGACATGGCCAGGCGGAACGACTTGGCCGAGTAGCCGCGGGCGCGAAAGCGTGCCGACAGGTTAATCAGCAGGGTGGCGATGCGCTCGTCTGCGGTTTTCTTTGACAGCAGCAGCATCATTTGCTGGTCGTCACGGATTTCACGGCTCATCAGGCGCATGACCTGCTTGCGCAGTTGCGGCATGCTGGCGGTCAGATCATCCAGACGTTCAAAGGGAATCTCGCAAATCGAGGTGGTTTCCAGCGCCACGGCAGACACGGGGTAGCGTTCGCTGTCCATGCCGGACAGGCCGATCAGCTCGCTGGCCAAGTGAAAGCCGGTAATCTGCTCTTCGCCGTTGTCGGACAGGCTGAAAGTTTTGACCGCACCGGAGCGCAGGGCATAGATGGAGCTGAAGGGATCACCCTGGCGAAACAACAGTTCGCCTTTCTTGAAGGGCCGTCCGCGCTTGACGATGTTATCCAGTACGTCCAGCTCTTCGTCATGCAAGGCGAGGGGCAGGCACATGCCGGACAGGCTGCAGTCTTTGCAGTGAGCTTCCGGTAGGGCTTTGAGGTGGATGGCATTGCTCATGGGGCGACTTCCTGATCGGTAATGCAGTGATCAGAGCCTACATCATGGCGTGCAGTTGTTCCAGAATATTGCCGCGTGCCGGGTGCTTAATACGACTTGGGTAGCGTCCTGTATCAATGCTGTGCATGGGCGGCGCTGCTGCCATGACCCATCAACCAGGTCTTGTGCGGACCGGGCAGGGTCCAGAGTCCAAAGAGGATCACCAGAATGGCGGCACTCACGCGCACGCTACGTTTGCGCAACAGGCTCATCAAACGTTGTGCGGCCAGTCCGGTTGCCAGCAGGGTGGGCAGGGTGCCGATGCCGAAGGTCAGCATCAAGGCAGCGGACAGCGCGGCGCTGCCGTGGCTACTTGTCCAGATCAGCGTGCTGTAGACCAGACCGCAGGGTAGCCAGCCCCACAAGGTACCGAGTGCCAGAGCCTGGGGCGCACTGGTGACGGGGAGCAGTTTGCGGGCATGGGGTTCTATATGCCGCCAGAGCCCGCGCCCCAGGGCTTCAATGCGAGTCAGACCAGACCACCAGTTGGCCAGATACAGACCCATGGCGATCATCAGCAGGCCAGCCAGTATGCGCATGGCCATGCCCAGCCCGAGATCCTGCAATAGCCAGCCGAAACTGCCCAGCAGGCCGCCAGCGAGGGTATAACTTAGAATGCGACCGGCGTTATAGCCCAGCAGAATGCGCCACAATGGCCAGCCCTTGCGCTGCTCGGCGGGAATCGCCAGCGTCAGTGCGCCCATCAGCCCGCCGCACATGCCGATGCAGTGGCCACCCCCCAATAAGCCGAGGGCCAGTGCGGTGAGAAAAAGGGGGAGTAATTCAATTGTCATGGCGGATTGTCGCCATTGTTTGGTTTAGACGATTCAATACCGGTCTTGTCTGCCGCATCCGCTTGCTCGTTTTCCTCGCGGGGCTGCTGTGCTGCCAGGTGCGCCGGGTCTTCGTCATCGAACAGAATACTGTGGGCGGGGCCATCAAGGTCATCATACTGCCCGCTGTTGACCGCCCAGTTGAAGACCAGGATGGCAATGATCACCAGTGCTACGGCGATCGGCACGAGAATATACAGAACGGTCATACGGCTTGCTCCAGGGGCTGCACGGTCGGTCGCCGGTCGGGCGTCGAAGGCGTGCCCAGATGAGTCAGGCGCAGGGCGTTGAGCACGACCAGCAGCGAGCTGGCCGACATGCCGATGGCCGCCCAGGCCGGCGTGACCATGCCCAGCGCTGCCAACGGCAGTATGCCGGCATTATAGGCGCTGGCCCAGAACAGGTTTTGCAGCATGATGCGGCGGGTACGGCGTGCGCCAGAAAGGGCATGCAGGAGTACCTGCAGCTGGCTGCTGAGCAGGACGGCATCGGCGCTGGTCTTGGCCAGGTCCGAGGCGTCACCCATGGCAATCGAGATATTGGCGGCGGCCAGCACCGGGACATCGTTGACCCCGTCACCAAGCATCAGAACCTCTGCACCTTCAGCCTGGCGTTGTTGGACAAAGTGCAGTTTGTCCGCCGGGCTGGCGTTGCCCAAGGCCTCGGTTATGCCCAGACGCGTTGCCATGCGTTCGACCACCTGCGGGTAATCCCCGGACAGCAGGATGACATGCAGACCGCGGGCCTGCAGACCTTTGATTAATTCGGGTGCATCACTGCGCAGTCGATCATTCAGGACGAACCAGGCTATCGGCCCTGAGCTGTCACCGAGCAGTAACCACTGGCCGGGTTCATCAGGCAGTGCCGGTGCTGATTGACTACTGATCTGGCTGACAAAGTCGGGCTTGCCGATACGCAGCAAGCGGCCTTCGCACTGGCCTTCCAGACCCAGTCCCGGGTGACTGATGACCGTGTCGGGTTCAGCCGTGCTGCGGCCGAAGGCGCGGGCTATCGGATGTTCTGAGCGGCCTTCAAGCATGCGTGCCCAGTGCAGTGCCTGATCGGCATCATGGCCGCCGAGCGGCACAATGCGCTCAAGGGTCATGCGCCCCTCGGTCAGTGTACCGGTCTTGTCCAGTATCACGGTGTCAATTCGCGTCAAGCTTTCCAGTACATGGCCGCGGGTAATCAGCAGCCCGAGTTTCTGTAGGCTGCCGGTGGCGGTCGTCAGGGCTGTGGGCGTAGCCAGCGAGAGGGCGCAGGGGCAGGTGGCAACCAGCATGGCCAGCACAATCCAGAAGGCCGTCTCGCCATTGACCTGCCACCACCAGAGACCGCCGACTATGACGGCGGCGCTGAGCACAATCAGCAGGAAGTACTGTGCGACACTGTCGGCGATTTGCGCCAAGCGCGGTTTATCTGACTGTGCGCGTTCAAGCAGACGAACAATAGCTGATAAACGGGTTTCTTCTCCCACGGCGTTGACCCGCACGCGCAGCGGGCCTTCGACATTCAGGGTGCCGGCGGTCACGGTGGCACCCGCGGTTTTGGCGATGGGCAGGTATTCGCCGGACAGGGCGGACTCATCCACGCTGCTGATACCGCTGACAATGACGCCATCTGCCGGAATGCTTTCGCCGGGCTTGATATCCAGCAGGTCACCGGGTTGCACTTCATCCAGCATGATGCGGGTGCTGTGGCCTTGTGCATCGATACGAACGGCACTGGGTGGCAGCAGGTTTACCAGTCGGGCTGTGCTTTCCACGGTGCGCTGGCGTGCTCGACGTTCGAGGTAGCGACCGGCCAACAGGAAAAAGGCAAACATGGTCACCGAGTCGAAATACACCTCGCCGGTATTGGTTACCGTGGCCCAGATACCGGCCAGATAGGCGCCACCAATCGCCAGCGAAACCGAGACATCCATGGTCAGCCGATGGTTGCGCAGATCGCGCAGGGCGCCCTGGAAAAAGGGTACACAGCTATATAGCACCACGGGTGTGGTCATCAGCAGGCTGACCCAGCGCAGGATCAGCGCCATGTCGTCGGTCAGGTCCTGGTTGAACTCTTCATACAGCGCCATGGTGGCCATCATGACCTGCATGAACATCAGACCGGCCAGCCCCAGGCGTCGCAGATAGCGACGGTTTTCTGCGGCGATCTGCTCGCTGGCTTTGTCTGCTTCGTAAGGATGGGCGGCATAACCAATGCGTTTGAGCTCGCCGAGCAGGGCAGACAAGCGTGTCTGTTGCGGGTCCCAATGCAGGTTCAGACGGTGATTGCCAAGATTCAGACTGGCCAGGCTGACCCCCTTGACCTGGCCCAGTCGCTTTTCGATCAGCCAGCCACAGGCCGCGCAGCTGATGCCTTCGATCAACAGTTGAATCTGCTGCTGGTCGCCATCACTTTGTACATAGCGTTGCTGGACATCGGGCCGATCCAGCAGCTCCAGCTCGTCCTGCAGGACCTTGGGCAGGGCTTCCGGGTTGCTGGCATTGTCGGTGCGGTGGCGGTAGTAGGATTCCAGGCCACCATCGACTATCGCCTGCGCCACGGCCTGGCAGCCGGGGCAGCACATGGCCCGGGCTTCGCCGAGCAGGGTGCAGGACCAGTCAGAGCCCTTGGGGACGGGCTCGCCGCAGTGGAAGCAGGGAGTGGGGCTGGACATGGCTCAGCGGGCAGTGAGTTGGTATGCCTGCTCAGGGCCCAGGACCACTTCATCGGTCAGCCGCCAGCCCTGCTCACCGGGGCTGGCCGGGTCGCTCAGGTCGACGTAGTGACGGCCCTGCATGCGGTCTTCAAGTTGGCCCACGTAGGTGTTGCCGCTGAGCCAACGCAGGATCACGGTGCGATCACGTTCAGCATGGGACGGTGACATGATTTCAAGCTGCAGAACCTGGGGCTGCTGGTCCAGCTTGCCATCCAGCTGCAGGCTCACTTCGCCTGTTACCTCATCAATGTTGAAGCGGGCTGAGAGCTCAAGTTCGGTGGCCTTGTTATCGCGGCCCAGATGCATGTTGATGGCCCGACCTTCCTTGTAGTAATTGTCCTTGACCATGCTGTCCTGATTGAGGATCGAGATGATCAGCAGGCCCACGCCGATGACTACGGCAAATACCAGAATGCCGATGATGAACCAGGGCCAGAACTGCTTGTACCAAGGCGGTATTACGTCGTTGTGCATGTCATTACCTGATTGTCGGGCCCATGAAGCGACTTTCTGCTGTGGCAGTGATTTCGCCATCGTCAACGGCCGTCACGCGGAAGCTGATAGGCATGTTGCTGCCCTGCATGTAGCTCGGATCAAGTTGCAGGTTGACCGGCAGTTGCAGCAGGCTGCTGGGTTCAATGGTCATTTCAGTGTTATTCATCTGCAGTATCAGTTCCGGGTGTCCTTCAACACTCAGGCTGAAAGTCCGTTCCTGCTGTCCCTTGTTGAACACTTTGACAATATACACATTCTCTATATTGCCGCCGCGTGCTTCACGAAACAGAACATTTCGGTCGCGCTCCACATCCAGAGAGACCTGGGCCAGGGTGCTGACGGTAAAGATAAACACCCCGATCATGATCGACAGTGCGGCTCCGTAGCCGAGCAGACGGGGACGCAGCATATTGGTCTGTTCCCCGGACAGGTTGTGCTCGGTGGTGTAGCTGATCAGGCCGCGCGGGTAGTTCATCTTGTCCATGACTTCGTCACAGGCGTCCACGCAGGCGGCGCAACCGATACACTCGTATTGGAGGCCGTCGCGGATATCGATACCTGTGGGGCAGACCTGTACACAGATGTTGCAGTCAACACAGTCGCCAAGGCCTGCTTCCTTGGGATCGACACCCTTTTTACGCGCACCACGAGTTTCGCCGCGGCGTGGATCGTAGGAGACGATCAGCGTGTCCTTGTCGAACATCACGCTCTGGAAGCGGGCATAGGGGCACATATGAAAGCACACTTGTTCGCGCAGCCAGCCAGCGTTGATATAGGTGGCAGCGGTAAAAAAGAATACCCAGAACAGGGCCCAGCCACCCACCTGCAGGGTCAGCACATCAGGCAGCAATTGACGAATCGGGGTGAAGTAGCCGACAAAGGTGATCGCCGTGGCCAGTGCCACCGCCAGCCAGATACTGTGCTTGGCAGTCCTGCGCATCAGTTTGTTCGCGCTCATTGGCTCTTTGTCGAGCTTGATGCGGGCATTGCGCTCACCTTCGGTGACGCGTTCGGCCCACATGTAGATCCAGGTCCAGACGGTCTGCGGGCAGGTATAGCCGCACCATACGCGACCGGCAAACACGGTAATGAAAAACAGCCCAAAGGCGCAGATGATCAGCAGAAAGGACAGCAGGAAAAAATCCTGTGGCTGAAAGGTTGCGCCAAAGATATGAAATTGTCGCGCGGGTAAATCAAAGAGGACCGCTTGACGTCCGCCCCAATTGATCCAGCCCGTGCCGAAGTACAGCATGAACAGAAAGCCTACACCCATCAGCCGTACATTTCTGAACAGACCCGTATAGGAACGCGTATGGATTTTCCTGCGCTTGGCATAGAGATCCACGGTTTCGACGTTTTTGACGGGGATGTTTTCGCTCATGATGGCTGGCCGTAAAGGTTGGGGGAAGGGACCCCGGCGGGACGCGCCTGCCGGGGTAGTGCTACCTACCCTCAAAGGATACTGCTGAGGGTATACCTTGTGCCATGCGACCTGGGGTCGCGGCGTTATTGCTCGACGTTTTGCTGTGACAGGCTCCAGACATACGCGGTCAGCATGTGGATCTTGTCGTCACCCAGATGCGCCTGGGCTGGCATGTTGCCAAAACGGCCGTAGCGCAGTGTTTGCTGGATCTGCAGGGAGCTGCCGCCATACAGCCAGACGTCATCGGTCAGGTTGGCAGCTCCGAGCAGGGTATTGCCCTTGCCGTCGGCACCGTGGCACGCCGCGCAGTTGGTCAGATAGATCTTTTCACCGGCAGCCACGTCAGCGTTTTCTGGCTCCAGGCCTGACAGCGTGCGCACATACCCTGCTGCATTGCGGATACCTTCTTCACCGATGACGGCCTGCCAGGCCGGCATGGCGGCCTGACGGCCCTGAATCAGCGTAGTCTTGATGGCGTCCGGCGAGCCACCCCAGAGCCAGTCGTGGTCGGTCAGGTTTGGGAAGCCGTACAGGCGACCACCACCATCGGAGCCGTGACAAACCGAGCAATTGACCGCAAACAGACGCTGGCCAATGCTCAGGGCCGCTGGATCCTGGGCCACTTCTTCCACGGGCATGCCAGCATACCTGGAGAAGATCGGTGCGAACTGGTCTTCAGCACGGGCTACTTCCGTTTCGTACTGGTTGACCTGGGTCCAGCCCAGTACGCCGGGGAACTTGCCCATGCCAGGGTAAAGCACCAGATAGATGGCGCCGAATATCACCGTGGCAATGAACAGTATGAACCACCAGCGGGGCAGGGGGTTGTCGAACTCTTCAATGCCGTCAAAGCTGTGGCCCACGGTTTCTTCTGTCTGGTCCTTGCGCTGCCCCTTGCGGGTAGCGAACAACAACCAGAGGATCAGACCTATGGTGATCAGGGTCAGGACAATGATGTACCCGCTCCAGAAATTACTCATTGTTTGTTACTCCTAGCGTCATTCTGCTCACTGGGCGCTGTTTCATCGTCAGGTTCATCGGCGAAGGGCAGTTGAGCCGCTTCGTCAAAGTCCTTTTTCTTGTATGAGCTGTAGGCCCATATCGTGATGCCGATGAAGGCCACCATCGCAAGGAGAGTGGCAATGCCGCGTAGCGTGTTGATATCCATGGTCAGTTACCGGCGGTCCGACAGAACGGTGCCGAGGTGTTGCAGGTAGGCAATCAGGGCATCTATCTCTGCTACGCCTTTGACGGCTTCTTCAGCACCGGCAATGTCTTCATCGGTATAGGGTACGCCCAGAGAACGCATCACTTGCAGTTTGCGTGCAGTGTGCTCACCGGTCAGGACGTTTTCCTGCAACCAGGGATACGCAGGCATCTTAGACTCGGGCACGACGTGGCGCGGGTTGATCAAGTGCGCACGGTGCCAGTCATCGGAGTAACGCTGACCGACGCGGGCCAGATCCGGACCGGTGCGCTTGGAGCCCCACAGGAAGGGGAACTCGTAAACGCTTTCACCGGCTACCGAGTAATGACCATAACGCTCGGTTTCCGAGCGGAACGGACGGATCATCTGCGAGTGGCAGCCAACGCAGCCTTCGCGGATATAGATATCACGGCCTTCCAGTTCCAGCGCTGTGTAAGGGCGCAAGCCCTCGATCGGCTGGGTGGTTTCGGCCTGGAAAAACAGCGGGACGATCTGGGTCAGGCCGCCGAAGCTGATGGCAATGACCACGAAGACAATCAACAGGCCGAGATTTTTTTCTACTAGTTCATGACTTTTCATCTATCAGCTCCTCAGGCCATTTGCGCAGCGGCTTGTGCTTCTGCCGGCTTGGACTGGGCGATGGTCCGCCACACGTTGTAAGCCATCAGGAACATGCCGATCAGGAAGAACAGACCACCGATCATGCGCACGACATAGCCGGGATGGCTGGCTTCGAGAGCTTCAACGAAGGAGTAAGTCAGGGTGCCGTCGACGTTCACTGCACGCCACATCAGACCCTGGGTGATGCCGTTGACCCACATGGACACGATGTACAGCACGGTGCCGATGGTAGCCAGCCAGAAGTGCGCGTTGATCAGCGCCGTGCTGAACATAGCTTCACGGCCGAAGACCTTCGGAACCAGGTGATACAGCGAGCCGATGGAGATCATGGCTACCCAGCCGAGGGCACCGGCGTGAACGTGACCAATGGTCCAGTCAGTGTAATGTGACAGCGCGTTCACAGTCTTGATGGCCATCATCGGGCCTTCAAAGGTGGACATGCCGTAGAAGGCCAGGGATACCACCAGGAAACGCAGGATCGGGTCGGTGCGCAGTTTGTGCCAGGCCCCCGACAGGGTCATCATGCCGTTGATCATGCCGCCCCAGGAGGGCGCCAGCAGAATCAGCGACATCACCATGCCCAGGGACTGGGCCCAATCAGGCAGGGCGGTGTAGTGCAGGTGGTGTGGACCCGCCCAGATGTAGATGGCGATCAGCGCCCAGAAATGCACGATCGACAGGCGGTAGGAATAGATCGGGCGGCCAGCCTGCTTGGGTACGAAGTAGTACATCATCCCCAGGAAGCCTGCGGTCAGGAAGAATCCCACCGCATTGTGCCCGTACCACCACTGGATCATCGCATCGGTTGCGCCAGAGTACATGGAGTAGGACTTGGTCAACGTAACCGGCATGGCCATGCTGTTGACAATGTGCAACACCGCTACGGTGATGATAAAGGCACCAAAGAACCAGTTACCCACATAGATGTGTTTCATCTGGCGCTTCATGATGGTGCCAAAGAACACAATCGCATAGGACACCCAGACAACCGCGATCAGGATATCGATCGGCCATTCCAGCTCCGCATACTCCTTGGAACCGGTGAATCCCAGCGGCAGCGTAATGGCAGCGAGCACGATTACGGTTTGCCAGCCCCAGAACACGAAGGCCGCCAAGCCGTCTGACACCAGTCGTGCCTGCGAGGTACGCTGTACCACGTAAAAAGACGTGGCCATCAGGGCGCTGCCGCCGAAGGCAAAGATGACCGCATTGGTGTGCAGCGGGCGCAGGCGCCCGAAGCTGGTCCAAGGTAGGTCAAAGTTCAGTGCGGGCCAGACCAGTTGGGAGGCCAGCAGTACACCTAAAGCCATGCCTACGATACCCCAGACCACCGTCATGACGGCGAACTGGCGTACCACTTTGTAGTTATAGGCTGTCTGAGTGGTAGCTGTGCTCATGCGAGATTCCACGGATAGCAATGGGTTAATGGGGGTTAAGCGGCGGCAAGTATGAGGAAAGCAGCCCCTGTTTGCAATGACACAAGTCAAGGTATCGGCAGGTTGCAAGGCCTCTGGATGGCCCTGTGCAGATGCTCAGACGGTGTCTGTTGAAACGGGTCTGCCGAACTCGGCATAACCACCGGCATGGCGCAAGACGGGTTACTGGAACAGATGTATTATTGTGCGTTCCTCGGACAGGTCTACGGCTATCACGGTCATAGTCCTGGCAGGGACAAGCTTAGTACCCGATTGCACCGATGTGAAGCAAATACCCCGATACTAGCCGTGGCATCTTGTCGCAAGGGGTGCCGGAGCCAGCCGATGAACACTGACATTCTGATTGACACACCCGCTGATGAAACCCCGGCAACACTGTTGTTGGCCCATGGTGCCGGGGCGCCGATGGACAGCGAGTTCATGCAGATGCTGGCGCAGGCTTTGTGCCGTCATGGTATCCGCGTGCTGCGGTTCGAATTCCCCTATATGGCTGCCCGTCGTGTTGACGGCCGCAAACGGCCACCCAATCCGATGCCTGCGCTGCTGACCCATTTTCGCGAGTTGTTGGCGCAACAGCCGGGGCCGGTTTTTATTGGCGGTAAATCCATGGGTGGCCGGGTGGCCAGCCTGTTGGCAGAGGAGCCGGGTGTGAGTGGAACACTCTGCTTTGGCTATCCCTTTCATCCGCCGGGTAAGCCGGAAAAGCTGCGTACTGCCCATTTGCTTGAATTAACGCGGCCCGTTCTCATTATCCAGGGCAGTCGTGATCCCTTTGGCAAGGCGGCAGACGTGGCTGGCTACAGGTTGTCCAAGCAGGTGCAGTTGCACTGGCTGGAGAGCGGCGAACATGACTTTCGCCCGCTGAAGGCAAGCGGGCGGACCCAGTCACAATTGATTGAGCAGGCGGCCCAGGCCGCCGCGGAGTTTTGCCGACGTCATGCCGGCGTCGCTCCGGTCTGATCAGACGCCGAGTGCCTTGGGCAGAATACCGGCGCTCAGGTGTCCCCAATGCTTGCCTTGAACGATAACCGGCACAAACATCACAAAGACAATGGTGCTGGTGCCCGGCAGGACGTAGGTGCCCATGCCGACATGGGTACATTTGTTGAGGTTTTCCAGATCAATGCCCTTGGCGACAAAGCGCATGTGCACGCTTTTCGCGGCGTCCACCGCCGGGTCGCCGGTCAGCGGCTGTGAGGTTGCAGTGCGGCTGGCGGCCAGATAGCCATGGCTGTCTACCGGCAGCATATACAGCACGCCATCCTTGCCCTGGGTATCCCATTCGTCCAGCAACGGCTGCATCAGTTTCTGGTAGGCGACGGCCCAGCTGACATTGTGCTTGGGCGGATTGGTGTTGGGGATCAGTGAATAGTTGCGGTCAAAGATATTCACGCCCTGTTCCTGCAACTGCTGCAGTTTGCCGGAGATAATCTTGCTGCGTGACATCAGCAGGTCGGTTGCCCTTTCCAGGTTACCCTGGCCGAGCCGGAAACGGCTCAATTCTTCAAGTACCTTGTTGGTATTGTCTCGCTGGGCATCGGCCTGGGTAAAGCTGTCCTTCATGCGCTGGCTGATGGTCAGACTCAACTCACGGATGGCGCTGCCGTGCTCATGGGTTTCGCTGTTGGTGACTGTCAGCTGCTCGAGGGCGCTGCTGACCATCAGCAGGTCATCATTGCTGCGCTGAAAGTCCTCGACCATTTGCACAAACTGTTCGGCGGCGGTACTGACGGCCGTGCCGGCGCTGTCGGATTGCGCCTGCATGCTCTGGGTCTGCTTGTCGGCTCCGTCCATGGCCTTGAGCATTTGCTCCATCAGCTCGCCAATCTGGCTGGCGGCGGTGCCAACCTTGATCGACAGGTTGCGTACCTCATCAGCGACCACGGCAAAGCCGCGGCCTTGCTCGCCCGCGCGGGCGGCTTCAATCGCCGCATTCAGGGCCAGCATGTTGGTCTGGGCAGAGAAATCCTGGACTGTGGCGAGAATATTGCGGATTTGTCCTGAGGTATTGCCCAGCGCGTTGATGTTCTCCTTGAAACCGGCCATGGCTTCACTGATGTGCTGCATCTGTACGCGGGCTTCCGTGAGTTGTTCACGTGAGATCTTGGCAACATCGAGGTTGCGCGTGGTCATGCCGGCTATGCCGCTGGTCCGTGCAGTAATGTCATGCAGAGCGCTGGTGGTCTGATCGCTGGCCTGGAAGATCAGCTCAGAGAGACTTTGTTGTTTGCTTGCGTCGCGCGCGGCCTGCTCGGCCAGGAGCCGGTTATGGGCGGAGGAGTGGGCGACGCGCAGGCTGAGTTGCTGGAAGCCGCTCATTAGCTCACGCAGGCGGCCGGCAAAGGCGTCAAATTGCGTGAGGCTGGGATTCAGTTGTTGAGCCGAGGACTCGTCGGTGGTCAGGTCGATCTGTTCGGCATTGGCCCGCTTGAGACGGTTCAACAAGGTGCCACCCTCGCCAGGGGCGCTGCGCATCAGCCAGGGCAGGGCCAGAATCACTGGTGCGGCAATCAGCGACAATACAAAGAGCGTCCCTTCAGCCAGCCACAGCAGTGCGCCAATAAAGAACAGTTGGCAAAGCATGAGTACCAGGATCAACGCATTGCCGCCCGGCGCGGGCAAGGGTGATGCCTTTTCCAGGGTCTTGGGGTGCAGCTGCATATTCATACTTACCTCGGCGCAGGGATAACACAGATTTATTGTTGTAGGGTGCTGGGCGATCCTTGCCTCACTTCTTATGCCGCTCTTGCAGGTTATCGGCACTGATGGCGAATTGCTAAAGGCTTATCGAGCCAATGTATACGCCATACTGGCTTTTGACGTCAAAAAAAAGCCGATTGAACCGGTTTCAGGGCAAGTGTAGTTGATGTGGCGGAAGGGAATAGGAGTCGAACCTACCAGACACGCCCTGCGCATCTCACCGGGTTTGAAATCCGGGCGCCCCACCGGGAACGATGCCCTTCCGTGTTGCTACGCTACCACAGGGGCAGGCCGGTGCAGCCATTATCAGTGGGCTGATTGCCGCTGAATAATAGTTCGATGGGTGCCGCCCATTGCAAGATCAGGCTTTGCACTGGCAGCCCAAGCCATTAGCATGGACGGCGGTTTCAACCTCAGCCGTTTCTTATGGAATCTTCAGCATGTCTCTGATCGACCGCATTGCCCTTGAAAGCGCCCTCAGCCAGTACCGCGATCCGTACCTGCAGACCGACCTGATCAGTGCCGGTTGCCTGCGCGACTTGCAAATAGATGAAGGCAAGGTCACCGCCCGTTTTGTCCTCGGTTATGCCGCCGCCGGACTGGTGTCCGGGATAGGGCAGATGCTGACCGTTGCGGCAGAGGGTGTTGAGGGCGTTGTGTCAGCGGACATCAAGGTCAGCTGCGAGGTGGTCAAGGCGCCCGCACAGGGCAGCATCGAGGCACTGGCCAGGGTCAAGAATATTATTGCAGTGGCATCGGGCAAGGGCGGCGTCGGCAAATCCACTACGGCGGTCAATCTGGCCCTGGCGCTGGCCCGCGAAGGTGCCCGGGTGGGTGTGCTGGATGCGGATATCTATGGCCCGAGCATGGGGCTGATGCTGGGTCTACCCGAGGGCACCCGGCCCGAAGTCAAGGATCAGAAGCTCTTTATACCGCCGCGGGCCCATGGTGTGCAGGTCATGTCCATGGCCTTTCTGGTAGATGACAATACCCCGGTGGTCTGGCGTGGCCCGATGGTGTCAGGCGCGTTGATGCAGTTGCTGACCCAGACGCTCTGGGACGATCTTGATTATCTGGTGGTGGATATGCCGCCCGGCACTGGCGATATCCAGCTGACGCTGGCGCAAAAGGTGCCGGTCAGCGGTGCGGTGATTGTGACCACGCCCCAGGATCTGGCGCTGCTGGATGCGATCAAAGGCATCGAGATGTTCAACAAGGTGCATATTCCGGTGCTGGGTGTGGTCGAGAACATGGCCATTCATATCTGCTCCAACTGTGGCCATGCAGAGCACCTGTTTGGTGAAGGCGGCGGTGAACGTCTGGCCGAACAGTATGGGGTCGATCTGCTGGCATCCATGCCGCTGTCGATGATGATCCGCGAACAGGCGGATGGGGGCACACCCACTGTGGTGGCCGAGCCGGAATGTCAGATCAGCATGCTCTATCAGGATATGGCCCGGCATGTCGGTGCGCGGATTGCCGAGCGCGCCATGGCGGGTCCGCAGACGCCGACTATTCAGATCAGTGACGACTGAGGGCGGGTGCCTGTCAGGCCGGGCTTTTTTCGTTGTCGAGAACCCGTTAACATGCAACCTCTTTTTTGCACAGTTCAGGACAAACCATGAGCATCAAGTCAGACCGCTGGATACGTCGCATGTCACAGGAACACGGCATGATCGAGCCCTTTGTAGAGCGTCAGGTGCGCGGCGAAGAGGCCAGCCGGGTGATTTCCTACGGGGTCTCCAGCTACGGTTACGACGTGCGTTGTTCCAACGAGTTCAAGGTGTTCACCAATATCCATTCGGCCACCGTCGACCCCAAGCATTTTGACGAAAAGAGCTTTGTCGATGTGGTCAGCGATGTCTGTATCATTCCGCCCAACTCCTTTGCCCTGGCCCGTACCGTTGAATACTTCCGTATTCCCCGCAATGTACTGACCATCTGTCTGGGCAAGAGCACCTATGCGCGCTGCGGCATTATCGTCAACGTCACGCCGCTGGAGCCTGAATGGGAAGGGCATGTGACCCTGGAGTTTTCCAATACCACGACGCTGCCAGCGAAGATCTATGCCAACGAAGGTGTGGCACAGATGTTGTTCTTTGAGTCCGATGAGGACTGTGAAGTGTCCTACCGCGATCGTGGTGGCAAGTATCAGGGTCAGCGCGGCGTCACGCTGCCCAAGGCCTGATCAATCAGTCATAGCGGCAGGGCACTCGCCCTGCTGTTCCACCAAAGTCTAGTAGTCCCCCATGCCCCCAGGCGTCATGCTGACTGGTATTAAAGCCTGTTGGAGTAGCGCGCATGACGATCTTCAGAACACTCGGTTACTGCTTCCTGTTTATCATGGTGCCGTTGGGAGGCCTGTTGGCTGCTTTCCCTGAGGAAATAACTGCAGGGTTGTCAGCTGTACTGCCGATGGATGTGAGTCGGGGTGCGTTGGGTATCGCCTTTCTGGCTTTGGCCGCGGTGTGTATGCGTGTTGATCTGGGCATACGCCGCCGCGCTGCAGAAGCCTGACAAGCGCCCACAAAAAACCCGACTCGGCGCCGTGGAACACCTTGTCGGGTTTTTTACCGCAAGCGACTGTCAGGCGCCCAGAGGGCGCCTGATGTGATCAGAAGCTCTTGGATACAGACAGTGTGACGTTGGAGTCACAGGTGTCATCGTTTTGGTAACCAATGTCTACAGTACACTCGGTGCTGCTGATGTTGGTATCGCTGTACATCAGTGCCCAACCCAGGCCCAGAGCGTCCTTGCTGACAGTCACTGCCCAGTCGTTGTAGTCAACACCTCCGTTCTTGCTGTTGCTGTCGGCGTAGTGCAGGCTCAGACCGATGTCGTAGGGCAGGGACAGATCATAGCCGACGTAGTAGTAGTGGTTGTCGGCGTTGTTGTAGGTGTCCTTGTAACCCAGGGTGAAGCCATAGGCGCTGACGCTAGCCAGCCACTCGTACACGTCGATTGAGCTGTTACCTGGGAAGGTGTAGTTGGCCCAGCCCAGGTCGTAGCCGATGTCATCAGTGATGCTGCCGGCATAGCCAACATAGTAATCCAGCTCGATGCTGGCGCCACCGAAGTCGGTGGAATCTACGTTGGAGCCCCATGCACCAACATAGACGCCGCTTTCATGGGCGAAGTCGAGGCTGGCCTGAACGGCACCCTTGCCATCAGTCTGGGACTGGCCGCGCCAGATGTAGTCGGTTGCCAGGGTGGCGGTCATGCTGGCGTCAATAGTGCCGATCATGGTGTCAAACTCTTCAGCTTGAGTCATGTTGGCAAAACCCAGGGTGGTAGCTGCTGCGATGGCGGCTGTCAGTTTCTTCATCATTCTCTAGTACCCCATGTGTGTGATTCAAACGTAGAAAAAAATGCGTTGGCATCACTCACATAGCATTTAGCTTGCCAGTTTTTAATACTTGTTTAATTACAACGAGTTATATGTTTTTTATATGTAACGCGGGGAAAACTGCAAGGTTATAGGGCTTTTTGCTGCACCGCTGTGGTGCGTGTCGGTGTGGTCATGGTGCAACGTAACTGTCATATTCTGTGCAGCGCTCAATTAGCCCGGATTCACCAGCGCAATCAGGGTCTTGGTACGCTGGTAACGTTGCAGTCGGTCGTCCAGCGCGCGCGGCAGGTGAGTGCAGGAAATAAAGCCCTGGCGGGCATACAGGTCAGCCAGTTGTGGTTTGCAAAACAGCCAGATTGGCCCCGCATAATAACCTCGAACGGCTTGCAGCAAACGGCCTGCATGGCCCTGCTGGCGCTGATCGGGCGCGACAAACAGGCCGGTCAGCCAGTGACCCTCTGCAACAGGTTGCAGGCACAGGCAAGCGCTGATGGCGGTTCGCCGCAGGGCCCATACACTGTGTTGTGAACCGGCTTTCATGGCGCTGCCATGGCCGCGGTAGAAAGCGTTGACCAAGCCTTTTTCAGTCGGCGGCAGTTGTTCTATGTACATGTCTGGCAAGCGCGGTAGGCGTTGATGCAGGTCAATGGCTGTCACGGGAAGGCTGTCACAATGCATTATAAAGGTTCACGGCTTCGCCGATTCTAACAGGAGCACACATGCAAAACGTACTGGTTCCCTATGATGGGTCACCGAGCGCCGAGCGCGCGGTCGATTATCTGATCAACTTTGCCAAGGTTTTTCCGCAGCTCAAGGTGCATCTGATCAATGTGCAGACCGAGGCCAAGCTCTACGGTAACTATGTTTCGCCCGCCATGCTGGAGCAGTTGAATGCGGGCGCGCTGGATCATGCTGCTGAAACCAATGCCAAGGCAGCCGAGCGCCTGAAGGCGGCAGGTATTCTGCACAGTTGCCATGAAGTGATGGGCGAAGTGGTAACCGAACTGGTCAAGGCGGTCAGACAGCACGGCTGCAACACGGTGGTCATGGGTACCCGGGGCATGAGCAACCTGGGTAATCTGGTCATGGGCTCCGTGGCCACCCGGGTGGTGCATGAAGTGCCGGTGCCGGTGCTGCTGGTCAAGTAATCAGCGTTTGCCCATGGAGCGGCGTGTGCCCTTGGGGGCCATGCCGATCTTTTTCTCGTGACGCGGATTGATACCCTTGGCCTGCCAGGGCTTGTCTGTTGCGGCTGGAGTATTGCTTCCGGGGCGGGCAAAGGGAAACTTGAAGTGCGTCTGCGGCGCAGGGTTTTCTGCAGTCACTGACTCGACCAGGCTGTCTGATGCCGGGTTACTGTCGAGATCATCTTTCTGGCTGGTCATGGCAAAAAACTCAAGGAATCGAATCGGGGCGCGAGTATAGCGGCAAAACAGGCCTGCTGGTAAGGCCTGACCTTTGCCGCTGGTCTGCTCAGTTGAAACCGGTCTGGATAAAACTGTCGCGCTCAAGCAAGCGCGCCTGATAGTCAACAAGGGCAGGGCAGGTGGCCTGCCAGTCAATCTCTGCCAAGCGAAAGTCCAGATAGGCCAGGGCCACACCAATGACGATGTCGCCCAGATCGATCCTTGTAGCCGTAGAGCTGCCGAACATACGTTCCAGGGTTGAGAGGCTGCGAATAATCGCCCGTAGTCGGCGTTGGCCGAGCACGGTCTCGTCGGCATCCTCGCCCAGATACTTGCGTGCAATAACAGTATTGAATGCTGCGTCAATCAAGCCCTGTCCTAGCCCGGCCCTGTGCAGTACTTCCGCCAGGTTGCTGGCCGGTAGCAGGCGGCCCTGACCATCATGGCTGTCCAGGTATTGTGCAATCAACAGCGACTCACTGATGGCCATGCCCTGATCGGTGATCAGGGTAGGCACGCGGCTGGCCGGATTAACCGCAACCAGCGCCGGCTCATCTGTCCAGGGATCGCTCCAGCACAGCGTCAACTGGTTATCCAGGCCGAGCTCAAGTGCCGTGATGCGCGCTACGCGGGCGTAGGGCGAGGTCTTGTTCAGATGCAGTTTCATGGCGCTGTTCCGGCCGTTGATGTGATCAATCCTGGCGGCTGGTCACTTCCAGCAGGTGGTAACCGAACTGGGTTTTCACCGGGCCCTGAACCTGATTGACCGGGGCGCTGAACACCACGGTATCAAATTCCTTGACCATCTGACCTGGACCGAAGGAGCCCAGATCACCACCACTGCGGCCGGATGGGCAGGTGGAGTTGTCGCGGGCCAGTTGGGCGAAATCGGCACCGCCTTCGATGGCGGTTTTCAGTTCGATGCACTTGGCTTCGGTCGGAACCAGAATGTGACGGGCTGTAGCTTTAGGCATGATCATGCTCCTGTAGGTTAGGTCGCAGAGGGTAGCGCAAAGCCGCGCTCCCTGAAAGGTCGGCGCAGCGATGCATTCGGTCTGTTTCAACTCGGACGATAAAGCTTGAAGTGCTCACCCAGCTCGAAATAATCCGCTGCGCCACCACCACGCAGTACCGGGTGGGCGGCAGCGGTGTTATAGATGCCGTCTTTCAACAGATGCTCGGCGATATGCACGGCGATCACCTCACCAAAGATCATCCAGGTGGGCACGTTTTGCCCAGCAGCGCTCTGCAGTTGCAGTATCTGGGTCAGCTTGCACTCAAAGGACACCGGGCTTTGCTGGACGCGTGGCACGCCGATCAACCTTGAGGGTTCAGGTGACAGGCCGCTAAGCTGAAATTCGTCGACATCCGGTGCCACCGCGGCGCAACTCTGGTTCATGGCTTCGACCAACGGACGGGTCGCCAGACTCCAGCTGAACTCGCCGGTTTCTTCTATATTGTTGAGGCTGTCCTTGCGCCCGACACTGGCAAAACCAATGATCGGCGGCACATAGTTGAAGGCGTTGAAAAAACTGTAGGGCGCCAGGTTGAGAACGCCCGCTGCACTGCGTGAACCAATCCAGCCTATTGGCCGGGGGCCGACGATGGCGTTAAAGGGATCATGAGGCAGGCCGTGGCCCTTTGCCGGTTCGTAGTAGTAGGATGCGTCACCCATGGCTGTTTTCCTGTTTGATAAGCTGTGTTGCATCTTTACCCATCGGGCTGATCAGGCGAATGACTCTGACAGCCTGATTATGGTCCATGCTATCGGAGCCCATGCCCATGTCCATCCAACCGATCCGCTATGCGGATCTCGATACCCTGAGTTTTCGCCAGCTGGACAGCTTGAACGGACTGACCAAGGGCAGCGTGTTCAAGTTGTTCAAGGCGCGTCAAGCGCGCCTGCAGGAGGATCTGGATTATTACTACCTGCCGGCGGTGGAGCACGCCGAGTTGATTGCTGAGCTTAAATCCAGCGGACAGATCTATGCCACCACGGTCAACCTGGTGTTGCTGACGCGCAGTGGCTATGCCCGGCTGCAGTCGGGCGAATGAGCCGTTAGCGGGCCGGCGGGTCTGAGAACCAGCCCGCAAACTGGGCGATTGATAGGCACTTTTGCTGAACTTGCCGACCCCTGATTGGTCAGTGGTCGGTATAGTCCGGCATTCACACACTTAGTGTGTGGTTCCCTTTCAACCGTCAAAGTGTGTCGTAGCCATGTCATTTACCTTCTCCCTCGGCCTGTTCGCCGCCCCGTCAACGAGCCTTCCAGTCCGCAGCCGTCGCTGTCTGTTGAGTCTGTTTCTGTTGATAACCGCCTCGCTGCCGACCACCGTCAGCGCTCAATCTGGTGATAACGCCCGCTGGGTCAGCGATACCCTCAATACCTACGTGCGCAGCGGTCCAACGGACGGGCACCGGATTGTCGGTGCCTTGCGCTCAGGCCAGCGTGTCGAACTGCTGGGCAGCCAGGGCAATTACAGTCAGGTGCGTTCCGACAGTGGCAGCGTGGTCTGGATACCCAGTGATGATCTGCAGACCATGCCTGGTCAGGCAGAGCGTTTGCCGCAACTGGAGCAACAGGTAGCGGACCTGTCAGCCGAGCTGGCCGAGATCAATGAGACCTGGCAAACAAGGGTGCAGGGCATGCAGGAAACCCTGGATTCGCGCAAACTCTTGATCGAGGAGCTGGAGACGACCCGTACGGCGTTGAACCAGGAGCTGACGGCGGTGCAATCCGAGCTGCGCTCAACCCAGTCACGCCTGGGCCAGGAAAATCAGCAGGCGCTGATGCAGTACATGGTCTATGGCAGCATGATTGCCGGGGGCGGGTTGATCTTTGGCCTGATCCTGCCGGCCATGTTCAAGCGCCGCAAGCGTAACGACGGTTGGGTTTGATTGCCCCGGCTCAGTCTGGATCCGGGCTGAGCCGTCTGCCGCTGTCACAACACGACACCCCCAAGACTGCTAAGATGGTGACCTTGTCCATCATCCGGAATTGCGTATGCAACGAAACCGCATCAATGCCACCGTCAGCCCCAAGGGCAGTCTGGAAACCCTCTCGCAACTGGAAGTACAACAACTGAGTGAAGCGGGCTCCGGCAGCACCTACACCCTGTTTCGTCAATGTGCCCTGGCCATTCTCAATACGGGCGCCCAGAGCGACAACGCGAAAACCATACTCGAGGCCTATGAGGACTTTGAGGTGCGTATCCATCAACAGGATCGCGGTGTCCGTCTGGAATTGATCAATGCCCCGGCTGATGCCTTTGTTGATGGCGAGATGATTGCCAGCACACGCGAGATGCTGTTCAGCGCACTGCGCGATATTGTCTATACCGAGAGTGAGGCGGGCCGCCCGCGCATCAACCTGGACAGTTCCCAGGGCATAACCGAATACGTCTTCCAGCTGCTGCGCAATGCCCGCACCCTGCGCCCGGGCGTCGAGCCCAGCATGGTGGTGTGCTGGGGTGGTCACTCGGTCAGCGGTGAAGAGTACAAATACTGCAAGAAAGTCGGTCATGAGCTTGGGTTGCGGCATCTTGATATCTGCACCGGTTGTGGCCCTGGTGTGATGAAGGGACCGATGAAGGGCGCGACCATCGCGCATGCCAAGCAGCGTATCCTCAATGGTCGCTATCTGGGGCTGACCGAGCCGGGCATCATTGCCGCCGAAGCACCTAACCCGATTGTCAATGAACTGGTCATTCTGCCGGATATCGAAAAGCGCCTGGAAGCCTTTGTGCGTGTTGGTCATGGCATCATCGTCTTTCCCGGTGGCGTCGGCACGGCTGAAGAGTTTCTTTATCTGTTGGGCATCCTCATGCACCCGCAGAATGCGGGCGTGCCTTTCCCGGTGGTGCTCACTGGCCCGGCCAGCGCCGAGCTCTATCTGCGCCAGTTGCACGACTTTGTCGGTGCTACGCTGGGGCCGCAGGCGCACAGTCTGTATCGCATGATCATCGATGATCCGGCAGCGGTGGCGCGGGAGATGGCGCAGGGCTTGAAAGCCGTTGCCCAGTTTCGCCGCGAGCGCAACGATGCCTTCCATTTCAACTGGCTGCTGAAGATCGAAGAAAGTCTGCAGCACCCCTTTGATCCGACCCACGAAGCCATGGCCGAGTTGGTGCTCAGTCGCTCACTGCCACCCCATGAACTGGCTGCCAACTTGCGCCGGGCGTTCTCCGGCATAGTCGCCGGGAACGTCAAGGACAAGGGCATACGGCGTATCGAGGAGCATGGTCCATACGAAATCCGTGGCGAGGCAGCCATCATGCAACCACTGGATGAATTGCTGCAGGCCTTTGTTGCGCAGCATCGCATGAAGTTGCCCAGTGGCACGGCCTACGTGCCCTGTTATCGAGTTGTCAGCTGAGGCTGGGGGTTGCCGACCCCGCTTCAATGGGCTAGAGTCGGGACAGATTAATGGAGAGCCACATGTCCGCAAACGTGCATTCGTCAGCATCAAGCAACTGCAGCGCCCTGCGCCGTAGCGGTGGTGTGGCGCCGTGCGCAGCGGTCAGCCAGGCTGTTTATTTTGGGTATTGGTTTAGTCGCTCACGCGCCTGATACCCCAACAGGCGCCCGTGCAAAGGGTCGCCACCACAACGTTCTCAGAACCCCGGTCGGTAACCCGCCCGGGGTTTTTTATTGGCTTATTTTTACCAACGAGGATTGCCAGCATGAACGACGACACAGCTTATTGCGCGGCCTATGACCATGACTGGCGGTTCCGTACTGACAGTCATCTGACCCGAACACCGATACCAACAGCTCAACACAGGAACACAGATCATGAATGCCAGCGTCACTGCGCTTAACAGCCACGACAATCAGCGTCGCCGCAGCGCTGTCCTGCCGACGCCCGCCCAGTTGCGGCAGCGGCTGCCGCTCAGTCATGCGCTGAGTCAGCAGATTGCCCGTCAGCGTAATGAGATTCGCGCCATCCTGAATGGCGACGACCCCCGTCTGCTGGTGGTGGTCGGCCCCTGTTCCCTGCATGACCGTGATGCAGCCCTTGAGTACGCCGAGCGACTTGTTCAATTGAACAAACAGGTGGGAGAACATCTGTTGCTGGTGATGCGCGCCTACGTGGAAAAACCCCGAACCACGGTCGGCTGGAAGGGCCTGTTGTATGACCCGTTGCTGGATGGAAGCAGCAATATGGCTGACGGCCTGGCGATGTCACGGCAACTGCTGCTGGACATTGTCGAGCTTGGCTTGCCACTGGCGACCGAGTTGCTGCAGCCCTTGGCCGCTGGCTACCTCGACGATCTGCTCAGCTGGGCGGCTATCGGCGCGCGCACCAGTGAGTCGCAGATTCACCGGGAAATGGTCAGTGGCCTTGATCTGCCGGTCGGCTTCAAGAATGGTACCGATGGCAGCTTGAGCATCGCCTGTGATGCCATGCGTTCGGCGGCCCATCCACACCAGCACTTTGGCGTGAATGATCACGGCCAGCCGGCACTGATCCATACCCACGGCAACCCGGATACCCATCTGGTATTGCGCGGCGGGCATGCCGGACCGAACTACCAGCCGGAAGCCGTCGCCGCTGCCCGTGCGGTTCTGCATAAGCAGGGTATTGCGCCAACGCTGATTGTCGACTGCAGTCATGCCAACAGTGGCAAGGATCCGTCAAGGCAGCCCGAGGTGCTGGCCTCGGTAGTAGCACAGCGCCTGGCCGGTGACAGCAGTCTGCGCGGCGTGATGCTGGAGGGACATCTGTTTGATGGTTGCCAGCCCCTGGGTGCAGCATTGCAATACGGCGTATCAGTTACCGACGCCTGTCTTGGTTGGAGTGCTACTGCGCAAGCGCTGCAGGATGCCGCCAACCGCCTTGCCAAAGCAGTCAGCGCCAAGCAAGCCGAGGAAGTTGAGGCTTGCTGAGGGACTCGGGTCTGAATTGAGCCGAACGGGCAGAGGATCAATCGTCGGCGATAACGCGATTTCTGCCCTGTTCCTTGGCCAGATATAAGCGCGTGTCCGCCTGCTTGATGGCGGCTTCAAAGTCCTCGACCTTGTTGAGGGTGGCGATACCGGCACTGAAGGTCACAGGCACGCGGGCTCCGCTATTGCTCAGTGCTTCTCTGACAAAGCTGTCCTTGATCCTGCGAATAAGATCGGCAGCTGAGTCAACCGAGGTGTCATAAAGCAGCACCAGAAACTCTTCGCCACCCCAGCGCCCGACAATGTCACCGCCCTTGGTGTGTTTTTTCAATGTCTCGGCCAGCTTGACCAATACCCGGTCACCAAAATCATGACCGTGGCGGTCGTTGATGTCCTTGAAATTGTCGACATCGAGAACGACGACGGCGCAGTGGGTATCAAGTTTCCGCGACTTGAGTCGGCTTTGTACGCCGAGACGATTGAGAATGTGCGTCAAGGGGTCGGTATTGGCCTGTGCCCGGTGCGATTCCGAGGCAGATGAAATGGCGCTATAGGAGCCAACGCGTATCCATTCGCTGGCCAGAATCAGGGTGTAGAGCGTGACCGAGGTGGAGATGATGCGCGAGATGCTCAGCTCTGAGTAGTCATAGACAAAGGGGAGAGAACTGTAGAGTGCCAGGCTGTTGACCAGTAGATACAAGGTCATATAGGCCAAGCCAATCTTGGGTCCGACCAGCAGTACCATCAACATGGTAACGGCATAGGACCAATAGGCGCCGGTACCGTTGGCACCCCCACCCAGTAATAGATAACTGGACAGGAAAAACAGTACCAATCCAAGAAACAGACAGACTGGCTGTACCTGTGCCAGGACGCGGGCAAGGTAGGCGCACACCAATACAATGCTGAGAAAGATCAACAGCATCAATGACAGCAGTGTGCGGCCTTGAAAAAAGGATACCAGGCAGAACGTGCCAAGATAGACGCTGCCTAGGCCAGCAGAGGCGTAAAGCAGCAAGCGTTTACGTTGGTTTTCAATTTCGTCCGGCGTGCTGCCAAAGTTCAGATCAGCCATCAGCCTGTTGCAACCGCAGAGTCAGGCTGCATGCAGGGCATGCCGGGGAACAGCTGCTGCGGGACGATGGGTGCAACCATGAAGTCTGATGGTCTCATATTGCAATCTTGAGAGGCTTCCTTCTGGGTCTATCGGTTCAGCTTGATCGGCGTCCAGCGCCACTGCAGCTGATTTCTTGTTATCTGCAATCAGCATATGCCAGTCTTTCGAACCTGTCCAAGCCAGGCTATGCAGCCAATATAACCAGTATCAGCGCAATCAGTCCTGGAACAGCCTGAACAAACAGAATCTTGCGACTGGCGGTGGCAGCGCCGTAAACCCCGGCAACAATCACGCAGAGTAGAAAGAACACCTTGATGTCATAGCCAGCCGCACCCTGGAACAGCCCCCAGAGCAGACCGGCCGAGAGAAAGCCGTTATATAACCCCTGGTTGGCCGCCAACACCTTGGTTGCCTCGGCCTGTTCCGGGGTGTTGCCAAATACCCTCAAGCCAGTGGGCTTGGTCCACATAAACATTTCCAGAACCAGAAAATAGCCATGCAGCAAGGCCACCAGTAAAACCAGACTATTAGCCGCCATTGACATGTTCAGTAACCTGCAAGGAAGAAGGAAGTGCTTGAGCCTAGCAGCAGATGCGGCCTTTGCGAAGACGGACCACTAGCTTTGTGCGTCGGCTTGCATGGGAGGCTGGCTCAGCGCTACCAGCTCGGGGCGATCGGCCAGATCCCCCGGCAACTTTATTGACCAGACCAGCCTCAGATGCTTCAAGGTGCTCAATACCCACCAACCCGGATCGGCCTGACCCGGGAAAAAAGAAGAGTTTTACTTCCGTCGCCATACTGTCTGGCGAGCCCATTGGTCGAGATGGAACTCGACCCTCCCAGGGATGTACCCGGAGGTGATGTGATTGGTCCCTTGGATTGGCCGAGTTCCACCTCGGCCATAGTGCTGTGGGGTAGCGTTGCTGGTCGAGTTGGAAATTGAAAGTCCCGGTACTGATTTCAATAACAGCCTTTCGCGCTGAGCGGCTTTGGTCCACACTTTGATCAGCTGTACTTTCCCTGCAGGAAGTAATGCGATGAATGAAGCCGACAAAGCCGTACACCCCACCGATGCCGTCTACAAGACGCTGCTGGAGTCCACCAAGGCGATACCCTGGAAGATTGATTGGACTAGCAAACAGTTTGTCTATATCGGGCCGCAGATCGAACAACTGCTCGGTTGGCAGCAGGCCAGTTGGGTATCGGTTGATGACTGGGCCGAGCGAATGCATCCCGATGACCGCGACTGGATCGTCAACTATTGCATCAGCCAATCCCAGAGCGGCCTTGATCATGAGGCCGACTATCGTGCGCTGACCAGCCAGGGCAATTATGTGTGGATACGCGATGTCGTACATGTAGTGCGCACACCCGAGGGCGAAGTCGATAGCCTGGTGGGCTTCATGTTCGATATCAGCGAGCGCAAGCAGATAGAAGACAGGCTCATCAGCCTGCAGAAAGAGCTTGAGGAGTTGTCATTCAAGGACGGGTTGACCGGCGTGGCCAACCGGCGGATGTTTGATATGGTGCTGGAAGAGGAGTGGGTCAAGGCCGCCCGCAATCATCAGCCTTTGTCGATGATCATGTTTGATATCGACTACTTCAAGCAATACAACGACCACTTCGGTCATATTCAGGGTGATGACTGTCTCAGGCGAGTGGCTGGCATTCTGAGCCGGGCCGCCACGCGATCGCGAGATTTTTTTGCGCGCTTTGGCGGGGAGGAGTTTGTGCTGGTGCTACCGGAAACCGATGCTGCAGCGGCACTGAAACTGGCCGAGCGCTGCAGGCAATTGATTTTCAGGGAGCAGATACCTCACCCCTGTTCGGATGTGGCCGCGGTGGTGACTATCAGCATGGGGGTAGGCACCCTCATCCCCGGACGTGAGATTCGCTCTGTTGCCTTTATCGAAGCGGTTGACCGCCAGCTTTATCGGGCCAAGGAACAAGGACGTAACAGGGTCATTGCCAGCAGCGCGGAGTGATTGAGCGCTGTCTCCATCAGTTGGACTGGACTGAATTGGGGGTAACGTCTTTAAGTAAGTACAGACTCAATACCAGCAACGGCACATTGGTTGTGACGGGATTGAAAGCCTCCATCAGGACAAAGGGCGTCATCACCGCGGCAAACACCATCAGACCTGCCAAACCCATGATGTTCAGCAGCACTATCGCTTTTACCCGATACAAGCAGATAAACAGAATGCCAAACAGAATCTCACCGATACCTGCTGCTTTTATCAACACATAGGTTACCTCCTCCGAGAAGCCCAAACTGCCGGTCATGGCCTGCTCCAGAGGCGCGATCTGCAGGAGCTTTGGGAAAAGCCCGTGATAAATCCAGGTTAAACCTATGACGTAGCGGGTTATCTGGGACAATGCCAAATCAGCTTCTCCATCGGTGCTGTGACTGAATTTGGGTCACGTCATTTTCTTTCGCACTGAGCTGTGATTGCGTCCATGCGTTCCGCGGTGGCTTGCGTTCGGCAGAAGGAGAAGACCATGGGTCGCATGGAGCCGCCCAATGCTTCATCGTCTGCGGCCTGGTTACAGCTCGCATCACGCGTTTGCTCCCACTCTGACTGCTGATCACGGACGCTGCCTGCGCAGGATGCCGGCAGCGCGGCGAGCTGTTCCTCAAGTTGCAAGTCAGCAGCGATAAAGTCGCGATAGGCGCATATATTGATGTTTAACTGGGTTTTGTCGCAGTCGCTCAGCAAGCTGGTCAGCTCACTGACGGGGATCTGACTGCGCTCAGACAGTTCATCAACCACGGGGTCAGCCAGGGTTGCCGTTGAGCAGAGACTCAGAATTGCCAGTGCCATGTATCGCATGTGCTGTCCTTGATGCAGAGCCGGTCTGCAATATGGGTTGTCCTTGAAAACAGGCCTGTAAGGAGATCGGCTTTCCTCTGACCCCTTTATGCGTGCCTGTTGTCGGGCACGACATCTATATGCTGCTATTCAGTCAGGTCGGCGATAGTCCGCGACAAGTTGGCCCTGGCCTGCTGCTCCCTATCCCGGAAAGGCGCATTATGAAATAGCTGTGGGCGGTCGAGAAAGCCCTGCAGTAACTCGGCTCTTTTCTTCCGGTAGATGAACTGCGGCACGAGCTGGTATTCACTGCGGATATCGCGTTCAAACTGAGCATAAATTGCCGGTTCAGCGCCAAGTATCGCCAGGTCTATATCGACCAGCAGCGACTCGTCCCGGCTCTGTGTCGGCGCATTGTGTTCGGTGACCATGATCAGCCGTTCAACCCGGTCAATCTGTGCCTGCGAGGCGCGATTTTCTCGCAGGAAGGCCACCGCCCAATCGGCACTCTTGCGTTCATTGCCGCCCTGCAGCGGCTGGTAAATGGCGTCATGGAGCCAGAGCGCCAGCTCGACCTCACGCGGTTCCTCAAGTTGGCTTGCGCAGCCGTCAAGATGCCGCAGGCAGGCGCTGATATGCGCCAGGCCATGGTAATGCCGGCCTTTTTCAGTGTAACTGGCGAGCAGGGCGTCGAAGGTGGTCTGGTTGCTGCTGAAGCCCCAGAGGTTCATCAGCCTTCGCCATCTATCGAGGTCTGCTATTGCGTCGTGGTTCATTACTTGTCCTGTTCCGGTCCGCCATTACCCTTGTAAGTCCGGGTCATTCACTGGTGCCATTCAGGCTCCGCTTCGAAGTATCGACGGACCACCCCTACGAAAAGTTGGGTTGGTACTCAAAGCTGCTGGATGACTGGCTGTCGCTGAACGGGATGATCCGTTGATGGTGCAACAGCATGTTATTGATCTGCGCGCCGATAAAGAATTGGATGCTGTTGTTGAAGCGCTCGACCTCTCCGTTGAAGACGCTGATGGCCGCGCCAACGTTGGCCTGCTGTTCGGCGATTTCCTTCATCAAGCCCGCCACGATGGTGGATGAACCCAGGTCGGGATAGGCCTCTACTGCCAGCTTGACCCGATCAAAGATCTTTTGTGAGGCAATTTCAACCGGTTTCAAGGCATCGCCGTTGGGCGTCGAGGGCAGCTGTGCGACGGACTCGCGCAGGCTGGTCAGCTCCGCCAGCAGTTGCTGCTCATGTTCCTTGAAACTGTCGGCCTGTTCGCTAAGCCCCTCAAGGGTGCGGGTCTTTTGTCGCTCATAACCCAACACGTCAGCCCAGGCGCGTTGGGCGCCGTTGGCATTGGCAATGATGCCGTTGTAGGTGGAGATGACAACAATGCCGCCAACAATGATAAGAACAAAAATGATCCCAGCAAGAATGTCCATGGGCTGCCTCTTAGGCCGGCTGAGCGGCGGTGATGGTTGAGAAGTTGTCGTCGTGTTGGGTCGCAAGGGTGTGGATCAGTAGCAGGCTGCGATCAAGAATCGGCATGCTGTAACCTTGCTGCATATCGTCCAGGAGATCCTGCGGATTGTGCAGTGTCCCGGTGCTGGTAAACGTCAGGCCGTTCGGGCTATCAAAGCTCAGGCACAGGCGCTGGCCGGCCAGCTCAATATTCATGTGATTGAAATGCTTGATGTCCATCAGTGTCAGAAGCGTGATGGGTTTGACGAAGCGCGCGCAATGGATCTTGGATTTCCCTCTGACTCTAAAGCGCCGGTTGAAGTCCGATGAACTGGTCTCGAACTGTTCATAGTCTTCAATGTGCTGCTGATTACTCAAATCCGAATCTGGTTCAGTTGAGAACAGTTTAATTTCGATGCGCTTCTCGAATCCGCCTCTGCCGCGTGATTCTGCCAAGACCATCACGTCGCTGACACAGGGGAAATCAACCACCAGGGCACAACGCGTGTAGATAACATCAACATCGCGCTTTCTGCCTGGCCGAGATTCCCTGATGATGAACTTGTACTGGTAGTAGGTGAATGCAAAGGCGTGGGTATCGCCCTGATAGTGTCCGGTGACTTTGCGTCGTGTCCAGCGCAGTAACCGGTCACGCCGAAATTCCTTGAATGACCGGGCCAAAAGCTCGAAATCATCCTCCACCGGGCAGTCATGCAGCCCAAGGGAGAAGTAGGCGTACTTGGTTTTCAGGCTATCGGAGAGGGTTTCTATAACCCGTTTGCGCTTTTTCAGTTGTTCGTAATTGGTAAATATAATAGCGATGCCAACCAGCGCCAGTAAGGTGTTAACCGGGGTCAGAGCAGCGGCAATGGAAGGCTGCAGCCAGCCAAAAAGCGCCAGGATACTGAACAGCCCATGCCCCACCAGACCCAGGAACAGCGCCACGCCCAATGCGATACTCAGGTAAGCATTGGTCTTCTTGAATCTCACGGGTGATTCAAAGTCCAGAAACAGGCGGACGATTGAAAGAATATCGTCCGCGCAGCGGGCATCACTCAGGCTTAGATGGGCCTGTTTGAGCCGGTCCAGCAACCTGGCATTGTGTTGGCGTTGCGCAGACACGCCGGGAAGCCAGGCCGTCATTATTCCTGTGATATTCATCCTTGAAACACCAGACTCCATTAATAGCGGGGCAGCGCATCCATAAGCGCTGTGGAGTTGACCACCCGAGGCATGGCAAGTCAAACCCGCTTGGCCGATTTGTGACCTGATTCCTTTTTGCTATCAACCGGGAGGGGGCCGGGATCAGCCCGGCTGCAGCTCCGCCAGCGCGCGACGTACCCGGTTGACTATGGTCAGTACCAGCAGCAAGGCCAGCAGCGGCAGCAGATAGCCGGCCCAGTCCGGCAGGCTCCAGAAGGCCGCGATAAAGCCCAGCAGGCCAAATACAAAGGCGCGGTCACTCTTGCCCAGCGGGCCATCATAGCGCCGTGATGCGCCAACACTTGGCCCCAGTGCGCCGGCAAACTCACTGACACTGGCCAGCACAATCACCACACCTATCCAAAAGCCGGAGAAGGGTGCCAGCAGGACAAAGGGCAGGAATAGAGCTGCATCCGAGATCACATCGGTCAGTTCATTGAGAAAGGCGCCCAGTGCCGATTGCTGGCCAAACTCGCGCGCCAGCATGCCGTCAATAGCATTGAAGGCCATGCGCAGAAACATCCATAACGGGATCAATACAAACCAGCCCGGTGACGCCTGCAACAGATACAGCGCCAGGCCCAGCAGCACAGAGATACCGCAGGCGGTCAGGGTGACCTGATTGGCCGTCACCTTGCGGGCATACAACGTGCCAACCAGGGGGCGCAGCAAGGCCTGAAAACGGGGTTTTAATTCATAAATCGACATGTGCATTACCTTCCATGGTGGAGGAGCAGTGCACAGCATACTGTGCGCGTGGCGGTTGTGCAGAAGAATCTGATGCTGACGAGCTGGCAGCTTATCTGAAGCGCCCCAGGGTCTCCGAGGGGTTCTCGCCGAACAGTGCCTTGTAATCCCGGGCAAATTGTCCCGGATGCCAGAACCCCCAGTTGGCAGCAATGACGGCAATCGGTATGTCCTGCTGCGGTGCGCTCAGGGCGCGGCGCACCTGGTTCAGACGAGCGGTACGCAGAAACTTCAACGGACTGATGCCGAGGATGCTTTCAAAACTGTATTGCAATGTACGGCGGCTGACATGGGCCAGTTCGCAGAGTTCGGTCATGCTGACAACCGCATCCGGATGGGCGCTGAGATAGGCTTTGACCTTGTCGACCACCTGTTTGCGATGGGCAAAGCTGGGTGCTGTTTCGCTGCTGGTGGTGTCCTCGCTGATCAGGGCAAGCAGGGCGTTGCTGATCAGGTCCTGTTGCAACAGCGGATTCAGGCCATTGGCGCCATGAACAATGATGTGTTCCAGCAGGTAGCGCAGTTGATCCATATGCAGCTGGCCAATGGTCAGGCGCTCGGCCTGCTCCAGTCTGGCCAGGTCCAGCGTGCGGCCTTCACGTTCAGCGGCGCTCAGAAGCCTGTCGGCCTTCACTACGATGCCGTAGATATCGAATGCATCCGGAGTCATCAATTCAAAGTCGCGGTCGCCGGGGCGGCACATCAATTGATTACCGTCGACCGACAGGCCGTTGATGCGGCAGTCAGCGGATTGCGCGGGTATGCCAAGCCAGACTGAATCCTTCCAGACCGTGCATTGCTGGCGTAGCGAGCGATTGGTGTGCTCCTTGAACAACTGAAAGCCATCCAGGCTGATCTCGTCAATCCGCCCATAAAAACGCCCGCCGCCCAACTGGTCGTATTCCTGCTGCCAATTGGTCAGATTGTGAGCGTGCTCATCGGCATCCTGCGCCTCGCTGGTGCTCCTTGCTGGTGCGTCAGGCGGTGTAGTGGGTTGCATGGCTGTGCGTCTCTGGTCCTGATCTGCTGGTAAATTCTGCGCCCAGTGCTTTGGCGTGCTTTCAAGGCACTGAATTGGTTAAAGAAATTCGATTTGCCAAAACTTGATACTGGGCTGGAACGAAAGTCGCACCAAGTGTTGTCATCAATTGCAGACTTTTAGCGACGTTGTCGCATTTTAGCAGCAAGATCCATGCCTGAGACCATGCCATGAGTCATATATACCGCTACACGCTGGGTAGTCGAACCTACCAATTCCGGGACCTGGCCGAGTTGCTGGCCAAGGCCACACCTCAACGTGCCGGGGATCGTCTGGCCGGGGTCATTGCCCTGTCGGCGGAGGAACGCGCCGTGGCGCAGATGACCCTCGCTGATGTGCCGCTCAAGACCTTTCTGAACGAAGCCTTGGTGCCCTATGAGCAGGACGAGATTACTCGGCTGATCATGGATGAGCATGATGCTGCCGCCTTTACGCCGATTGCTCACCTGACCGTGGGCGATTTTCGCAACTGGCTGTTGAGTGACCACGCCAGCAGCGAGGTGCTGTGTTCCGTGCGCGCCGGTATTACCCCGGAAATGGCGGCGGCGGTGAGCAAGATCATGCGCAATCAGGATCTGATTCTGGTCGCGAAAAAATGCCAGGTGACCACCGCCTTTCGCAGCACCATCGGTCTGCCGGGACGGCTGTCGACGCGCTTGCAACCCAATCACCCAACGGATGATGTGAACGGCATTGCCGCCAGTATTCTCGACGGCCTGCTGTATGGCAGTGGCGATGCCGTGATCGGCATCAACCCAGCCACTGACAACGTGGCCCAGGCGATCAAGCTGATGCAGCTGATGGGCGAGGTGATCGACAAGTACCAGATCCCCACCCAGTCCTGCGTGCTGACCCATGTGACCAATACCATCGAGTGCATAGAAGCCGGCGCGCCGGTGGATCTGGTGTTCCAGTCGATTGGCGGTACAGAGGCAACCAACAGCAGCTTTGGCTTCAACCTCAACACCCTGGCCGAGGCGCAGCAGGCGGCGTTGAGCCTCAAGCGCGGCAGTGTTGGCAGTAACGTCATGTACTTCGAGACCGGGCAGGGCAGTGCACTGTCGGCCAATGCCCATCACGGGCTGGACCAGCAGACCTGCGAGGCGCGGGCCTATGCGGTAGCGCGCAAGTTCAGCCCCTTGCTGGTCAATACCGTGGTGGGGTTTATCGGCCCGGAGTACCTGTTCGATGGCAAGGAAATCACCCGCGCCGGGCTGGAAGATCACTTCTGCGGCAAGCTGCTGGGTCTGCCCATGGGCTGCGACGTCTGTTACACCAACCACGCCGAAGCTGACCAGAACGATATGGACAACCTGCTCACACTGCTGGGCGTAGCCGGTTGCTCCTTCGTCATGGGCATACCCGGTTCGGATGACATCATGCTCAATTACCAGACCACCTCCTTTCACGATGCCCTGTATGTGCGCCGTGTGTTGGGCGCGCGTCCGGCGCCGGAATTCGAGCAGTGGTTGGTGCGCATGCAGATTCTGCGCGATGCCGATCAGCACATACTGCATGAGCGTCTGCCCGAGGCTTTTGCCCGCTCACTCAAGGCGCTGCCGGGAGGTCGCCCATGAGTGACTCAGATCATCAGCACCTGCAAAACGGCAAGGTGGTAGACAATCCCTGGCGCCGCCTGCGCGACTTTACCGATGCGCGCATTGGCCTGGGCCGTGCTGGAATCAGCCTGCCAACCAACGAATTGCTGGCCTTTCAATTGAGCCACGCCCAGGCCCGCGATGCGGTGCACTTTCCACTCGATGTACCGGCTCTGTGTGGCGAGCTGCAAGCCTTGCACAGCCTGCCAGCAGATGCTCCGCCGCTGTGTTTGCACAGTCAGGCCACAGACCGGATGACCTATCTGCAGCGCCCTGATCTGGGTCGCAAGCTGGACGAGGCGTCACGTCAGCAATTGCTGGCGCTGACGGATACCGCCCCGGCAACCCGCAGCGATCTGGCCATCGTCATCGTCGATGGTCTGTCGTCACTGGCCATACAGCAGAATGCAACGCCCTTTGTCACCGAGTTGCTGGCGCTGCTGGACAGCGAACAACAGCCCTGGACCCTTGCTCCACTGACGATCGTCGAGCAGGGGCGGGTAGCTGTGGGCGACGACATTGGCGAGCTGATCAATGCCCGCGCGGTCCTGCTGCTGATTGGCGAACGTCCCGGCCTCAGCTCACCAGACAGCCTGGGTCTGTACCTGACCTGGAATCCCAAGCCCGGCCTCAATGACGCCGCGCGCAATTGCATCTCCAACGTGCGCCCGGCGGGCCTGGCCTATGCCGAGGCCGCCCAGCGCGTGCTCTATCTACTGCGTGAAGCGCGCCGCCTGCAACTGTCCGGCGTCAAGCTCAAGGATCGCAGCCAGGATCCGGTGATAGCGCAGGACGGTGGCGGCAAAAACTTTCTGATTGCCGATTAGGTCGGCGTCAGCCAACAGATAACAACAACTGAGCACTTTATTCGGATGTCACTTTCAACGAGAAAAGTAGAGGAATAATCATGTCGACAGACAATCAGGCGTACCTTGCGAAACGGCAACTCAAACGCGGCACCGCAGGCTGGATTCTGCTGGCGGGCCTTGGCGTTTCCTATGTCATATCCGGCGATTTTGCCGGTTGGAACTTCGGTATTGCCGAAGCCGGCTGGGGTGGCTTTGCCATCGCTGCGGTGCTGATGGCACTCATGTATTTCACCCTGGTGCTGTCGCTGGCAGAAATGTCGGCGGCCATCCCCACGGCGGGCGGCGGTTACAGCTTTGCCCGTCAGGCCATGGGTCCGACCGGAGGCTTCATGACCGGCCTGGCAGTCCTGATCGAGTACGCACTGGCACCGGCGGCCATCGTTATCTTTATTGGCGCTGCGGTGGAGTCCCTGCTCGGCTTCAACGGTCCCTGGGTCTATGCCATTTTCTATCTGATCTTTGTTGGTATTCACCTGGCCGGTGTCGGTGAAGCGCTCAAGGTAATGATGGTTATCAGTGGTCTGGCGGTGTTTGCTATCGTCGCAACCGGTGTGGCGCTGGTCATGCACTTTGATGTTGCCAACCTGTTCGATATCGCCGCCACCGAGGCGACCGGTGCCAGCGCCATGTTGCCGCTGGGCTGGTATGGCGTATGGGCGGCGCTGCCCTTTGCCATGTGGCTGTTTCTGGCGGTAGAAGGTGTGCCGCTGGCTGCTGAAGAAGCCAAGGATCCGGGCAAGGACGTACCCAAGGGCATCATCGGTGCCATGATCTTTCTGCTCTTTACCGCGCTCCTGGTGGTGGTGCTTGTACCGGGCGCAGCGGGTGCCAAGGCCATGGGCGAGAGCGCCGTGCCGCTGGTGGATGCCTTGAATGCCACTGGTAACAGCAGCCTGGCGACCCTGGTTAACGTGCTGGGTCTGGCGGGTCTGGTTGCCTCCTTCTTCTCGATCATCTACGGCTACAGCCGCCTGGTCTTTGCCCTGTCGCGCGCGGGTTATCTGCCCAAGACACTGTCACTGACCACAGCGCTCAAGGTGCCGGCGCGGGCGTTGATCATTCCGGGTGTGTTCGGCTTTCTGGCCTCGTTGAGCGGTGAGGGCGATCTGATGCTGGCGATGGCCGTTGTTGGCGCGACGGTATCCTATGCCCTGATGGCACTCAGTCACATTCTGCTGCGGATCAAGCAGCCGGAGCTGGTGCGACCCTACAAGACCCCTGGCGGTGTCGTTACCTCGGGCATTGCACTGGTCCTGTCACTGGTCGCCCTGACCGGTGTGTACGCCTTTGACCCGCGCGCCTTCTTCTACACCATGGTGTTGTTTGCCATTGGCGCGGCGTACTACTTCGGTTATAGCCGCAAGCACCTGGTGGCCAAATCGGCGGATGAAGAGTTTGCCATGCTGGCCGAAGCCGAGGCGGAGCTGGTTACGGCGGCCTAATGGGTTGGTTTTAATACTGAATGCAAAAATGGCTGCAGGTTGGGCAGCCATTTTTGCGTTAGCGCTGTTAGAACTTGTGGCGGATATCAGAGGTTGCAGGTACCTCGAGCTATGCTCGGAACCATGTCGAGCCCCACCCGGTTCCTGTCGGTTTTCACAAAAACTTGCGTAGTACAGGCTTCAGCTATTATTTCGCCATGCACGAAGTACGATTCGCCTTCAACGGGAATAAAGCTTATTGATGGATCGCAGCTGTAGACAACGTTGTGGCCATGCCAAGTAAACTGGCTTCCCACACTAATACGTGAACCTGCTGGTATCGTCACCGGTCCGTTCTTTTGTGATTTCACACTAAGGCGACTGTTATGGATACATATCCACGGATCAGGCAGTAATGAAAGGTCAATCTGGGCTGTTGCGCCCTGTGGTACAAATTCGTAGTTCTGATAGGTTTGGCAGCCGGCAATTCCCAAGGCCAGAATGACAAAGATGAGTTGTCTCATTGTCTGGATCCTTTTACTTCATCGGTATATTTCGCAATGATCTCATTGGCTGAGAATGAGTTTTCACGCGGCGAATCCTCCTGAAGAACGAAAACTTTAGCAGTAGGTTTCCCATTAACGCTTGAGATGTAGCTGCTGCTTTCAGGGCGGTCGACGATAGCGTGATTGATGCTGCGATACATTACGAAATGGTCACCGCCGCGCTGCTTGACCACCTCAGCGGAGCGATACATTAGATAGAGCCCGGTTTTTTCCCTGTCAATGAAACC
>NZ_BAAJMD010000017.1:0-75612 GCF_057548395.1 Halopseudomonas sp. 4NH20-0008
GTTTTATCTTGGCGAAGCTTTGCGCCGAATCAATCGTTTTATAACCCCCGAGTCACAGCAATGGCTGGAGGCTTCGGCTAATCAGGGTTATGTCTGGGCCATGATCCGTTTGGTACGCAGTGGCGGCAATTTCTGTGCTGTGGTTAGTCTGTGCCCGCAAGGAAGCAAAACGGTAAAAGAGTGGCTGCAACAAGCCTCTATTAAATACCCAGATGATGCTTCAGGACATCCCGATAACGTCGCCCCACCGGTAACGGCTCGGGCAGGCCCTTCAGGTACAACGCCCACTGTCCGCCCGAACGACTCAGGCGATCGATTTCACGCAGGTTCACCAATACCCCGCGATGCACTCGGCAGAATAACTCACGAGGCAGACTGGCCTCCCAGTACTTAAGGCTGCGGAGCTCCACGACCTCATGGCCATCGCGGAACCTCAAATAAGAATAGTCTCCGGAGACACGGACGACGATAAGATCCTCCAGCATTTTTGGTTCATGGGCTAAGAACCTGCGCAGAACTGCTCGCGGCTCTGTGGGTGCGCAGGGCGGGAAGTCCATCGAGTCCTCAGCAGCCTGTGCCTGAATTCCATAAAAAGCAATGGTGAGAACCTGCGTGACAGCGTTCAGCAACTCGATATCCGCTGGTGTCCAGGCGCGCTGCTCATGTACGCAATCGAAACCGACCTGTAGTACTAGTCTGCCCTCCCATAGCCCCGGCGCGGCCAGCAGGCTCCGAATACCCTGTCGCTCCCACTCATTGCGCAGCACACTGGCTGAACGAGGCATTTCCCGTAGATCGTTGATGGCGCAGGTGCGCCCTTGCTGCAAATCCTGGTGGATCCAGTGGCCCAAACTGACTGGTATGCCCTGCAGATCGTGGACAAATTGCGGCACGCCGGGGCGTACCCATTCTTGGACGTTCCAGAAATGTGTGAAGGCGTCGTTATAGCGGATAATCCAGACCCGATCCACACAACAAGCTCGACCCAAACGCTCTAGGATCTGATCCACGGCCTGCCGGAGAGGCTGGCTCAGCAGCGCTTCAGTGACCGCGGCCCAGTCAGAATGATGAAAGGTAGAGGGCATGCGCACATCCAAATGATGTTGTTTATCGAGCCGGAATTGTCGTTCATCGAATTAAGATTGTCGAAGGGTATCTCCCAAGGTTTAATTCAAAAAAACTAAACAGTCGTTTTATCATTTTAATCATGTGAACAGTTATCTATTGGATGATGACAGGGGCGCTGGCTGTAATTTTGTTGTGCTAACACGCAGCATCCAAACCTGCCGCCGGGACGCCAGACAGGGTTAACGCATTAAAGGACTTGCGCCATGAATGAACGCTCCAGGCACTTTCCCACTCGTCAAAAAAACCGGGAGGGCCGGCGGTTTGGCAGGCTTGATCTTCCTTCGGTCAAGCACTCCCTGGCGTCTGCTATTGTGGCGGCGCTTGGCATTGCGCCCGGGATGAAGGCAGCGGCCAATACCATTGAAATCAGTGGCCGGACGGACACGACTGTGGATGTGAGTGGGTCCTTTACGGACATTCGCACAAATACGATCCGGGGCAACAGCGGCTTCAACAGCTTTAACCACTTCCAGGTTGCAGCCGGCAATACCGTCAACCTCCACCTCCCCGCAGAAACCCGCAACCTGATTAACCTCGTTCATGACACCCAGGCGGTGATCAACGGCACCCTAAATGGTTTGATGGATGGGGAAATTGGCGGCCATATTGTGTTTGCCGATCCCCACGGCATTGTTGTTGGTGGTCAGGGTGTTCTGAATGTTGGCAGTGTCATGTTTGCCACGCCCACCAGTGACTTTATGGACGAGCTGATCAGCGCGGATGGAGTGATTGGTGACGAGGCGGTCAGCGACCTGTTGGGTGGTAACGCGCCACAGTCTGCAACAGGCATTATATCCATCGAAGGTACTATCAACAGCGCGTCTACTATTGCCATTTACGGCACCGATGTTGCGGTGAACGGTTCCCTGCGCGCGGCCACGGATGAGGCCCGGGAAGCGTTGTTTGAAGCCACCGTCAATACCGAGGGGCTTCAGGTTGGCACCGATATTGATGTCAGTTCAGGCAGTATTGCCATTCTTGGCAGCGGCGATGTCACTGTAAACGGTCTTGTGGATGCGTCTGCGGCTGAAAACCGGAGCCGGGGTGGCCAGGTTGCTATCGCCGCTGCAGGTAATGTGACCGTTGTCAGTACCGGGGCCGTGCGCGCCGATGGCGCGTCGACTGGTGGTGATGGTGGGTTTGTTGAGGTTGCCACCGGCGCGAATCTGAATCTCGATGGCGCGCTATCGGCCTCTGGCAAGGGTGGTGCGGGCAACGGTGGTAAGATCGATCTCGCTTCCTCACAGGATATCGCGGTTAGCGCCTCTGCATCGGTGAGTGCTGCGGGTGCGGAAAGCGGCGGCGATGGTGGCACCATTACCTTTGAAGCTCTGGGCACCAACACCGTTGACGGCAGTGCTTTGCTGGATGCCTCTGCCGGCGTGACGGGTAATGGTGGTAGTCTGGAAACCTCCGGCAAGAATCTCACCCTGGCAGGCCTGAATGCCGATCTGTCTGGCGGAACCGGAGGGGAGGACGGCCAATTCGTGGTGGGCAACGCCAACGTCACCATGGAATCCACCGCCTACTACACCAACGGCGGCGACGTACTGATCAATGCCGGTGATCAGGTAACGATCGAAGCCGGCGCAACCATCAACACCCGCCGTATCGATAACTCCAAAGAGGCCGTGGGTATCAATCCGGCCAGTTCCCTGGCGGAGAATCCTGCCGGCCTGGCGGATGCCTCGGCCGCAGACCTTTACACCACGGCCTCCGAGGGCGATTCGGGCAACGTGACCTTGCAGGCCCCGCATATCACGGTCAAGGACGGCGCGAAGATCCTGACCTTCGCCACGGACGGCTTTAATGCAGGTGACATCAACCTGGTGTCTGGCGATAACTTCACCTGCAACATCTGTGAATCTCAGAACCCTGGTGAGTACTTCACCAGCGTGGGCAACGTAACCAACAGCGTACGCTTTGCTCAAACCGCCGATGTGTCGATCAACGTTGAAAACGGCGCCTTATTGGATGCTCGCTACGTGGAGCGCGTCGGTTACACAGGCGCTGCTGGTGAAGCGGGTAATATCAAACTCGAAGCCCGGGCTTCGGATGTGAAGTTTGCCGGAGTTTCTACCGCCAACGCCGATGTTAAAGTGAACGGTGCGCTGCTCGGCGCTGATATTGATGTGTCTGCCATTGCCATCGGTGAAGTGGATTTCGGCTGGTTGTCATCCCTGGACCCTGCGGACCCGACCAGTGCGCTGACAGTTGCCGAGGAAATAGCAGACATTGAGTCTGAAGATATTCAGGACAATGCCCTCGAGAGTTTTGATGACCCCTTGGACATAACCAACCTGCTGGCGCTGGGTTTCCCGATTACGACGGCGATCGTCAACAGCAATGCTGTGGTCGAGATTGGAGACGGTGCGCTGCTAGACGCCAGCGGCAATGTGAACGTGACGGCGGACGCACAACGCAAGGCGATCGGCGGAACCGGTGGCCTGGCAACCGCTTCGCTGCCTCCGTTCGGGGTTGGTGTAATTTACGGGGAAGTTTCTGGCACGAGTGCCGCGCGGATTTCGGGCAACGCCGAGGTGAACGCAGCCGATCTTGCGGTCGTTGCCAAAAGCCGTAATACCCTTGAGTTAGCTTCCGAGGCGGAGATTGAGCGGGCAAGGCGGGGCAATGCTGGCAACACTGTGGGTGCGTTTTCTCTGGCCATTGGTGTCGCCGCCACCGATACCGAGGCAACGGTAGGCAAAGACGTGCAGCTGGCGGCAGAGAACGTGGAGGTTCGCGCCAGCAATCTCGACACCTTTATCACTGAAGCCAGCAGCTCCGCAGGCAGCACGGCGACGAACGCGCCGTCTCAGGGTGCGCTTACGCTGGCTATTTCCGCTTGGAACACTAATGCCCATGCTGCGTTCAATGCCAGCATGGCAGACGATGCCGGCCTGAACTCGCTGGATGTGGTTGCAGACAATCTAAGCGATGCCCGGGTCACCAAAGCTGAGGTCCAGAATGGTTTCAACGCCATCGACTACCTGGTCGGCAGTAGGCGCCAGCGGAGCCAGGGCATTAATGCCTTTGTGCAGGGCCAGGTCAGCAGGACTGGCCAGCCGGCTGATCTGAGAGTTGCCGCCGCCACCAGCCTGACATTCAGTCAGCAGAGTGCCCGCGCAGAGATTGGCGAGGGCGTGTCTTTGAACGCCGATGGTAATGTGTCGGTGCGTTCCCGGGTGGTCAACCAGGGTGTTCGCAGCATCGCTGATAGCCGCGCCAACTCGCTGTCCGAGAAAGACGGTGCCCAGTTCACCGGAAGCGTTGCGTTTACCTATGGCGATTACCTCCATTCCAGCCAGGCGATCATTGGCGACGGTGCGGATATCACCGCCCGTAACATTGGCGTAGGCGCTCGCAGTGCCTTGCCTATAGATAACGACTACGATGAGATTCTGTCGACCTTTAACCCGGAAGACTGGGACGGCCCACAGGACTTCTTCGCTGCCATCAATGAGGTCGCGCAGCTTTACTTCGACCCGGATGTGGCGGCGCTCGAGAACTTTGGTCTGGCCGATAACCTGCTGACCAGCTACGCCAACGCTTACGCCAACAGCATCGCACAAACCGGCGAAACCTCTACTGCAGCTTATGGCAGCTTCAATGGCACCTTCGCCAGCCACGACACTAAAGCCTGGGTGGGCGAGGGCGCGAAGCTGACCACCACCGGTGCCGATGAAGACTGGTCCAGCGAGTTTGCGGTGCCGTTTGACCCGCCCGAGGGCGAGGATGACCACGATCTGAGTTTTGTAGACGACTGGAACTGGGCTGGTGGCGTGGACATTGACGCCCGCTCGTTCTCTGAAACGGCAGGTGTAACGGGTAATGTCTCCTTCCTGACCTGGATTACTGCCCGTAACTCACCCACCGGAAACTCGTTGGGTGGCTCGGTTGGCTGGACTGAATTTGATAGCAGCACCATCGCGGGTATCGGAGATGGTGCGCACATCACCACCACGGACCTGAACGTCAACGCCAATACCACCGAACTGATGTACGTAGTGGCGCCCTCGGCGGGCTCTGGCGAGAGCATTGCCGGTAACGGCATTGTCAGCTATGCCAATGTGAATGCCAGCACCCGTGCCAGCATCCATCACGGCGCCCGAGTTGAGGCGAGAGAGGTCAACCTGGGTGCTGATTACAACGTGAATCTGTGGACCATAGGTGGAGCCGTGGCCATTGCGCCGCCCAGCACCGATGGCACCAGTTCGTCGAAAACGGCCGTTGGCATCGCTTTCGCCTACAACGATGTTCACAGCGATACTCGCGCTTATATCGGTGACAACAGCGCCGACCGGGCGCTGGACGAAGGTGAGGAAGCCGGCTCAACCCCGGCAGATGTACCGGTTGCAGGCGGTGAAGTTGCCGGCCTGGTGGCTGACGGCCTGAACGTGGATGCCACCAGTCGGGGCACGGTGGGCGTTATCGCCGCCGCCGGCGCAGCCGCCGTCAATACTCCGGCCAGCGGTACCCCATCACCCTCAACGCCGTCCCCTTCGCCTACGGCGGCTCAGGCTCAGAACGGTAGCTTCACAGCGGCACTTTCGGCGGCTGGTTCAGCGTTCGGAGCGGTCGCCAGCGGGCAGCCTGGCAGCAGCATAGCAGGGGCCGGGTCCGTCACCCTGAACATGGCACAGATGGATACCATCGCCGAGGTGCGGGATACCTCTCTGATCAGTGGGCAGGACAACCCTGCCAGTAATGTCAGCGTTCGTGCGATCAGTGATGTGGATCAGATCAGCGCGTCGGGTGCGGCGGCTATTGCCATTGCTGGGGGTAATGGCAGCGCGGCTGCTGTGGCGGCGTCTGCGGCGTTTAACGATATTGATAATGAAGTCCGGGCTGGTTTATACGGCGTCGACGGTCAAGTTAACCTTCTGGATATTCTCGCGGCGGGTTCGGGGGACATTTTGTCCATTGGCCTGGCGATGTCTGCGACGTCATCGTCTAATTCCGGCGCCAGTGGCGCGGGTTCATTGTCGGTGGCTTCTATTGCATCCGATTTCGATGCGGAACTGGAGGACAGTCATCTTCAGGGCCAGGGTGATGGCAGCAGCGTTAATATCACCGGGTATGATCGTTCCCGCATCCTCACCGGCGGCGGCTCGTTGGCCCTGAACCTGGGTTCTGGATCCGGCGGCAGCGTCGGCCTGGCCACCACCTACGGCCGCATCGATAACGACGTCAGTGCCATGATTCGCGGCAGCAATCTCACCGGTTTTGATGAGGTGGGTGTCAGCGCTCTTGGCGCGGCTCGTATCCTTGGTGGCGCCTTCGGTGGCAGCGTGGCGACCGGCGATTCCTTTGCTGGTGCGGGTTCGGTCTATATTCTGACCGTCGACAGCGATCTGCAAGCCGGTATCACCGGTCTGTATGGCACGCAAGACCATGACGGCGATGCTGAAACGCCAGAGTTGCCGGATTATGACAACCTGCTGGCGGCGTCGGCAGTGGAGGCGGCTGGTGATGTCAGGGTCACTGCCCGCAGCGATGCCGGTACCACGGTGCCGGAAGATCTGTTCCGCATGGACACCGCCGGCGCGGCGGATGACTTCAACGGCAGTGCGTTGCTGGGTGTTGGTGAAGAACAGCCGGATCTGGGGCTCGATGCCGAAGGCCTGGCCTCCGGCGAGGTAGTGCTCGGCTTTGCTGGCTCGTTCGGTGTCAGTGGCGGTAACGCAGCGGCCGGCGCTTCCATTGGCTTTACTGAGTTGCGCGGCAGTTACGTGGCGGAAATCCGTGATGCGGATGTAACCGCCACCGACGGCGACGTGGACGTGTCGGCCCGCAATTCACGGCAGGCCATTGGTGTGGCGGCCGGTGCCAGCGTCTCTGGCGGCAACGGCGTGTCGGCCCTGGGCTCTGGCGCGATCACCCTGAGTAGCACGGAGGTGGCTGCACGGGTGCTGGGGCAAAGCACTCTGGATGCCGACAACCTGTCCGTCAGTGCGGCGGCAGATGGTAATTTCTTCTCACTCGCAGGTAGCGTGGCCGTGAGTGCGGGCGGTCAGGCGGCGGTTGGCGCCTCGGCCAGTTACAACGAGATTGGCGGCACGGTTTCTGCCGAGCTGGGTGGCAACACCGTAATCACGGATGGCGGCGCGCTCAGTGATAAAGGCACGGTGTCTGTTACGGCTGATCAGGACGCCGATATTGCCTCCATCGCGGTCGCGGGTTCGGTCGCGGCAAACCAGGAAGGGGTCGCGCTTGCCGGGTCCTCCAGTGTCAACATCATGACCCTGGGCACAAGTGCCCTGATCAATGCCGGCCAGATGACGGCTGGCGATGTGGCAGCGAGGGTGCGCACGGGTACCGAAGACAATCGAGCGAGTATCTGGTCGCTGGCCGGTGCTGTAACAGCCAGTGGTGCTGCGGGTGTCGGGTTGGCATCGGCCACCAATACCATCACCGGCGCCTACGAAGCCGGGGTTGAGGGCACAGAGTTTCTGGAGACGGACACGCTGGCGGTTAACACCAGTGGTTTTTCGGAGATCAAGACGCTGGGTGCGTCAGCCGGTGGTGCCGCCGGGCTGTCGCTCGGTATTTCAAACGCCAACAGTTTTATCGATAACTCGGTCAGTGCGCGAGTTGAAGGCGTCAGGCTGAGCAATGACGCTGCAGAGGTTGCTGTCACGGCGGCCGATAACAGCTCGATCGACAGCATCGCAGCCGGCATCCAGGGTGGCGCCACAGCCATTGGCGCATCGGTGGCGGTCAATCGGATTGGTAACGACATTGACGCGGCTGTTCGCGGCGGGCAGTTCAACGTAGCTGATCTGCAGGTACAGGCGCAATCCGATGCTCGGATTGGCACGGTTTCGGCGGGCCTCTCGGCAGGCAGTACCGATGGCTTGAGCGGCTCTGTATCGGTGAACCTGCTCAACACCAATACCCTGGCGGAGATTGCCGATGGCGCCCAGGTGGTGGCCCAGAATAATGTGGGTGTGCTGGCGGGCAACAAGGATACTCTGGAAGTATTTGCCGGTGCCGTCGGGGTAAGTTCTGGCAACTTTGGCGGCGGCGCGTCGCTGGTTGTGAATCATATGCTGGCCAACACGGAAGCGTTGATTGCCGGGCCAGACACATCTGTCAGCGCCCTGGCGCTGGGGAATCCGAGTGGTCTTGAGGTGGCCGACGGCCGCCTGGCCGAGCAGCCAGAGCTGCTGGCCCTGGAGGAGCTGGCCGACCTGACCGCCACTGATCTCAATGGCAGCTCCCGTGAGGTTCGCGGTGTTGCGGTCAATGCCCAGTCGTCACAGAGCGTCTCTACGCTGGCGGTAACCGGTGGGTTCAGTGCCGGTACCGCTGCCGGTGCAGCCACAGGGACCACTAATATCGTCGGTGGCAGCACACGAGCGGGTGTCTCTGGTGCAGCAATCAACGCCGAAACCGGGGCCGATGCCGCCCAGGAACTCGATGTACGCGCATCAAGCCATGCCTACACCAGCAACATGGGCCTGGGTATCGCCGGCAGTGGTGGTGGTGCCGGTACCGGCGTGCTGGTGACGGATATCGTGAACCGCCAGACCGAAGCGTTCTTGAGTGATGTGGAGGCAAGCGCAGCCGGTGATGTCACCGTCGACGCCTATACCGGCATCGGTTCAACGGTGCTGTCTGCCGGCGCTGCTGGCGGTGCGGGCGGGGTTGCCGCCGGCAGCGGTACGTTTGCACTTCACGATGCCAGTACGCTCGCCTACCTGGATAGCGGTACCTCGGTGACCGCTGGCGGCCTGAGGGTAAACGCAGAGTCTGACAACCAACTGCTGCTGGCAGCCGGTGCTGTCAGCGGTGCCGGTACGGTTGCTGTTGCGGGGGCTATGAACCTGGCGGTCAGCTCGCTGACCACCGAAGCGACCATTGATGGTGGCGCAAGGGACGGCAGCGGTGCCGGCGAGCGCAGCGAAATTGACGTTAGCGGTGAAACCCAGGTCAAGGCCCGAACTGACAGCAAGATTGATACGGTGGCTGTGGGCGCTTCAGGCGCTGGCGCCGTGGGTGTGGCTGGCAGTGTGGCGGCCACCGTCGGAGAGAACAGAACCATTGCCCGTGTCAGGGATACCGATGTAGGCAATGCGGGCACCACCGGCGCAATTCGTGTCGCCGCCGAAGACAATATCGACGTCAATAGTCTGGCCGGTGCTCTGGGTATCGGTGCCTCTGCCGCCGGGGTTGGCGTGGGTGCCGGTGGTACGGTGTCTGTTGTCCACTCCACCGTAGCTGCTTCCGTCGAGAACAGCCGTCTTGAAACAACGGGCGATGTTGCAGTCGATGCGCTGAGCAACACCACCGTTGACTCCGTCAGTGTGGCTGCGGGTGCTGGAGGCACCGTCGGTATTTCCGGTGCGCTTTCGGTTACCTTTATTGGTAATGGCGACCGGGGTGACGCCAACCAAGAGCTGAACAAAGACGACGCGGGTACCCTGAATGAGCTGAACGCGCTTGCCAATGCAGATCGCGATGGCGCGGCATCAGAGTTCCTGGCGGCGGGTGAGTCTGAGGCGATCTCGGCCAATGCGAGCTATGACGTGTATGCCGGCACCGATGCCGCACTGGCGGATACCACAACAGCAAGGGTTGATGATTCGACCATTCGGGCTCGGGATGTGTCGGTTACTGCAACGGATAAAACCGGCATTCTGACGACGGCCGGAGCTGCCGGCGCCGGCGGGATCGGCGTGGGCGGTGCTGTGGTTATTGATCGGGCATTTAACACGGTAATCGCCGAAGTGACCGGCGCTTCCACTCTTGATCTGCGAGGTAATCTTGCGGTCGAGGCTCATGCGCTTACCAGTGACGATTACGACCATGCAATGTGGTCCACGGCGTTCGCCGGTGGTGCGGGGCTGGTGGGCCTTGGGGCCTCGGTGGTTGACAGTCGTATCGACAATCTTGTCCAGGCAGGGGTTTCCGGAACGGTTTCCCGCAGTGCGGGTGGCGCTGCCAATACAACCGTGGCAGTAGAAGCTGAAGACGCCACATCTGTAGAGGTCGATGCCATCGGCGCAACAGCCGGCGCGGCGGCTGTTGGTGTGGTGGTAGCGACTGGCAGCAAGCAGAGTGATGTCGACGCCAGAATTGAAAACGGCACATTTAATGACCGCTTTGGTACCCGGGTAGAAGCGCTGTCTTCCGGGACGGTGGATGTCCATGCCATGGCAGCGGCCGGCGGCCTTGCAGCTGCTGGTTCTGGCGCGATTTCAACCGCTCTGGACAGCACCAGCGTTCACGCCGGCGTTTACAACAGCAACCTGCAGGTTCAGGGTGCCGGGCTGGATGTGATTGCCAGCGCCACCACCGATACCACCGCGTATTCACAAGGCGTCAACTTTGCCGGCGGCCTGGCTATCGGTGCATCTATTGCCAACGCGCAGACCAGCGCCGATGTCGGTGCCACCGTAGACGGTAACAGCGCTGTTGGCGGTATCGGCGGCGTGTCGGTCAATGCCAGTGTTGATAAAACCAGTAGCGGCGCCAACAGCGCAGAAGCCATTGCCGAGGGTTCCGCCGGTGGTATTGGTGTTGGCAACAGCGCCACTGAAGCCAATGCTGTCGGCTCTTCCGATGTTGCGGCGGTTCTGGATGCGACGGTGTCGGTGCTGGGCAATGTTGACGTCAGCGCGGAAAACACCAGTGGGCAGTATGCCAAAGCCGACGGTTTCGCGGTGGGGCTTGCCGGGTCTATCGGCACCAACAAAGCCAGTGCGACGGCTGATGGCACCACCACTGCGCGTTTTGGCGGTGCTCTTGATTTTCCCGTACGTACTAACCTGACAATCCTGGCGGATAGCGAAACCCGCAACCGTATTGATGCCGAAGCCGGAAGCGGCGGCCTGATCGCGGGTGCGTCCACCACAGCCAACACCAGCGACACCAGCACAACGGTGGCTGAGTTGGCTAACCAGGGGCTTGCCACGCTGAACCGGTTGGCCATCAATGCCAGCCATACGTCTGACTTTAACGCCCAGGTCAGCACCGTTCAGGCATCGGCCCTGGGCGCCAGTGGCGGAACCTCGTTCCATGATGTGGACGCGACAGCGGAAGTCGTGGTTGCCGATGGTGCCCGGGTAGACGCCCGGAACATCGATATCGACAGCCGGGCTGAGGCCAAGAAAACCGGTGAGGGCTACAACCTCACAACCGGGGCTGGCGGTATCGCCAACGCAGCCGCAGCGACGGTGACCACCAACGTAACATTGAACAGTCTGGTCAATATTGGCAGCAACGCCGCCCTGGATGTCACAGGCGACTGGCGCGCGCCCGGTGAATTCCAGGTTGATGCTGAAACGGCCTTTGACATTGATGACCGGCTGTTGATCGATGCGGGTGGGGTGTTGCCCAACGGCCGTGGTGAGGCCTATGCCACGCTGATTGCTGTGGCCGATGTGTCAGTGGGTGAAGGCGCCCATCTGACCTCCGTAGGTGAGCTGGCCATGGGTGCGCGTACCGACGCGCGGGCCGACATTGGTGTCAGCGTCAAGACTTACGGCTTCTCCGGCGCTGCATCGGGCCTTACTGATCTTGGGATGACAGCGGATAACACGGTCACTATCGGTTCGGGTTCATTCCTGAAGGGCTACGGCGACGTCACCCTGAACGCCGGTATGAGTTCCGGAGGCACAGACGGGCGTTTTGAGCTCACCGGGCGCACCGACCTGTGGAATAACACCGCCATTGCGATGAATAACCCTCCGGTCGCGATGACAGACCTGGAAAACCGTTCCCGGGTAACCATTGAAAGCGGCAGTGTGGTCGAGGGTGTTCGCGACATCATTCTGAACGCGCGCCCCGGCCGCCAGGACCTGGTTGGCCGGGGCACCGGCACCGATCTGGCAACCCAGGCCGTCGAGGGTATCATCAACGGCATCAGTGATCTGGTGGGCGGTGAGCAGATTTCCCTCCAGACGGTAACCGGGGTGACTGAATCCACCTCGGATGAAGTGGTGTCGGTCAACGGTACCCTTAGGGCGGGCGTGCACAACCGCGAGCGCCTTGATCTGGGCTACACCATCGAAGACGACAAGATTGTCATCGTTGAAAACGAGCGTACCAATGGCATCAATTACCGCATCGTAGAGGGCTCTTACAACCAGACCATCCAGGACCGGATTGACGAACTCGCCGCCATGCAGGCGGAGTATGCAGCCTCACCCACAGAAAGGGCAGCCTTTCAGTCTGAGATCAATCTGCTGCGGGAAGCCCTGGCGGACTTCTATGTGGAAGAGCTCGGGTACGACCGGAACACCATTTTCAATAATGGCCGGTTGATCGCACCGCAAGACCTGCCCATCCAGATTGTCGAGGTTGACCCGGTGATTGCCCGCGGTGGCAATATCAAGGTGACGGGCGACGCGCTGGTTGGTTCGGGCTCGCTGAACGCCCCGGGCGATGCCACGATTGAGATCCAGAACAGCAGCCCGGCCTTCCTGCGCCTGAACGGTCTGGAAATCCCGAACGACGCCACCGGTGACATCACATTCAACGACTCGCTGGTCGAAAACAACGCGGACCTTGCTTCGCTTAATACCGGTGACCACGGCAGTGCGGCGTTTGGCCAGTTCATCAGTGGCGCGAATTCGGATGCGCCGTCGATTACCGTAAAAAACACCTTCAACCCGTCAGATGTGGATCTGCCAGACACCAACGAAACTGGGGATGCTCTGTTCAGCGGCCTTCTTCCCACCGATATTTTTGTGCAAGGGGACATTCTGAACCTTGGCGGCAGTATCGAGTTGGAAAGCACACAGGGCAGTCTCTATATCCAGGGTGATATCCGGGGTGATTCCCTCGACATCGGCGCGGGCGCCAACATTCTGTTGAGCTATGTGGACAGTTTCCGGCATGTGGGCAACGACCCTCGCGGTGCCGATTTCAATGCGGCGGGCTATGACCCCGGTACCTTCATTGCGGGGAATAACCTGGTCGCCAGCGCCCGTTACCTGAACATCAACGGCACCATCCAGTCGGGCATCGCGGACTGGTCGGTGGTGATTGATGAGGCAGCGATGGACCTGATCGACAGCAACCGTCCGGCCAACCCCGTTGCGGGTGAATGGCTGCGGATCACCGATTCTGACCCGAGCGAAGGCATCATCGGCTTCCGCTACGACTACGCCAACGAACGCATCGTGCTGGATGAAGTCGATGTGGCGGGCGGCTACATGGAGCTCACCGGTGAGATCATGAGTACCGGTGGCGGTGAGATCCGGGTGATCGACGGTTATGGCCGGGTGAATGTCCAGAACACCACCGGTCGGGATCTGCGCCTTGCCGACATCAGCCTGGGTAATGACATCGAGGGTGTGCTGCGGATCAATGACACCGACGTAGAAGGCGGCGAGACCGTCGTCAATAGCACCATCTATACCCGCCTGGGCGACGATGTTCAGATCTACAAAGGCAAGTATGACCAGATAGCCCGGACGGAGGCGTTCCTCAATGAGACGCTGAGCAATACCCGGCAGGCAAGCTATTCGCCGACGGAAGGCCTGGATTACGTTTGGCTTGAGGGTCAGAAGACCTCACAGAAGCGGGTCATAACCAAGTACTGGGACACCATCATTGGATTCATTGATGGTGGCGAGGCGACCAGCACCACCATCGGGGATTGGGTGGATCAGGGCAGTGCCACGCCGATGGATGGCGCCGAATACGTTGGTTTCAATGTGGCGGAGCTTGACGGTGAACCCTTCGAAACCGGCGATAACCCGATCACCGGCGACCGCAGCACCTGGACAGAGTGTGTTACCCGGGTTCTGATTTGCATCACGGAACGCTATTACGAGGAGTACACCGAAACCAAGGGCGGGTTCAGTATTTCGAGGAATGTGATTGATGCGGACCATGACATTGCCATCACGTTCAGTGGTTACGACAGCGGCAGTCTTTCTGTCAGTACCAATTCGGATCTGACTCTGGCTGGTGAGCTCAACAATGCCGACGGCGTCACTCGCCTGGTTGCCAGCAATGGCAGCATCAACGCGGTCAGCTCGGATGTGGTGATCGATGCAGACCGTCTTGAGCTTGATGCGTTCAGCGGGATTGGAAACGAGGGCACGCTGGCGCTTGATGTCGGGGCAGGCGGCCTGAACGCCATCACCGCCATCGGGGATGTCAACCTGGATGCCATCCGTGGTGACCTCCTGGTGGACAGGGTCGACAGCAATAACGATGTGTTGCTCTCAGCTCAGGGCAACCTGATCGGTCTTGGGCCTGACTCTCTGGTGCGGGGCAACAACCTGACGCTCACCGCACGGGCGGGTTCGATCGGTGCCGCCGGCAGTGCGTTTAACATTAACAGTAACCGTACCCGGTTCCGCGACGGCACTGTGACGGCTGCGGCACAGGGTGACATTACGCTGAACGAGACGATTGGCGATCTCCGCGTGGTTGAGATTGCAGCGGGTGGAGATATCAGCATCTCTCTTGCCGACGGTGATCTGGTTGACGCCAACACCAATGATGTTCGCGACGAGCGCCGGGCCGATGAATTGCTCGACCTCTGGAACAACGCCAACCTTCTGGGTGAAGGCGCGGAGGCTTCGCTCGAGCAGCAAAAAGAAGCGCTGCAGAACGCCGGGCAGGCACGCTATGAGCGCTACTGGCAGTTGCGCCTGAGCCGGGATGAGTCGGGCAATCTGGTGGTCGCGGATTATGATCCGGACTATCAGTACACCCTGGACAGCTCTGAGCGTGACTTTCTGGTCAATGAAAGTGGCTGGACAGACACTCAGCTGGCCGATTACCAGGCGAGCCAGAGCCAGGCCTACCACGACCTCCATGAAGAGTTCGGTAGCGCGGCCTACGATGAGGCCTTTGTTTACGAAGTCGATGCCGATGTGTTGACGGAGGTTGCCGATGGCGCCATCTGGACCGAAAGTCAGCTTCGCAACAGCGTGTCCCGGGCCCTGATTGAAAAAGACGCCGGTGGCTCGGTGGTCAACGAAGACGCCAATATCATCGGCCGGAACGTGACCCTAAGTGCCAAGAACATTGGCCGGACCCTGGCGGAGGATGTCGTCATTGATGTGACCGATGGTCTCGACGGTATCAGCGAAGACGATCTGCTGGCGCTGGCGTCGGCGGAGTTCGATGATGTCATCTTTGATGTGGACAACCCCAAGCTGATTCGTGTGATTCAGCGCGAAGACCTGGATATCCAGGCCAGCGGCACCATCACTGCCACGGCGGATGAGGACATCTTCCTCGGCGGCGAAACCGACTTTAACCTGTATAACGTTGATGGCGGCTCCGTCCGGATTGCCACCGATGGCGCCATTGCCACCGCTCGGCCGGGCCAGACCGTGGTCAGCGGCAGCGATGTCGTTCTGGAGTCCGCCACCGGTAATATTGGATCGGCGGCCGCACCCATCCAGACCGCAATCACCGGTGACCTCAGTGCCCGGGCGGCGAATGCTCTGCACCTGGACCAACAGGGCAACCTGAGCCTGGGTCGAGCCTTTGCCGGAGACAGCATCTGGTTGTCCGTTGCTGGCGGCAACCTGGTCGGTGCCTACGATGACACGGGTATCAATGTGATTCAGGGCGGCGCAGTGAACCTGAACGTGGATGGCAACATTGGTTCCGACACACGCAGCCTGAATGTTCTGACCGGCGCTGGTGAGGCTCTGAACCTGCAGGCTGGTGGCGTCGTTTGGCTGGGAGTCGAGGCCAACGACCTGTTGATTGGGCAGGCGGAATCGGTTGGAGCTATGACATTAACCGCCACCACCATACAGGGTGACGGACCGGACCATCGGTTTACCAGTGGTGGCCCGCTGAGTCTAACCGCTGTTGGTGATATCGGCAGTGTTGATGAGCGCCTGAATATTGCATCCGCTGAGCCGTCAGTGCTCAGCAAGACTGGCTCGCTGTATTTATCTTTCCTGAACACGGTGATCGGCGGTGGAATAGCCTCGCTGGAGGGCATAATCCGTTTCGACAGTCTGGCGGACGTTACGCTTGACAGTGTGCTGGCCACCGACGGTGATATCGCCGGCACCTTCGGCGGCAATGGGGCCCTGGGCACGGTCGAGACCGGGAGCTTCCTGGATCTGGCTAGTGACGGGCACCTGGCCGTGAGCAATGCGAACGCCGGTACTGCTATCACCTTGGTTGCCGTTGGCAATGTCACGTTGGGGCAGGCTACCTCCGAAAACGATCTTGTGGTGAATGCCGGCCAGACAGCTGAATTGCATCGGGTTGAATCCGTCAGTGGCAACATCATTATTGATGCCGCCGATGCGACTGTTGAATTTGCCAATGCTGATAGCGCTGACGCCGAGATTCGCATCCACACCAGCGGTACCCAGACCCATGGCCAGAAGGATCCTGCGGCCGAGGGGTACCTGAGCGCGGACGGCCGGGTGGAGCTTGTCTCCGACGGTGATATCCGTTTCCGGCAGGCCCTAGCCGGAAAGGACATCGACACTGCTGATCTGGGTGGCGATATATTCCTTGAGTCCGCCAACGGTAATATCACCGGCAATCTGGTTCGTGCCAGCCGGGATGTGATTACCCGAGCTCCTCGCGGTGAATTGTTCCTGGAGCGTATTGATGCCGGCCGGGGCTACACAATCAGCGCGGGCCGAGATATCAATGTCGCCCTTGGAGGCAGTTTTGATTCCCGCCAAGGCTCTATCGAGGCAGGTAGGAATATTACCCTGGCAACCCTCGGGGTCGATGGTTCAGCCGGTGATATCCTGCTAGGTGGTCTGCTTGCGAGAGAGGGAGCAGTCAACCTGGATGCCGCGGGCGATATCCGTGTTGAGGCATTCGACGGCGAGTCCGGAGTAACCTCAGGACGCATTGATGCAGGTCAGGACATCATTGCCAAAGCGGGTGGCAGTATCATGCTCGGCAATGGCCTGAGTGCCGGTGCTGATATTGTTCTGGATGCTGCGGATGAACTGGACATCAGCGGCGCTATCCAGGCCGGGAATGACCTTGATGCTGCCGCCGGTAGAGGCCTTTCAATAGCCGACAGTATGGTTGTAGGCGGATCCGCTACCTTAACTGCCGGTGAATCCCTGGAGGTGGCAGGCGGCGTAACCGTCGGCGGGCAGATGAATGCCTCTGCGGGCGGGAACCTGTTGCTCGCAGAGACGGTTGACGTTGCTGGCGACCTGATGGCGGAGGCGGGAGACAGTATCTCCATGCTGAATGTGGTTTCTTCGGGAGCGGATGTCAGCCTGCGGGCTGTCGACACCATCCTTGTTGATGTCATCGAGTCAATGGGAGACCAGACACTGTCAGCCGGTGAGGACGTCGATTTCAGTCAGCTGCGAGCAGGTGGCGCGGTTTCGGTCGCGGCTGGTAATCGCCTCACTGGTGGAACGATTTTTGTTCCCGGAGAAGTTAACCTGGCGGGAAGTGTAATTGACACTGTCATTAGTCACACAGGCCAGAACCTCACTGGTAGGGTGACGGGCTACGATGGTGGGCTGGCCGGTCTTGTGGCGCTTGATATCGACAGTGCGGGAAGCATTGGCCTGACCCAGATGCATGCCGAGCAGGCCTCCGTGACCACCAATACCAGTGCATTTGCCATCGATTCAGGCTGGATTGGCACAGAACTGTCAGTTCTGACTGGTACCAATACCCTGTACATGAATAACCGGGACGCTTCGATTCGGGATGTGGACGTTCAGCTGTTTGAGCCGGATACCCGCTTCAGCCTGCAGATGCGCGATGGTTGGACCTGGACCGATGCTTACGTCAGCCACTATCGGCCGGGGCATGATGTGCAAAGCCCGAACTACAATGCTGAACGCGATTACACGGGCATTGTGTATAGCGGCGCAAGCGTTGCCCGTGATAACGACCGTTTCATGCAGGGCGGTCTTGACGCGGTTACCCGTGACCTGATGCAGACGTTGGGTTTGCCATTGCAAAGTGCGCCAGCAGTGATCTTTGAAACCGATAGTATCGATGGCAGCGCGGTCAATCTGGACGACATTGAAGCCGCTAACACAACGGAGAGCACGGATGACGAAAAAGATGTCTGATTGCCTGAAGATTGGCCGTCAGGGTTGGATAGTTGTAATAGGGGTCGGGTTGGTAGTGGGCAGCAGCTTGGTGTCTGCCCAGCAGGCGCCAGCGCTGGACCTCAGACTCAGAACGCTGGACCCAAGCCTGCAACAGGAGCGTGCGTTTGAGAGCGAGGAGTACTTTCAAGAGCAGCCTCGGGAGCAGGAGCAGGACCCGCTGGAGTTACCTTCGGGCATTAACCGCCAGGGATTGCCAGAGTCTGATGTCACCTTCGAGCTTCAGGAAATCCGAGTCAACGAATCTGAGCTTTTGCCTATGGATATTATCCGTGAGCAAATAGCACCCTTCGAGGGCCGCGCAGTCAGTTTCGCTGACATCAATGCGTTGGTGGATGCCCTCAACAACCTGTACGCCGAGGAAGGTCTGGTCAATGCCCGGGTTATCGTGCCACCCCAGCGGATTGAGAACGGCGTTTTGACACTGAAACTGGTGGAAGGACGACTGGGCAAGGTAATTATCGCCAACGATATTTATAACCTAGGGAGTGTGGTTCGTTGGGGTTTACCGGCTGACCCCGGTGCAGTAGTGGATATCCGTGAGCTGCGCTCGGCGTTTACGCGAATTAACCGAACCTCGAACTTTCAGCTTAGGGCTGCGCTGGCTGCGGGTGAAAAGCCCGGGGAAACCGACATTCGCTTAAATGTTGATGAGCAGCCAAGACTGAGAGGTCAGGCTTTTTTTGATAATGCCGGTTCTGAATCTACTGGTGAGGAGCGGCTGGGCGTGTCGCTTGTTATCAATGGGCCGCTGCGCATTGATGACCGCATGACGCTGTTTGTGGTGGGTTCGGACGGTTCCCTGAACGGCCTGTTTAGCTACGATGCTCTGGTCAACCCGTGGGGCGGTCGCGTGGGTGTGCGCTTCAGTCAGGGTGACATCGAGATTGTTAATGGTCCATTTGAAGCCCTGAATGTTACCGGTGATTCTCAAGAGTTCGCCCTGCGGTGGGATCAGCCTTGGTATTCCGGCGATACCGTGCTGGTACAGTCTTATCTGGAGAGCGCTGCTATTGAATCCACCACGGAACTTGAGGGACAAGCGATCAGTGAATTCACTGTTGACCGCTGGTCAGCAGGGATTCAGATCAACGGTTACCTGACCAGAGCCAACTGGAGCTTCCGGCAAGGCGTAGTTCAGGCTGAGGTCGAAAATGTGTTCGGTGTCACCGACAACTACCAGCTTTTCGAGGGTGACGCTACCTGGGTGCAGGCGTTTGACGGCGGATTTCTCGGGCTGTTTCGTGGCGGTTGGCAGTTCGCTGACGAAGACACCGTGCCGCCAACCCTGCTGTTTCAGTCCGGTGGTGCTGGCAGTGTTCGCGGCTATCCGTCCGGGGCCGTGGCTGGTGCTGACGGGCTGTTCGCCAGTGCAGAGTTGCGTTATCGCTGGAGGCCAGGCCTGGAGCCCTTTGCTTTCACCGATTACGGCCAGATCAAAGACGTCAGCCCCTCGACTGCACAGTTATATAGCCTGGGCGCCGGTCTGCGCTGGCAATACGGTGATCACCTGAATGGAGAGCTGTATTGGGGCCAAACCTTGCGCGAGGTGGTGCCCGACCAGGATAGCGGGAAACTGCAGGCCCGCATGAGTTACCAGTTCTGAACCATAGCAACCAAAATGAAGGACGTTTGCATGCTGCTTTACAATCACATCGTACCCCTGAACCGGGATAATCACCGCAATCTGAAAATCCAGACTGGACTGGGTACCGCGGCATTTGCCCGCGATACCCACTATGTGCCGCTGGCCGGCAGCGAGTTTTTCCAGGCCGCACGTGACTACCCGATTGTCTTCGCCGGTGAGAAATCCGATGAGCTGGGTGCAGTGGCACTGCTGGGTTTGCGTCAGAATGAGAACCTGTTTCTGGATGACAAGGATGCCTGGCGCGAGGGCTGTTATGTGCCTGCATTTGTTCGTCGTTACCCTTTTGTGCTCGCCCAGGGTGGCAAAGATGGCGATTACACCGTGTGCCTGGATGATAGCTTCCAGGCCTTCTCAGAGGAGGAAGGTGAACCACTTTTTGACGACGAGGGTAAGGATACTGAGTACCTTAAAGGCGTTATCAATTTCCTGAATGGCTATCGCGCGGAAATTGATCGCACAAGGCAATTTACCCAGAAATTGAACGAATTGGATCTGCTGGTAATGCGCGAAATTCGTGTTTCGAACCGGGAACAGAAACATTACCTGCTGCGGGACTTAAAGATTGTAGATGAGTCCAAGTTACGTGAACTAGACGATAGTACTCTCGGGCAGTTGAGCCGAGATGGATACTTGGGTTGGATTTACGCTCATCTCATGTCAATTGGCAACGCCAGCCGGTTTCCGCAGTATATGCCTCAAAATGTGGGCGAAGCGGAGATTGCTTGATACTTGTGGGCCTCTCGGTTACCACAGCGGAGCCGGCAGCTAAATATACTTAACTGCCCATCCCATCTTAGGTGGCCGCCCAGGCGGTCACCGAATTTGATAATAAAGTCATTTAATGTTGGCTTCTAATCTCGAATCCTTGGACGGCGATAGGTCGATGACATGCATGGATTCTCAGTAGAGCCTAATGGAAGATTACTGATGGATTTAATGCTAAGTCCAAACTTATTGTTCAGGGCTTTGCCCCCCAAATTACTAAATTTTCCAGCTGTGAGACAGCTGTTCACAGTTGGCCCAAGGCTTTGTTGTACGAAAGTATTGATAAAGATTAAAGAATTAACTTGATAGCAGCATACTGTATAAAAGGTAACGATATGACACTTAAGAAACTTCCATTAGCTCTTGCTCTTGCTGGATTCATTGGCTCTCCATTTGCTATTGCAGACGTAGGATATGGGTTAAGTTTAAGTTATATTTATGGACCTGGAGGTGGCTGGGCAGTTGGGCCAAAGCTTTTCTCTGACGACAAAGAGGATAAGTTTGTCGGTTCATTGGGTGTGGATTATATGCTCAATCAGGGTACATGGCGCCCAAATGTTGGAATTGGTTATCAAAAAGACAACGTATTTGGTAATGCCAATGTTGGATATAACTATTCATCTAATAACTTTAATTTCGGTATAGGTGTTGGTATTACGAATACGGATGAAGACAATCCTGCTCTTCCTCGTCCTCCAGAAGGCCCAGAACCAATCCAAATAGCCCCAGGAGACAATGGCCCCGCCCTTAGCCAACCCTAGGTCAAGTCTAATGCTGTAAATTGGAGTAAAACTGACCCGTAAGCGTCCGGGATTAGTAGACCACTACACTCACTGTCAATTGAGTTTTAATGCTCTCAAATATCGTTTGTTTAGAGTGTTTTCTGACTTGAGTGTGTGGTTGGCGGAGACCTGATGCTGATCGGCAAGGTTCACACTCAATCGCGTTCCTGTAGAGCAGAGGTCTTGGGTTGAGGCATCTGACGACGGGCAATGGATACGACCCAGCGGCTGCAGAGCAGGGCGATCATTAACAGGAGCAGGGTTTGTGCTGCGAAAACAGCGTGAAAATACCAGCGATATTCGGTGCTGACAGCGCGGTTGGCGGCAGCCAGAGGGGCTGAAAAGCGGGAGTCCTCCAGCAATTCGGATAAGGATAGTTTGGCTGCTTCGGCATAGTCGCCCAAGGCACGTTCGCTGATGGCGAGTGCAGCTTGAGCGCGCAGAAAGTGTCCGGTGGCACGGGCCGTGGCATTGACGGCCAACATCATGCAGCCACAGAGTACTACCACTATAAAAGCCTTGATATGCATGGTCAGTCTCTTTAATAGATTCTCTTTAACCGATTGATAAGCCCACGGGTGACTTTGCCATTAATTGCTTTTGCCATAGGGACAATACAGGCCATTGGCACAGGATCTGGACCATGGGCACCGGACTCTGTCGCTGACTATTTACGCTGGCTTAGGCTGCTTCATGCCGCGCTGCAGGTGCAGGTGATACCGCAGGATGTCTGAGTTTGAGCTGTTTGAAGTACCGGGACAGACCATATTCGCCGCCGATCAACAGCAGCAGCACGAGCAGCTGGATGCCGACCGCCATGTAATAGCTGGACCAGATGCGCGATACCTGCTTTTTGACGAAATCCAGCAGGGCCTGGGCATTGAACAGGGTGTCCAGGGGTTCATGGACTATCTCGTTGATGACGTCCGGGCTCAGGTAGGTGTACTTGTTTGCGCTGGTAGCGACAACGCGGGGCACGATGATCTCATCGACGGCCCAGATCAGTATCCGTTCACGTACGATTTCCACGGATGTTTGTGCCAGGCGTTGACGCCAGTTCAGGTCATCGGGGTTGTCGTAGATAGCGATGGGGTTGGCGTCAATAAAGTCATGGGCCATCAGAATCAGCATGTCGCGCATGGACATTGAGGCCAGCTCGGTCGGGTCACGCTCGGGTGCTGTTTGGCTCATGTGGGTGTAGAAGCTATGCATCATCGACAGGGTGTGTACTTGCACCGCATCGTGCTGGCGATCTATTTCGCGGTGGATCTGCTTTTCTGTGGCATAGAGCATGCCGGCCTGAAAGCCGAGGAAGCCACCCAGGCAGGGCAGGGCAAGAAAGTAGAGTTTCAGCAATAGATGGTGCCAGCGGTTATTGCGTCCCAGAAAGCCGCCTTTCTGTAGCCAAATGACCAGAACAAGGCCACCCACTGTGCCCAGCAGAATGCCGCTGGAGACATTGAAAAACACCAGCCAACCATCAAGGTTGGCCCAAAAGTCAGCTACAAAGTCCTTGGTTGAATCCACTGTACACGTCCTTATGCAGTGCCCCTGAAGTCAGCTTGCTCCAGCGGCTGATAGTAAAATCAGATGCCAGCCATGTGCCGCTCTCCAGTGATATGGAGGCAAAGTGACATGGTTTCATGGGCTGCGAGATTATCAGATTGCCCGGCGGTTTTCTGAACCCTTGTTACATTTGTGAACCATGCACGCTCTGGATCACGGACATGCCAGCCACTGAGCGCTGTACCTCCTCACCAAAGATCGACAGCCTAAGCATAAAGCTGTCATCGACCGGTGCATGCAGGGTGAGCGGCTGGCCTGTTATGGGGTGGGTGAGGGTCATGCCAGTGGCGGCCAGCATCAGCCGAGCGTAGCCGAAACGTTCGGCAAAATAGTGGTTGTGCTTGGTGCGGCCGTAATTGGTATCGCCAATGATGGGATGGCTGATGTGCTGCATATGTCGTCTGAGCTGATGCTTGCGTCCGGTTTCCGGCTTCAGCACGACCAGACTGTAGCGGCTGCAGGGGTAACCTTCGATGCAGACGGGGATCTCGGCTTTCGCCAATCTGTGAAAGCGGCTGCGGGCTTCGCGGATCGGTAATGCAGTGTCGTTTTGTCGGCGATCCGTGGCGTGCTCACGCAGGGGGTGGTCTATAAGGCCGCTGTCCGGCGTCCAGCCGCGCACCATGGCCAGGTATTCCTTGGTTACCTCGCCAGCCATCAAGGCTTTGCCGATCAGGCTGGCGGTGTGTGCATCACGGGCAAACAACAGCAGACCCGAGGTGGGGCGGTCCAGCCGGTGCACCGGGTAGACATGGTCTCCGCCGTTCAGTGCGCGGGCATATTGCAGGGCGAATTCGGTTTCGTGTCGGTCGATCGGGCTTCGATGCAGCAATAACCCGGTGGGCTTGTGGACCGCCAGCAGCCACTGATCACGATAAACTTCGGTCAGTGGATTACTGGCGGCGGTTGCGTCCGAGTTACTCGGTTTTGTCATGCGTGGGCTCGGGCACCTGGTCTGTCTGAGCCGATTCGGCTTGAACCTGTTCGTGCTCTCCTGGGAGGACAATCACGCTGTCGGTCAGCGGCTGACCATTTCGTGCGTCAGCAGAGAGGCTCCAGGCAGCAATAAACAGCGCAGCAATCAGCGGCCCAATGACAAAGCCGTTCAGACCGAAGAGCGCCAGGCCACCCAGGGTGGAAATCAGAATCACATAATCAGGCAGCTTGATGTCCTTGCCGACCAGCGTGGGACGTAACACGTTATCTGCCAGACCAATGACAATGGCGCCGAAGGCAGTGAGTACCGCGGCTTGCCAGATGGCGCCGGTGGCCAGAAAGTAGATGGCGACTGGCCCCCAGATCAGGCTGGCACCCACCGCAGGCAGCAGCGACAGAATGGCCATCATCACACCCCAAAGCAGTGCACCTTGAAGGCCCAGCACCCAGAAAATAAAGCCACCGAGCAGGCCCTGCACTGCGGCCACCGCAATATTGCCTTTGACCGTGGCTTTAACCACCATGGTGAACTTGGTCAGCAGGTGCTGCTTGTAGACTTCACTGAGGGGAATGGCGCGCTTGATATGCTGTGACACGGTGGTGCCATCGCGCAGCAGGAAGAAGAGTAGGTACAGCATGATGGCGAAGCTGACGACAAAGCGGAAGGTATCCTGACCCACGCTGAAGGCTTTAGTGGCGAGAAACTGGCTGATCTGCTGGGCGCCACTGGCCAACTGTTCCTGCACACTGGATATGTCGGTCATGCCAAAACTGGCCAGAATATCCAGTGCAGGCTGGGGCAAGGCCTGCATGATTTGCTGGAAGTATTCGCCAAAGTTGACGTTGCCTGATTCGATGCGCTCATAGAGTGCGGCACCTTCGTTGACCAGCGCGCCGGCCAGCAGGGTAACGGGCAGGATAACCATCATCAGAATCAGCATCAGGGTGATAAAGGCTGACAGACCTTTGCGTCCCTGAAGTCTGGCTTCTACCCAGCGCTGTACCGGTTGAAAGATGATCGCCAGGATGGTGCCCCAGAAAACGGCACCGTAGAAAGGCAGTAACAGCCAGACGAAGGCGATGGACACCAGCGTCAGCAGCAGGATAAAGGTTTTTTCTTCCGTTCGAACGTTCATCATGGCGCGTCCATTTGCAGTTTGTTCAAGGGGCTAACGATAGGGTATTGCTCAGCTCCAGTCACCTAAATGAATGCGGCTGGCTGGGCTGTTTGCGGGTGCGGCTTGCTTTGGCTTTTTCGGTTTTTTCGGTTTCTTGATTAGTTGGCCATCCAGTGACGTCTGCGGCAGGCGGTGCTCCGGGGTAAAGCCGGCTTCATCCCGTCGATCCAGCAGGCGCTGGAGCAAGTGTTCTATGTTGGCTAGCTGTCGTGCTTCATCTGCGCTGACCAGGGAAATGGCGGTACCGTCACTGCCAGCTCTCCCACTACGACCAATGCGGTGAACATAGTCTTCAGCCTTGAGCGGCAAATCGATATTGATGACCATCGGCAGTTGTTCTATATCCAACCCCCGTGCGGCGACATCGGTGGCCAGAAGCAGATCAATCTCGCCTGACTGAAAGCGATTTAAAGCGCGCAGTCGAGCGGGCTGTGGGCGGTCGCCATGGATCAGGTCAACGTTGATACCTAACGCCTGTATAGCGGGCAGAAGTTGTTCAAGTGTCTGGCGATTTTTACCGAAGGCCAGCACGCGCGACCCTTTGTGCTGTCGCAGCAGGTGTAATAAGAGCTCGCCCTTGCGCTTACGATCAACGGGTATGATCCACTGGCTCAGGGTGCTGGCATCCAGTTGCTGCGGGCTGATATCCAGGCTGACTGCTTCCCGTGTCAGGTGGCCAGCCAAGTCGCGCACAGCGGGGCTGAGGGTGGCGGAAAACAGCAGCGTCTGACGCTGGGCCGGCAGCAGCCGCTGAAGGGCGTGCAGCTCGTCGGCAAAGCCCATATCGAGTAAGCGATCGGCCTCATCCACGACCAGTATCTGTAGCTGCCTGAAATGCACGGCGTTGCTGCGCTGCAGGTCGAGCAGGCGGCCGGGCGTGGCAACCAGCAGGTCAACGCCCTTGCGCAGGGCCTGCATCTGCGGGTTGATGGACACGCCACCGTATACGGCCAGGCTGCGCAGTGGCAGGCCCTGTGCGTATTGGCTGATGCGCTGCTGCAGCTGCACGGCGAGTTCGCGGGTAGGCACCAGGATCAGTGCGCGGACAGCGTTGCTGGCGACGCGAGGGCCTTGTTGGCTCACGTTTTGTAAGAGTGGCAAGGCAAAGGCGGCGGTTTTTCCGGTACCGGTCTGGGCGGCGGCAATGAGATCGCGGCCCTGCAGAATAAGCGGAATAGCTTGTGTCTGGATTGCAGTAGGGCTGCTGTAGTCCAGTGACTGCAACAGGGGTTGGATCAGACCGAGTTGGGCAAAGGGCATGGTGTTGGATGAGGTCGGAAACGGGTACACAGTGTACCTGTTTGTCTCACGAGAGGGTAAAGGAGACGGAGCACGCCGAAGCGGCTCCGTCGAGGTCATTATCTAACTTTTACCAAGCGCCGCCTGGCGTGCGAGAAAGTCTTCCTGTAGCAGTGCATCGGCTTCTGCTACAGGCGCTTCATCGAGGGGCAGGGGCGTTGAGGTAGGACGGGTTTCAAGCCGGCCCATCAGATGTTCAAGTGCGTGACGCGCTTTGCTGGCCGCGCCGTTGACTGCCTGCTCAAGGGATTCGGCCTTGTGTTTGACTGACAGAGCCTGGTGACCCTTGGGGCGCAGTTCAATCTGGCAGCGCTTGTCGTCGGCACCGCCTTTGTGTGCGTTGTCATCACTGATATGGATTTCAATGCGTGTGAGGTAGTCATCGTAGTGATCGAGTTGATCTGTGACGGCTGCGGTGACCCATTCATGAAGCCTGGTGCTGCCTTGAATATGCTTGCTGTTTACCTGTACTTGCATAGTCGATTCCTTGCTTTGATGTACCTACTAGATCTGAGAGCAGTGCTGAAACAAAGTTCAGTCACCGGCTCAGCATTTTTTGCTTGGTACTGTAATGAGCATAGCTGGATTAGCGGCGCGGGTCAGGTTGATCGATGGATAATCTGCAACTGACAGCAAACGCGGGGGACAGCGCAGGGCCAGTGCACTGCGAGGCAATACAGAGCGCCTTTTTCATGGGGCGCCGGCATGATGCTGACGAGAATGTGGGCTGGGGCATGGGCGGCCCGGGGGCCGCCGCAGGCACTGTCAGGCCGAGGCTTCAGCCTCATAGTTGGCGTAGGAGTGTTTCAGGGTGGCATGGTTAAGCAGCATTTCGGCTTTCAGTTTGGTCCCGCTGGCATCAAAGATCCGTGAGCGAACCCAGTAGGACTCGGTGCGTTTGCTCTCGGACAGGGCCACGACTTCACGGCGAATCAGGTAGTCTTCGCCGACAAACAAAGGCCCGTCGATCATGCGGATTTCCTGGTCGGCAAACAGACCGATTACCGGTTGCTTGACCGGGAAGGCCGCCTGCTTGCTGGTGTATTCAGCCAGCACGCTGACCATTTCCAGGGGGATTATGGCGCGGCCCCAGGGTGAACTGGCAGCGTCTGAATACCAGGGCGAATTTTCGGTGATGCCATCCAGTTTCTGCGTCAGTGAAAAGGGGTACAGGTTGCCCATGTGCTGGTCGGCGTCCATGCGAACTTGTTCGCCCTCGGCACCCTGCATACCGACATGCAGATCGGCCATGATCACCAGTTTTTCCGGTGCGCGCAGTTTGGCCATACGCTCGTCCAGCAGGCTTGGCCCGTCATTCGGACCCAGACTGGCAGAGGCTTCCAGTACCGGCGTGCCGTCGGCTTTCTCGGCCCAGGCCCGCACTTTGGTGGCGCCGGGCTTGGGCAGTTCGACAAAGGCGCGAACGGTTTCACCTTCCACCACCATGTTCTGGAAGTGAGACGAGAAACAGCCGCGCTCGAACCAGTCCTTGCCCCAGATATGGGCCAGCAGCGGTACAAACTGACTGAAGTGGGTGGGCCCCTCAATTGGACCGGCACGGAAGCCAAGCTTTTCGGCCATGCTGTCGTCGTGAATCGAGGTATGACCGCTGTATTCCTGGTCGGCCAGCATTTGTTTCGGTTCGCGCAGCGGACCGCAGATGAAAAGGGGCGTATCGAAGCTCATTGGGCTGTCCTTGAAGTCGTTGTCTTAGCCGTTCAGCATGCCGGCCAGGCGTTGGCGAATGATGCCTTCAGCTTCGGTCATGATGCGCTCAACCAGTTGCTGAACTGTCGGCACGTCATGTATCAGGCCAGCCACCATGCCACAGGACCAGGCGCCAGCATCCATATCACCGGTTTTCATGATGCGCGGATAGACGCCGGCGACTTCATCAACGATATCTTCAAATTTCAGATCAGCGCCCAGGCGACGCTCTTTTTCCAGTAGGCGCTCGACCGCTCCATTGACCATGACGCGCTCGGTATTACGCAGGGGGCGCATGACCAGACGGGTGTCCAGTTCACTGGCGGCGACAATCGCCTTTTTGACGTTCTCGTGGACGGGCGCTTCCTGGGTGGCAATAAAGCGCGTACCCATGTTCATACCTTCCGCACCCAAGGCCAGGGCAGCGGCAAGGGAGCGACCATCGGCCATGCCACCGGAGGCGACAAAGGGAATGCTCAGCTCTTCAGCCGCGCGGGGCAGCAGAATGAAGTTGGGGACGTCGTCTTCACCGGGGTGACCACCGCACTCGAAGCCGTCGACGCTGACTGCATCGCAGCCAATGGCTTCTGCCTTCAAGGCATGCCGCACCGCGGTGCACTTGTGAATGACCTTGATGCCGTGCTCCTTGAGGATAGGCAGCCATTTCTGTGGATTGTTACCGGCGGTTTCCACCGCTTTGACACCGCCCTTGATGATGGCGTCGATATAGCCCGGATAATCGGGTTGCTTCACCGAGGGCAGGAAGGTCAGATTGACGCCAAAGGGTTTGTCGGTCATCTCGCGGCAACGGCGGATTTCCTCGGCAAGCGCCTGTGGGTTGGGCTGAGTCAGGGCGGTGATCATGCCCAGACCACCCGCATTGGCAACCGCCGAGGCCAGCTCGGCATAACCGACGTGGTGCATACCACCTTGAATAATCGGATGCTGGATACCAAAGAGTTCAGTAATTCGGGTTTTCATGGCGCCTCGCTGTTGCTGTTGAACAGTGGCCCAGCAGGGTGCTGGGTCTAAAAATGACTACCGAGTTTAGGCGGGCCGGGGTTAAACAGGCAAATGGCTTTGACTCGTTGTTGCCCGGGTATTCAGCAGCTTGATAGCTCGACAGCACGTGAAGCTAGCGCAGTTGTTTCTGCTTGTACGGGGGTTGGCGTTGACAGATGCTGCAGGCTGACTCATTCAACCTCGGCCAAGTCATGTGAGCGAATGCGTTCATAAGCGCCTTGCAGCGATTCGACCAGCTCACGTGCCTGGGGTGTTTGCCGGGAAATGATCATGGCGAGCGGCCATTCATTCAGTAGATTGCAGTCCAGGTTGGCCACTGGATAGACCTTCAGTGCTTCTTCAATGGGTTGCGCAAAATGGATCAGGTAATCACCTCGATCCTTTTCCAGCAATTGCAAGGCGGCGATGTGATTCGGCGCCACAATGGGCATGCGGCTGCCGTTTTCAAATAGATAATCAAGCTGATCGCGATAGGTATAGCCGCGTATGAGGATTAGTCTGGCATCCCCCAGCTCAAGGGTGGTGGAGATCCTTGGGGTGCCCTCGCGGGCGAAGGCGCAGAGCTTCAAGGTGACATCCAGTGGCGCGGTTTCGAGTGTCGTGTCACTCAGCACCGGAACGGCCTGCGAGCCCGGCCAGAAGTCGATTTCACCCGTACCCAAATTACGGTAGATACGGTTGATCGGGTATTCCTTCCAGACCAGACTGATACCCGCCTCGGCGGCAATTTGGTTGCTCAGCTCTATAATCTCGCCAGCGGGATTACCCTCCAGATCGGTATAGGCCAATGGTGGGAAATTGATATAGGCCGCATTCAGAACGCGCGCAGCTGTATCGGCCATGGCGGACAGACAACTCGTAGCCAGAGCCAGGCTCAGGCCAATGTGGGCGCACAGGTGTCGCATCATGATTATTATTATCTTAATCGGGGTGGCTAAAGCCCGTGCCAACAGCCGATTCTAGGCGCTATCTGATGTCCTTAGACACTATAGCGCATTTTTTCAGATGCTCTCGGCTACTTACTGCCAGTCGTAGCACATGGCCAGACCGCCGCCCTGCGCCAGACAATCATACAGCTCACGTTCACGACCTGAACTGCGCATGCAGGCACTGTGGCTCAGGGATCGTCCGGCCTGCTCCAGGCTTCTGAGCTGGGTGTCATATTGGGAACGGCTGATGTATCCGTCGGTATGGTTCTTGCGCAAGATGCTCTTCAGGTTGGGTACATCATAGTCGGCGTACTCCATGACCTTGCGACAATCATCGCTGCGACTGCTGTTGCTGGATGCTGTGGCACTGGGCTGATCCGAGCCATTTCTGCTGTCATTACTGACCGAAGAGGACGACGCTGTATCAGTCTCTGTTCTGGGAGCAGGCGCTGGGGCGTCGTAGTTCAGGCGCACGTCAACCGGTTCTATCGCTTGTTGAGGGGGCGGGGTAGAGCTGAAGTGCAGCTGTCCGTTTTCATCAGTCCATTTGTAGACTTGGGCAAGGGTCAGAGGGCTGGCTAACAGTGCGCTGATCAGTAGCGCAATCGAACATGTTTTCAACGGATCAATTTCCTTGTAATGATCTGGCCCGGGTAATGTCGTTTTTTGCGTCTGGACTGTCAATCTTGGAATGGTGGCCAAGCTTGAATTTGGCCCTTTTGGCATGAAACCTGATCAGGCTGTGTCTTGTCGGGATTCAGTCGTATAGTGTTACTCAGGCAGCGGACCTTGCACTATAGGTGCTTAACTTTTTATTTATCTATTTCAATAAAATCAAGACTATAAAACTGGAGATTAAAGCTTTATGGGAGAAGCAAAAAGGCGTCAATCGGCGGGTGAGCCAAGTCCGTTGCAGCACCGCCAGCGTCAGCGTCAAGGGCTGGTCTGGGGTGGTGCCGTGCTGGTGCTGGCGATTCTGGTGGGCGGTGCACTCTGGTTGTCCAGTCCTGATTTGGGCCCGTCTGTTGCCTTGCCACAAGCGGCGGAGGGAGCGGGCCCCTTCCCGTCGGAATTCGATCGTTTTGCCACGCAACTGGGCAGTCCCGATGCGCCCGTTGTGGTGCGTGAGTTTGCCGATTACCAGTGCCCGGCCTGTGCCGCATTCGCCACAGTACACCCACGTTTGAAGTCCGAGTACATTGATAGCGGCAAGGTACGGCTGGTATTTTTTGAACTGCCGCTGGCGCAGCATCGTCATGCCCTGGTAGCTGCTCAGGCGGCACGTTGTGCTGGTGACCAGGGAGATTATTGGGGCATGCATGATCGCCTGTTCGAGCAGCAGTCCGCCTGGAGCAACGCCAGTGACCCAACCCCTATGCTGCTTGACTTTGCCGCCGAGCAGGGACTGCATGAGATTCGCTTTGAGCGCTGCCTGACTCGTGAACACCAGCTTGAGGCCGTTCAGAACAGCCTGGGCGTTGCCCGACAGTTGCGCATTGCCAGTACGCCAACTGTCATAGTCAATAATGTACCGCTGACGCGTCCGGGCTGGGAGCAATTGTCCGGCGTCATAGAGCAACAGTTGCAGGGGCAGCCTTGAGAGGCTGCTTTGTTTTGATCATGACAGTCAGAATGGCCTGATTCTCACACTGCACAGGGATGACCCATGGATTACAAAGCAACCGCGAGCCGTTACAGCAGCAGGACGGCTGATGGTGACGATTCACAGAAGCGCCTTGCCGTGTTGATTGATGCGGATAACGCCAGAGCCTCGATCATCGATGCGATATTCGAGGAGGTGGCCAAGTACGGCATCGCCAGCGTAAAGCGCATTTATGGCGACTGGACCGGGCCACAGTTGGGCAGCTGGAAGAAGGTCCTGCTGGATTATTCGATCCAGCCCATTCAGCAGTTTGCCTATACCAAGGGTAAAAACGCGACCGACAGTTCGCTCATTATTGATGCCATGGATCTGCTCTATACCGGCCGCTTCGACGGCTTTTGCCTGGTATCCAGCGACAGCGACTTTACCCGTCTGGCGGCTCGCCTGCGCGAGGAAGGGCTGACGGTTTACGGCTTTGGCGAGAAGAAAACACCGTCGCCCTTCGTGTCTGCCTGTGACAAGTTCATTTACACAGAGATTCTTCGCGAGGCGACCGAAGACAACCTTGAAGTTGCCGGACGCCAAGGGCAGTCGGCAAGTGCGGATACACCTGAGCCACCGCCTGTCAGTAGCAAAAGTAATGAGCAAAAGAAGCCTGTTGCGTCGGTCGAAACCAAAAACAAGGCACCGGTGGGTTTTATCGCCAAGGTAATTGATGATATTTCCGATGATGAGGGCTGGGCCAATCTGGGGCCAGTAGGTAGCAATATCAGTAAGCTGCGGCCGGAATTTGATCCCCGACTATACGGACATAAGAAGCTCAGCGATCTGGTCAGAGCCTTTCCGAAAAAGTTTCAACTCGAGGATCTTAATAAAACCGGCGGCAAGGGCCTGCGCGTTAAAAATCGTTGAGTTATTCGTCAAAAGCGCTAGTCAGTCGGGCAGCGCAAAAGCCGCATGGAACAGGACCATGAAGAAAATAATGCTGGTGTTGTGCGCACTCGCGGTTTACCAGCAGTGGGGCACAATTGAGCGCTGGTTTCACCCTGCACCCGAGATCGTTGCTGGATCACAGGAGGTGGTTCTTTATTCGGCTGCCTGGTGCGGCTACTGCGACAAGGCTCGAGAGCAATTAACCCGCCAGGGTACGCCTTTTCAGGAGATGGATATTGAGTTGTCCGCAGAGGGGCGGCGTCAGTATGACGCCCTGGGTGGTCGAGGTATCCCATTGTTGAAGGTGGGCAGCAGGCTTATTCATGGCTACAGCGCCAGTGAAATCAGCGCATTGGCACCCTGAAGGCTTTGCTGCTTTGCTCAGGGCTAGTGTGCTGGAGATTGCCAAAGGCAAAGGTCGCAATTGCACGACCTTTGCCTGACAGGCTTCACAGCACATTGTCGAGAATGGCGTAGACAATACCTGTCGTCACCGCGACCAGGATCAGATCGCGTCCACTGCTGTGCCACTCATAGCCAGCATACTGAGGCAAATGGCGCGCATGGGCATGTCCCAATCGGTGACCGTAGCCTCTCGGCAGTGGTCGCCCTTGCACAATAATCACGTGGGGAGCCCGTGCATGACCACGGCTTACGTGGTGACGATGCGGGTAGAGGTGCTGACGAATCACATGTACAGGCGGAGGACTACGGTAACCCTGCCTTTGATTATGGGAGCGCCCGCCATGGCCTCGGTGTTGTTCATGGCCACGTTGATGTGCACGGGGCTCATGTCTGTGATGCCGTGATTCCCATTGTTGATGGTGGTGTCTGCTCTCATGCTGTCGGTAATCTCGATGGCGGTCGGGAGAGGCAAAGGTCGGTGAGCTGAAAAGCAATGCGGCAACGCAGGCGGTAGCCAATAGGTAATGTGATTTCATGGTGTCGTTCCTTCGTGGTTTCCGGGGTGCACCGGCGAGGACTGCATGAACAGTGTCTTGCCGGTATGTCCCTGTGACCGTGAAAATCGGCTAAAACGCTGGCTGTAAAGGCATATTTACCTATCTTTACACTAGGCTGTAATGACTTATGGCCATGACGGTTTAGACTCAAAAGCGTGAGACAAAGACGCTTGGCATTCGATGGCAGAATGCTATAGTTGAGTTGGGCTCGTTGAGATGTAACAAGAAATGTGTGAAAGGATGCGGCGCTTTTATCCTTTTATTCGTCCATGAAGTGCGGTCTGCAAACCTAGCTGCCGTTATTTTTTATTTTGAATAAGGAGTTGAATCGTGCGAATTCAAAAAGGGATTCTTCTGTTGTGCGCGATGTTCTTTTCGTTGTTTTCCCTGTCTTCAATGGCTGAAGACTATTATGTGGATGTGACGAACAATACCGGTTTCACCATCATGAATTTGTACGTCAGTCCTGCCGAGGCCGATGACTGGGAGGAGGATGTGCTGGGTAAGAAAGTCATGCATACTGGTGACACCAAACGGGTCAACCTGCGTGGTTATTCCAGCCCGGTATTTGATATCAAGGCGGTAGATGAAGACGGTGATAGCTACACCTTCTGGGATGTGAATGTGGCGCGTCGCGACCTGACTATCACCCTCGACGACCTCGACTGACTCCACCACCCTCAAGCCTGATGGGGCAGGGTACTGTCCCTCAGGCTAATGCTCAGTAGTTTTGACGATCCTGTTTTGCCTGCCATGCCCTGAAGGGTGCCTCTGCTTGTTCAATCTCCATGTGATACAGCCCCAGTTTATCCGCCCAGACCGGTTTTGCCTGCCCATAGAGCTGTTCAGCCATGGCGCCATCTGAAAAGCCCGCGCGATCGGCCGTCAGTTGCGAGGCGGCGTAGATAATACGAGGAATGTGCGCCCATTGCGCGGCGGCCAGGCACATGGGGCAAGGTTCGCAACTGGCATACAGAGTACTGCCGGGTATATGCGGGCTAGCCTGCAACAAGGCAGCCTGGCGTATAGCTTCAACTTCGGCATGGGCGGTCGGGTCGCAATTCAACGTGACGCGATTTGCCGCTCTGGCAATTACCTCGTCGTCCTGAACCACCAAGGCACCGAAGGGGCCGCCGCCGATCTCGACTGACTCAAGGGCGAGTTGAACGGCTTCAAGCAGGTACGCTTTATCAGCGTCGCTGGGTGGGGGCTGATTCACGCTGTTGCAACTCCTCGTTGTCGTGTTGTTCACGCTGCTGGTCTATGACATTGCCACTGAAATACATCTCCAGTCGCAGACTCAGCGCCCAGCGCGGCGCAAAATTGGCCTCGCGGGGAAAGTGCAACTCCGGGATGATGTCTGCGAACAAAATGTCTTTGTGCAGATTGCGCCGGTATTGAGTCAGAAGGAAGTAATCATTGATGCGTGGGTTCGAGGCGCTGTTGCCGACCATAACGGCCGCGTAGCGCATCGCACTGCGCCGGCTAAGGCGTTGGTTGATTTCAGCTGACTCCGAGAACTCCAGCGTGTCTTCATCTTCCTGCCATTGAATATTGGTCAGAAAGCGCAAGTGGCGAGTGTCATCCAATGTCTTGCCAATATCCCAGCGGCTGCGAGCTGAGTAGCCATCACTGTTAAACCAGGACAAGCGATTGTAGGACTCGAGTTGCCAGGGGCCCTGACCCAGATTCCACAGGCGCTCGGTGCTCAGGCGCAGGTAAGGGTCCAGTGGTAGCCGGAACTTGACCCCGGCGCCCACCCGGGTATCCCAATGACGGGTCTTGTCCTTGTCACTGAGACGGCTCAAGCCGATGACGGTGCTATCGGTGCTGGTCTGATCATTGCGCAAGCGGTTTGACCCCTGTTCGCTGAGCGTACCGCGTGACTCCTCAGGTTCGCTTTCAATGATCAGCCGCAAGCGCTCCTTGGTTGTTGGCAGATCGAGCTTGAAGCGAATGCTTGGGTCGGTATTGAAGCCTTCTGATTCTTCCCATTCAAAATCGGTGCCGATGCGCAGGTAGGATTTATTTCTTACTGCACGACTTTCATCATCACTGCCAAAAAAACCATCCAGATTGCGCGAGCTTGAGTCCACCCAGCGCGACACCCCCTCGTGCATGGGACCGATGCGTTCCACTGTCCAGTCGGGCAGGTCCGAATCGTCTGCCATCAGGCTGCCGGCGAAGATCAACAGCATGACAAGGAGGGGGGCTGTGCGCATTGAATGCCTTTTGTTTGTTACCTATTCTGACTATAGCTGTTCTCTGAAACTTGAGCCTGCTGCAGGTCAATGCACAGCTGAATACGTGCATGAAAGTGATGCAGACATGATTATTCACGATTAAAAAAGGGCAAGATTGTTGTGCACTGTCCATAATTCAATTTGACCTGCATTTGCGGATAACCGCCTGGGAAACAGAACAATGACAGCACTGCAAAAACCACATCCGTTGCAACGCCGTACCAGCAGCCATAGAACGCCTTTACTGACAGGCAAGCATCCCGAGTTGAAGCGAGCCGAGCTCGCAGACTACTTTGTCCAGGTGTTTGACCGTTATACCGGTTTGTTCGACACCCTGAGCTGCGATGAGGCCTTCTATCAGAAGCCCATTTCCCTGCGTCACCCGCTTATTTTCTACTTTGGTCATACTGCCACCTTCTTTGCCAATAAGCTGGTGCTTGCCAAGTTGCTGCCAGCGCGCATCGATCCCCGGCTTGAGTCGATCTTTGCGGTGGGTGTTGACGAAATGAGCTGGGACGATCTGGATGAGGCCAACTACGATTGGCCCACTGTGGCAGAGGTGCGTGATTACCGCGCCAGCGTCAGGGCGGCCGTACTGAATCTGATCGACACTCTTCCTTTGAGCTTGCCGATTGACTGGGCCAGCGCCTGGTGGCCGATCATCATGGGCATTGAGCATGAGCTGATTCACCTGGAGACCAGTACGGTGTTGATTCGTCAGCACAAACTGGCCTACGTGCAACCGCATCGTGATTGGCAGCCTTGCCGCCAGCATGGCAAGGCACCTGTCAATGAGCTGGTGGCTGTCCCCGCCGGGCAGGTACAGTTGGGCAAGCCTCATCAGGCTGAGCGTTATGGTTGGGATAACGAATATGGCTTGCACATTGCTGAATTGGAGGCCTTCAAGGCTAGTCGATATCTTGTCAGCAATGCTGAATTCCTGGCGTTTGTGGAGGCCGGTGGCTATCGAGAGGCCAGTTTGTGGTGCGAAGAGGGGCTGAAGTGGCGAGCCTTTACCCAGGCTGAATATCCGACCTTCTGGGTCAAGGATACCAGCTGGCATTTGCGGCTGATGACCGAGGTGGTACCCATGCCCTGGGACTGGCCGGTTGAAGTCAACTGCCTGGAGGCGCGCGCCTTCTGCCGCTGGAAAGCACGCGAAACCGGAGAGCCTATTCGTCTGCCGAGTGAGGATGAGTGGTATCGACTCTATGATCTGGCCGGGCTCGAAGAGCTGGCTGACGAGACTGCCAATGCCAATCTGCACCTGGATCATTTTGCCTCATCCTGCTCTGTCACCCGTTTTCGTCACGGCGATTTTTTCGACGTGGTGGGTAATGTCTGGCAATGGACCGAGACGCCGATCTATCCCTTTGACGGCTTTGAGGTTCACCCACTGTATGATGACTTCACCACGCCGACCTTTGATGGCCAGCACAATCTGATCAAGGGTGGGTCATGGGCGTCCTGCGGCAATGAAACATTGCGTAGCGCCCGTTACGCCTTTCGTCGGCATTTCTTTCAACATGCGGGGTTCCGTTACGTGTCATCCACTCAGCAGGTTCAGGCGCCCAATGCCTATTACGAAACGGACAGGCAGTTGTCCGAGTACGCCGAATTTCATTATGGCGACAGTTATTTCAATGTAGCCAACTTCCCCAAGGCGCTGGCTGATCTGGCCATTCGAGTGCGTGGTGACAAGCCTGCGCGCACTGCGCTGGATCTGGGCTGCGCATCGGGACGCTCCACCTTCGAACTGGCCAGGCATTTTGACCAGGTCACCGGTATTGATTTCTCAGCCCGCTTTATCGGACAGGGTGTCGAGATGGCGGAGCAGAGCGTCCTGCGTTATACCCTGACCGAGGAAGGCGAGCTGGTTTCCTACAAGACGGCTACATTGGCCGATCTTGATCTTGAGCAGACCGCCGGCAAGGTAGCCTTTTATCAGGGTGATGCCTGTAATCTCAAGCCGCAGTTCAGCGGCTACGACCTGATTCTGGCGGTCAATTTGATTGACCGCTTGTACAATCCAAGCGCCTTTCTGGCCGCGGTGCATGAACGCCTTGCGTCAGGGGGTACGCTGGTCCTGGCCTCGCCCTACACCTGGCTTGAAGAGCATACGCCGCGTGAACAATGGATAGGCGGCTTCAAGAAGGACGGTGAAAACCTGACTACCCTGGAAGGGCTGAAAGCCCTAATGGAGCAGCATTTCACCCTGGCGACTGAGCCGCAGAAAGTTGAATTTGTGATACGAGAAACGCAACACAAATTCCAGCACAGCCTGTCGGAAGTCACTGTATGGGAAAAGCGTGATTGATAATGGATTTTGACCAACCGCTTGACCGTTCTGCAACCCAGTCGGTCAAGTTCGATGCCCGTCAGGCGGTGTTTGGGCGAGATGATGTTATCCCGCTTTGGGTTGCGGATATGGACTTTGCTACTCCGCCTGCGGTAACAGAGGCATTGCTCGCCCGGGCGGCCCACCCGGTGTTGGGCTACAGCCTGTTTCCCGAGTCATTGTATCAATCGATGATCGACTGGTTTGCCCGGCGTCATGACTGGCAGATCGAGCGTGACTGGATCGTCATGGCGCCGGGCGTGGTGCCCTCAATGCATGCTGCGGCGCTGGCGTTTGCCGCGGAAGGTGAGGGCGTTATCATCCAGCCGCCGGTCTACCCGCCGTTCTTCAGTTCAGTTGAAAAGACCGGGCGCAAGGTCTTGGTCAATCCGTTGCGCTGTGACAACGGTCGTTACAGCATGGACCTCGAACAGTTGGATAGCTGCGCTGCGCAGGGTGCGCGCATGCTGATGCTGTGTAGCCCGCACAACCCGGTGGGCAGGGTCTGGCAGGAAGATGAGCTGAGGGCATTATTGGCGGTCGTGCGTAAACATGACTTGCTGGTGCTGTCGGATGACATTCACTGCGATCTGCTCTACCCCGGACAACGCCATACTATGCTGGCGCGTCTGGCTGAACCGGGTGACCGCATCATCACGGCGGTGGCGCCAAGCAAGACCTTCAATATCCCGGGGCTGGGTCTATCGGCGATGGTCATCCCCGATCCGCAACTGCGCAGCAGCCTGCGCGCCGTTTTTGATCGTCTGCATATGGAACAGGCCAACCCTTTCAGCATCGTCGCCTTTGAGGCTGCTTACCGACACGGTGAGGCCTGGCTGGATGCTTTACTGGGCTACCTGATTGAGAATATCCGCTTTGTGCGGGGGTATCTCGCTGAGCATCTGCCACAAATACGCTGCACCGAGCCCGAGGGTACCTACCTGTTGTGGTTGGATTGTCGTGGGCTGGGGATGTCGGATGTCGAGCTTAAGCGCTTTTTTGTCCGCGAGGCGGGTCTTGGGCTCAACCCAGGCGTCAGCTTTGGCCAACAGGGTAGCGGTTATATGCGCCTGAATATTGCGACCCAACGCGCGGTGCTTGCCGACGCGATGGGCAAGTTGCGCCAAGCGGTAGAGGCTTTAACTGTAAAAAACTGATCCTTACCCATTGGCGGTTTTTTCTACGCAGTGCATTATTCAAATTATCGTCAAGCCCTGACTCATCAGGGCTATCTATCGGCATGGATGTCCGATACCCCCCCCCAATCTCGAATCACATCAAGGGTTGACCGCATCCAGTTGTTTTAAAGGCAGCACCGGAGCACGTTCACTGTTCCGGAAAATGACAGATGTGTCAGCTCTTAGTCGTACTGACCGTTGTATCTGGCATGACTTATCTGAAACGGAATATTCAGGATAATCAGTCTGTTGGAGACATCTTATGATCAAGCCCGCAATATCGTTGTACCAGAGTCAGAATGTTGTGCTGTTCTTCAAGCGCGGTGACGTTTATCACTACGATTTTATTAAAGGAGCGGTAGTCGGTTCAGCAAAATCCGTGATGAGCGCCTTTGTCGGTGTGCCCGCGCATCCTTCTGCTGTGGTTCAGGGGCAGGGCGACAGGCAGGACAAGTTATATTTCTTTTTTGGTCAGCAGTATTACCGTTTTGACCTGAAGCAATCGCGCGTAGATCAGGGTTACCCTGCTTCTACTCGTGATCACTGGCGCGGTATGACTTTTACTCAGATTGATGCTGCATTTACCAGTAATAACCGAAAGATGTATTTTTTCTCTGGGGATGAATACATCCGCTACGATTTTATCAATGGCGCAGACCCAGCCTACCCAAAGAAAATTCGCGACCACTGGCCGGGTATACCGGACAATATTGATGCGGTCATTCTTGGATTTGCTGATCGTGCGCACAAGGCTTACTTTTTCAAGGGTTCGCAATACTACCGATTCGATCTGAACAGCAGCAGTGTTGATTCGGGCTACCCGCAGGCCACTCGACCAATGTGGCCGGGCTTGCTGACCCATCTGGATATTCCACGTCAGACCAAAATGCCCTTTGTTCTGCGTATTGGTGCCATGGGCCTTGATCGCACCTGGGGTTTGGAAAGGCCAAGTGCAAACCTTGATTGGAGTGGAGCGGGCAGGACCTATCTACCTTTCGTAGCGGGTGTGGTAAGGGATATCTGTCAGGATAGTAAAGACCGGATTTTGTTATTGATTGATGCGGGCCGCCCCCTGCACTGTCAGGTAGTGCGCCTGTTGCCGAGCGGGCAACGGGATTTCGCTTTCGGTGCTCAGGGCATCGCTGACGTGACTGTGGCCCCGATTGAGTCACGCGCTCCGTTGCGCCGTGCTTTTCCGGTGGCGATAGACTGTGGTTTGGATGACGACCCGGTGGTAGGGATAAATATCGAACATGATATTCGCCGTGGTACTGCGCACGGTGTCTTTTCTCATATGCATGTCCGAATGAAAAGCGCAGGAAAGGTACTCAGGTCTTTTTGGCCGACCACTATTGAGGGTAACGAGACCTTAACCGATATCAAGGTAACCCCCCTCAATCGCGTTTTCGTTGCGGGATTGCGCAATAAGGGCCTGACTGGAGCGGTCGACGAGTTTATAACCTGCTATGAAGATGGCGCACAATATGACCTGGGTGATTGGCCGGTAAATGCAGGCTTTATCGGGAACGATACGCTGATTGATATTACTGCGCAGTCGGGTCGCAAGGTGGTGCTGGGCAAGGACGTGCTTGGCCGGGTGTATGTCGCTGTTGTCTGGTCTGACAAAAAGCAGATTCACCTCTGGCGGCTGACAGATAAAGGGCAACGCGACACTTTTTTTCCGCATCGTGAACTGGCCATGCCGGATAACGCGCTGACACAGCATGGCGCTATTCGCTTCGAGTTCTCTCAAATCCATGGTGCTATTTATTATCAGACGGGCAATGGCTACGAGCAATGCTTGTGTTTTGATTATGAGGGTCGAGATATGTCTATCCGGCCACAGATTGCCGAGCTCAGTTTCGGCTTCCCTCCAGCCTGGGTTTACTTGGGTAGTAACCTGGGTGTGAATCGTGTTGATTCGCGCCAAAGCTCATCATTTCAGAACTTTATCGGCGAGCAGGAAAGTCACCGCTTCAACCTGTCTGCTACCAGCAGGAAAGTTGATCAGCTAATTGTTGCAGGCGAGGCTGATATTCGTACCGGGGGCGTGTCAGGGCTGACTGCACGGCCTGACTTTTTGCCGAGCTTGCATGGCTTCCGGTTTGTTAATCGCATGTTCCCCGGTGTATTCATGAGCCTGTTGGAATTCAATGCCCAAAGCGAGCTCCTGAAAGTGGGCGCTTCGAGTGAGTGGTCGCTATGTGGCGGGATGGCTCAGGCAGCGGCCGACTATTTTCACCATGGCATGCCTGTGCCGGATTTTGTTGCGGCTCCGCCCACAGGTGGGGTGATGCTCAACTACATTATTGAGCGTCAAAAGGCCTCGTTCACTGCCGGTGCAAAGGGAGCTCCTACGACGCTCGATTTACTGAATGTACAACTGTCGAGTTTTTTGAGTCTGGCAGATAACGATCCCTTCTCTGCAGCTTATACCCAAGTTCAGCCAATCGCGCCCACAGTAGCGAACTTTATAGCCATGTGGTCTTGGGAGAAGGGCCGAAACCGCACGGCTAGTTGGCGAGAGCAAACCAGTTTCAGGGAGTGGCCAGCAATCAAGGCAATGGTGGATCATTACGGCTTCGCTCAGCTCGGGCTGTGTTATGCGACCCGGGCGCGGGGTGGAAAGATCCATGATAATCATCAGGTGCTGGTAACGGGATACCAGACCGTAGCGGGGACAGATAATGAGATGGCGTCCCTGACTATTTATGACGCCAATCACCCTGGACTTGATAGCCTGGTAATCCGCGCCAGGCGCAAGGAAGAAACCTGGATAGATACCGGTTCGCGTCGTAGCACGAAAATCTATGGCTACGAGCTCACCCAGAGCACGCTTGCTGGGACTGCTCCAAGGCCAGTCTACGGCATGTTCCTGATACCGATGCTACCTGCCAAGCCCCCAGCTGACTGGCATCTCTAGACAGATCAACTATTCCTTCCAAGGCCGAACTGCAATTCGGCCAGCCGGGCATACAGCGAGTTGCTTTCTATCAGTTCGCTGTGTGTGCCGATCGCCAACAATTTGCCTTGATCAATCACTGCGATGCGGTCTGCTTGGAGCACAGTGGCCAGTCGATGGGCGATGACCAAGGTAGTGCGCCCCCCGGTCAATGTTGGCAGGGCCTGTTGGATCAGGTGTTCACTTTGCGCATCCAGGGCGCTGGTGGCCTCGTCGAGTAGCAGAATCGGTGCATCAGTCAGCAGCGCTCGGGCTATCGCGAGCCGCTGTTTCTGTCCACCGGACAGCCCCAGTCCGGCATCGCCCAGGGCTGTGTCGTAACCCTGTGGCATCCTCATAATGAACTCCTCGGCATGAGCCGCTCTGGCTGCTGCAACGACTTGCTCGAGCGTGGCATCGGGGCGTCCATAACGAATATTGTCGGCGACACTGCCGTAAAATAAAGCAGGGTTTTGAGAGACGAGGGCAAAACCGCGGCGAAGATCCTTCGGGTCGAGCTGTCGGATATCGCATCCGTTTAACAGTATTCGGCCTTCGGTTGGATCAAAGAAGCGCAGGACCAGGTCCAACAGCGTTGACTTACCCGCGCCTGATGGACCCACCAGTGCCAGGGTTTCACCGTTATGCACTTCAAGGCTTAGTTGGTCCAGTGCCTTCACTTCGGGTCGTGATGGATAGCTAAAGCTCACGGCGTCAAAACGAATATCGCCGGTTATCTCCTCAGGTAAATGACATAAGCCTTCGCTGGGTGAGGCAATTTGCTGTTCGCTACGCAGTAGCTCCATGATCCGCGCGCCCGCGCCTGCGGCACGCTGCAACTCGCCTATGACCTCACTCAAGGCCCCGGCCGAAACGCCAACGATCAGGCTGTAGAATACAAAGGCGGCGAGCTCTCCTGGGCTGATGCGCCCGGCAATCACATCCATGCCGCCGACCCAGAGCATTACGCCAATCGCGCCCAGCACCAGCAGAATAACGGCGAAGGTCAGCCAGGCCCGTTGGCGAATGCGCATGCGCGCCACATCAAACGCCTCTTCAACCACGCCAGCAAAACGGCGCTTGTCTTGGTTCTGGTGGTTGTAAGCCTGGACGGTCTTGATCTGCCCCAGAATCTCGCCGACGTAGCTACCGACATCGGCTACCCGATCCTGACTCTTGCGCGACAGGCTGCGGACCTTGCGACCAAAAAAGATAATGGGCGCGACGACCAGGGGGATAGCTAGCATGACGATACTGGTCAGCTTGGGGTTGGTAATGAACAACAGAATGATGCCGCCGATCAGCATCAGCAGGTTGCGCAGGGCGATCGACACAGAAGAGCCAATGACCGATTGCAACACGGTGGTATCAGCGGTCAGTCGCGATTGTATCTCCAGCCCGCGATTGGACTCGTAGAAGCCAGGATGCAGCTCGATCAAGTGATCGAACACCTCGCAACGCATATCGGCTATCACCCGCTCACCAATCCACGACACCAGATAAAAGCGTGCAAAGGTTCCTGCGGCTAGCGCCAGTACCAGCACGGCAAAAAGTGCCACCGACTGGTTCAGCAAGGTCTGTGATCCGGTACTGAATCCCAGGTCGATAAGCAGGCGCAGCCCTTGCCCCATAGACAGGGTTATGGCCGCTGTAAAAACCAGTGCCAGCATGGCGCCAAGGACCCTGGCGCGATAGGGGCGCAGGTAATGCAGTGTCAATTGCAAGGCTTTCTTGTGCGTGGCTGAGCCAGCGTTCATGGGCTTTCTCGTCGTGATTCAAGGGACTTTATGCTACGCTTATTTTTGATCTTTTCCCGATTAATTGATTCCTGGAAACCCCTCAGATGAGCTCACGAAATATCTGGACGCACAAGGGCACTTTCTTGCTGGCAGCGGTTGGTTCGGCAGTTGGACTTGGCAACCTGTGGCGCTTCCCATACCTGACTGGTGAAAACGGTGGTGGTGCGTTCATTCTGGTCTATGCCCTGACCATTGCAATGGTCGGTATCCCGATACTGATAGCGGAAACCTTGCTGGGCCGCGCCAGCCGCAGAAGTCCGATATTGGGTATCAAATACCTGACAGAGAGTCACGGCACCAGTCGTGGCTGGCAAACCATCGGCTGGATGGGTGCGGCGGCTGCTTTCATTATTCTGAGCTTTTATTCGGTTATTGCCGGCTGGGCCATTCATTACACATGGATCATGTTCAGTGGCGAGTTGGCCGGCGCCAACGCCGAGGTGATTGGTGAGGCGTTCAACACCTTGCTGGCGTCGCCCGATAAACTGCTGCTTTATCACACGCTGTTTATCGGCGTATCCGGCTTGATCGTGGCTATGGGTATTCACAAGGGCATTGAAGGTGGTTTGCGTTTCATGATGCCTGCGCTGTTTCTGATCCTGCTGGTGGTGCTGATCTACGGTGTCATGGTCGGGGATGCTAGCGCTGCGCTGCGCTTCCTGTTTACGTTCAATCTGGCTGACTTGAGCCTGGAAGGCTGGCTGCAGGCGATGGGGCAATCGTTCTTTACCTTGAGCCTTGGTATGGGCGCTATCATGGCCTATGGCGCCTACATGTCTGATGAAGTGTCACTTACCCGTACGGCGATCTGGATTGCCTTTGTTGATACGCTGATCGCACTGATGGCGGGTGTGGCTATCTTTTCGCTGGTCTTTGGCAGTGGGCTGGAAGCCGCACAGGGGCCGGGTCTTATGTTCGTCAGTCTGCCGATTGCTTTCGCCGAGTTGCCAGGCGGGGCCATCTTGGGTGGCGCGTTCTTTATTCTGGTTATTGGTGCGGCACTGACTTCGGCGATTTCGCTGGTCGAGCCCGTTGCTGCCTTCCTGGTCGAGCGTTATGGCTTTAGTCGCCCGGCAGCCGTTGCAACCATGGTGGCCGGTTGCTGGCTGCTCGGTTTGCTCACGGTGTTCAGCTTCAATGTCTGGTCAGAAGACTCCTTCACCCATGGACTCTTTGGCCGCTCACCCTTTGATGTGCTGGAGCTCATTACCAATATCCTTATGCCTTTGGGTGGTCTGCTGATTGCACTCTTTGCTGGTTGGGCATTGAGCCGTGAAGAAGTACTGCGGGAAATGGCGACCAATGAGACCTGGTTTCAACTGTGGCAATTTCTGGTGCGCTTTGTTGCGCCAACGGCGGTGGCCTTTGTGTTCCTGCGGACCATTCCGCAGATCGAAGGCAACGTGGTGCCAGCGGTGCTTGCGTTACTGATGATTGGTGCCTTCAGTGCTGGTAGAACCTTTCTGGTCCGGCGCTGAACCTGCTTTAGGACGCATGTAAAAAACGGGCTGCGGCCCGTTTTTTTATTGTGCTTTTTAGCCATGTGTTGCAATCGAGTCGTGATGAGTCATTTGGCGAAACACAGTGTTGCCTGCGGTTTTGCTGGTGACTCTGGCACACTAGACAGCCCTTATTTCTCCGGTCCGCGCCGCATACGAGATTGAAACACCATGCCTTTGAAGTTGCTGCTCATTCTCGGTGGTTTGAGTGCCTTTGGTCCGTTGGCGATCGATCTGTACTTGCCTGCCTTCCCAAGTATTGCCGCTGACTTTGCTACCGACAGCAAGGCAGTTCAGTTGAGCCTGACGGCCTACTTTATTGGTCTGGCGCTGGGTCAGGTGTTCTATGGTCCGGTTGCGGACCGTTACGGACGGCGTAAGCCGTTGCTCTTTGGTATCAGTCTGTTTGCCCTGGCTTCGCTCGGCTGCGCCCTGGCTCCCAGCCTTGAATGGTTACTGCTGGCGCGTTTTGCCCAGGCCCTGGGTGGCTGTGCCGGTATGGTGGTTAACCGGGCGGTGGTGCGGGATCTGTGTACGCCGATTCAGGCTGCCAAAGCGTTTTCCCAATTGATGTTAGTCATGGGTCTGGCTCCGATTCTTGCGCCGCTGATTGGTGGTTGGCTGCTGAGTGTTGGGCATTGGTCGGTGATGTTCATCCTGTTGGCGGTGTTTGCCAGTTTGATGGGACTCGCCGTGTTCTTTGGTTTGCCAGAAACCCTGGTTCAACAGGAACCACGACCGAGGCTGTTGGGGGCCTTTTCGCGCTATGCCGGTTTGTTACGTGAACCGGTTTTTATGGCCCATGCGCTGACCGGTGGCGTGGCCATGGCCGGTATGTTTGCCTATATTGCGGGATCGCCGTTTATCATCATTGAGCTGTACGGCGTGTCGCCGGCGCATTTTGGCTGGTTCTTCGGGGCCAACGCCGCCGGATTTGTGCTTTTTGCCCAGTTCAACAGCCGTTTGCTGCGCCGCCGCCCGCCCATGGCACTGCTCAAGGGCACCAGCCTGTTCTATCTGTTTTGCACACTGCTGTTGCTGTTGGCGGCGCTGGCGGAGCCTGAGTCACTCTGGGTGATCATGATTCCACTGTTTGGCTGTGTCTCGGTCGTGGCCTTGGTGCTGCCTAATTCCTCAGCCTGCGCCTTGGCCGGGCAGGGACATCAGGCCGGAGTAGCCTCGGCATTGATGGGAACCATGCAGTTCGTGATTGCCGGTGGCACCACCGCTCTGGTCGGTGTGTTGCATGACGGCAGTGCCATGCCCTTGGCGCTGGTCATGTTTGGCTGTGGTCTACTGTGTGTGTTGATGGCGGCCATGGCTCGACGAGCCGCCGCACACCCTGTCTGAAGCGCGTTACACCCTCGCGGTCGAAGTATTCCAGTACGGCAACACTGTGGTTGCGACCAATGCCCGAGCGGTCCCGAAACAGCGGTGTCTGAATATGCCCTTGGGTATCCTGTTCTGCGCATTGCCGCAGAACCCCGTAAAGCTGTTGCGTGGCTTCGGGCAACAGGTAGCGGTTGCGCCCGATAAAGACCACAGAACCCTGGCGGCAGAGTTGTTGCATGTGCGTGAGCAAGACCTCACGCTCGATCTGCAGCCTGGCCATCAACTCACCCATATCGGGCGGACGCGGGCTGCAGGCCGTAAACAGCGGCAGCAGATCGCTTAACAGACTGTGCAGTTGTGGATCAGCCTTGGGTTGGTGGCTGCTCAGAAACAGGGTAGGGCCGGACTGTTGCAGCTGTTTCTGATCCTGCGCAAGGCGCAATGTCCAATGCAGAAAAGGACTGTGCAGGGGTAACCCGAGTTCGCCAGCCAGCTCGACTTTGCCCGGTCCCAAGCGCTCCGGATAACGCTGATGATAGTCCTGCAGTAACGCGAGCAGGGTGTGAATCTGATCTTGCAGCCGAGCATGGAGAGTCAACCACTGACCGCGACGGAACAGCGAGCCCTCATGCGCCACCTGCGTGATCAGCGCCTCAAGTTGGTCGGCCTGGAGCTGCCAGGTCAGGGCGAAGCGCTGCAGATCTACGCCCTGTGCAAGGCAGTGCAGTAATGCACGCAGGGCTGCTTCGGGAGACGTCTGGTCCATTGCCTTGAGGCAGTTCAGGCGTTCAGAACGCTGACGGCCACGCTCCGGGGCAAAGGGATCGACTATCCGTCCGCTGCCGATAAAGTGTCTGGACGCCGGATCGCGGATAATGAATCTGTCGCCTTGACGCAGGCACAGCGGCTCGTCAGTGATCCACTGCCAATAGGGGCTGGAATCACGCTCTCCTAGTACCACACAGCGTGCATTGACTGTGCTGTTGGCCAGATGCAGTTGCAGGCTGCCCCGTGTGGGCATGGGCCGGTGTAAATGAAGAAGGCTATCAAAGCGGCGGGAAGGCATGCGGGTTTCAGCGATCAGCAACTGGCTGCCACGTTGCAGTGCTTGTGCCGGCGCCTGTGTGGCAATCTGCAACGCGCAACGCTGACCGGCAAGGGCGCGTTCGACCGCTTGACCGTGGATATGCAGCGCACGGACGCGCACCAGGCTGCCATTCACCGATAGGCAAAGCTGGTCACCCGGAGAAATCTGCCCCGATACCAGGGTACCTGTGACAATCTGCCCGGTGCCGGCGCGACTGAAGTGACGATCGATATGAAATCGGGGTGAACCTGAAGCGTCGACCAGTGGCTGATTTCTGGCCAGTTCAAGCAAATACGCACGCAGGGCCGGTACGCCCTGGCCATCCAGATTATTCACGTTGAAGCAGGCAGCCGCTTGTATTCCTGCCTGCTGCAAGGCCGCGCAGGCATCCTCCTGCACCTGTGCCACTCGTGCTTGATCAACCCGGTCAGTCTTGGTCAGCACCAGAGTGATCGGATGCAAGCACAGCAGACTCAGTAGTTCGATGTGTTCAAGGGTCTGCGGCATCAGGCCGTCGTCTGCCGCAACCAGCAACAACGCTGCCTCTACACAGCCCATACCCGCCAGCAAGGTGCGCATAAACTTCTCATGGCCGGGCACATCGACAAAGTCCAATGCGCTGCCGCAGGGCGTGTCGAGGTAGGCAAAACCCAGATTGATGCTCATGCCGCGCGCCTGTTCTTCGGCACTGCGATCGGTTTCCTGACCGGTGAGCGCGCGTATCAATGCGGTCTTGCCGTGGTCCACATGCCCGGCGGTGGCGATAATCATCGGTAGGGCTGCGCCTGCAGTTGGCTGAGCAATTGCGCTTCTTCGTCCAAACAGCGTATATCGAGCAGTAGCTGGCCGTCGTGGATGCGGCCGATGATCGGCACCGGCAGGGTCCTGAGCGCAGCCTGCAGAGCCTGCAGTTGCCTATTGCTGCCGCGCTTGCTTGAGGCGGGGCGCAGGGCGATGGCGCAGCTGGGCAAGCGCTCTATGGGTAGCGAGCCGCTGCCAATCTGGCCCATGACATTCATTATCGTGACCGCCGTCTGCTCGCCCGTCCAGGACTGAAATGCCGAAAGCAAGCGTTCAGCCTGCTGCCGAATCTCCTCCTGCGTGCGGCTTAACCAGCGCAGGCTGGGCAGGCGTTCGGCGAGTTTTTCCGGCTGCGCGTAAAGCGTGAGTACTGCCTCCAGAGCCGCGAGGGTGACCTTGTCGCAGCGTAGTGCGCGCTTGAGCGGATTGGTCTTCAGCTTGTCGATCAGGCTCCGCTTGCCGACAATGATCCCGGCTTGCGGGCCACCCAATAGCTTGTCGCCGCTGAAGGTGACCAGGTCCGCGCCACTGGCAATGCTGTCCATCGGTGTAGGCTCGTAGGGCAAACCCCACTGGCGCATATCGATCAGACTGCCGCTGCCCAGATCTATCGCGTAGGGCAGGCCCTGGTCGTGGGCGGCCTGCGCTATCTGTTGCTCCGGTACGCTGGCGGTGAACCCCTGAATGGTGTAATTGCTGGCGTGAACCGTCATCAGCAGGCCCGTCTTCGGGTTGATGGCGTCGACATAGTCACGCCGGTGGGTGCGGTTGGTCGTGCCGACTTCGACCAGTTTGGCCTGGGCGCGACGCATGATATCCGGCACACGGAAGGCGCCGCCGATCTCCACCAGCTCGCCGCGTGAAACCAGCACCTCTTTACCCTTTGCCAGGGTGTTCAGTGTCAGCAGGACGGCTGCGGCATTGTTGTTGACCACGGTGGCCGCTTCGGCGCCGGTCAGTCGGCACAGCCAGGCTTCGACATGGCTGTCACGGTCACCGCGTTTGCCCGTAGCCAGATCGAATTCCAGGTTGCTGGCGCCACGTGCGACGTCACACATTGCCACTATGGCCTCTTCCGGCAGCGGCGCGCGGCCAAGGTTGGTGTGCAGTACGGTACCGGTCAGGTTGAACACCTTGCGCAGGGACGGGGCCAGTAGTTGCTGCAGTTGCTGCTGCACCCTTTCAACAAGCTGATCTGGCTCACAGGGCTGGCAGGCCGCTCTGAGCCGCTGCAGCTCACCGTTGATGCTCTGTTTGGTCAGCTCGCGGCCGAAGTCTTCGGTCAGTTGGCGTATGAGGGGCCAGTTGAGTATGTGGTCAATGGAGGGCAGGGTGCGGCGCACATCGCTGGATGTGGTCAGGTCGGTATTCAGCACGGAACACTAGCCTCGAGAAGTAATGCGAAGCATAAGAGTTGATGGACGCCAAAGCTGAAATGGGCGGATGGGGCACCCCGGTACAAGACCATCAATGCCAGGGATGGCATTGCTGAGCTACAAGGACGTACTTGCCGCGTGTCTTGTACCGGGGTGCCCCATTTGCCCAGAACCCCCATCTTGCCAATCAACTCTTATGCACGGGCCGCAAGGCCCGCCATTATCACGAGTCCTGCAGCGTTAGTGCCTTCACTATGCTGTCGAAGGCGTTATCGGCGAGTGTACGCAGTTCGTCATCGGTACGGTCCTGAATCGGGTGGGGTACAAACACCATCTTCGGGTCCATGCCCAATGCCTTGGACTGCAACGCTGCCGCCTCAACGAATTCGCTGGAAGCAATACCTACACCGGGAATCTGTCGGCCTTCGAGGTCGCCTATATCATGCATACAGCACGAGGTACAGGAGCCTCAGTCGGCCAAGCCTTCCACCAGCACGTCTACCTCACTGGCGATCTGTTGTTTCAGATCGGTGGGGGCGATGCGTGCAAAGGTAGGTTTGCGATAGCGTTTTACCTCGATACCGCGCTCGCTGAGCAGTTCGTCCAGACGATCCAGCAATACGTTGCCGCGTGACTTGGAAATGTCCAGCAAACCGACAGTCAGGCCTTCGAGTGACGCAGGTCTGGCCGTCAATGCGCGGCTGGTAGCCGTGCGCTCAGCGGTCGGGTCGAGCAGAATGGTTGGCGATGTCATGCCGTTACCTCCTTGCTAACCGGGGTGGAGCCCGTCGGGCCGGAAGCGGCCCAACCAGCAATAACAGCGGAAAACAGACCAGCCGGGCCACCGGCCCTGACGATCAGTAATCCACCAGGTCGAAACTTGGGTAGATCTGCGCCGGCAAACTGCTCCGGCATGCCTTCGGTAATATCTTGCGCACCCATGACCAGCTCCTTGCCTGGCAAGGTCAGCAGGCGAGCCAGTTCCTGGTGCAGGCGGGCCTTGCTCCAGCCGGCATCTGTGAAGACCCGACAATGCTCGGGTGATACCACCAGAATGGCATCACCGTGCATGACCAGCTTGTAGTGATCGACGGCACGCAGCGACAGGGCAAAACTGCGTGCCAGGGATTCGGGGGTGCGGGACTTCTGATCGACAATGGCCTGTACGCCTTCAGCAGCAAACAGGGTAACCACCGACTGGTCCGGGCTGAACCCGCGTTCCACGGCCAGGGAATTCCATTCGCTGTCCTCGGCCTCGGCAAAGCAGAATGTAAATTTGCCGGGGGTGCCCATGGTAGCTCGATCTATCTCGCCGGGGCGCCCACCACCTACGTTGCGCACGACCAGCTGCAGGGCGCGGCCGATGCTGGCATTGGCGCGGTTGCCCTGGCCCAGGCAGTTGACGCCGGCGTTCATGCCGATGCGCTTGGCCACCGGCCCATTGACCAGCACCAGAGGGCCAGCAAACATGGTTGTACAGAGAATGCCGTGCATGCCGAACTCGTCGACCAGGGCTGCCTCCACAGCAGCAAGTACCACCGGCATGTATTCGGGCTTGCAGCCGGCCATGACGGCATTGATGGCGACCTTCTCGACGGTGCAGGGCACCAGATCGGGTGGCATCAGGCCCAGTACTTCATCGGCCTTGCGACGGGTACCCAGGAGCATGCGATATACCCGTTCGGGCGTGGGCGGTACCACCGGCAGGCCGTCACTCCAACCACGCTCGTGGCAGGCCTCGATAGGGTCTTCGCTATCGCCGATTTCCACTTCGCGGGATTGAAAGGTCACGGCCCCGAAGCGTATCGCAAGTTTCTCGGCCATGCCCGGGTCCTGAGTCTTGGAACCGCAGCCGGGGCGCGAGGCGGGTAAATCGGGGCCAAGGCGTGACAGGCCGCTGATCTGTTCCCAGTCTTCCCGGAACCAGCCGTAGGTGCGTGACTGCTCCTGGCCCTGTTCACGGCGGATCAGGGTCGGCACAATCTCGCAATCAAGCTGCCAGGACCACTCAAGGGTGTCGTCGGCAATTTGTCTGCCCTTGCCCACATCAAAGTCGGCGGTGTCCTGCACCACAACGGTCAAGGGCAATGGGCCGCGCGCCAGTTGGGCCAGCACAGGTTCGATCAGGGCGCAGGTCGGGCAGGCGCGCTTGAGGATTACAATCAAGCCATCAGGAAGTATTTGCATACTTGATTTGTAGCAGCTTCAGGTCAGGAGGCAAGCATTATCAGTCGGTTTGATAAGGCCTGCCCGTTGTCGCAAATCGAGACACTGTCCTTCTCAGGCGATGGCTGCTTGCCATTGTTGTTGGCGTTGTTGTGCGAGGTGTTGCTCGGGCGCGCTTGTTTGCCCCAACAGGGCCGACAGTCGAACGTCCGCACCGAGCACATGGGTCAACTGCCCCTGACTGTTGAATACCGGCGCGGAGAGAGTAAAGCAAAAGGCGTCAGTCGCCGATGAGCGATACACCGGACTGATCTGCGCGCTGAGTTGGTCACGGGCCGAGCGAAACCAGGCGCGCCCGGACCAGTTACTGCCTCGCACGCTGTTAGCCGAGGCGCTAGCGAGGTCTGGCGCGGGGATATTTTCGCTGACTTGAATACCCTCGGCGTTGACCAGATACAGCAGTTCAAAGCGGCTATCCTGACGAACCCATTGCTGCATCAGCTGTTCTGCTTCACCCAGGCTGCGAACCAGTCCCGGCTCAGAGACCATGCTGATGACCCGATCACGCATCTGCTGGTGGATGCCGAGCTGGAACTGCCCCAGACCTTCGAGCAGTTGATCGCTGGCCTCGCGTACCGCATCACTGTGCTGGCGCACCCGGGTAGCGCTGTCCTTGAGTTCGGTGGCTACATCAGCGACCTGCTGGACGTCCTGACTGACCGAACGCACGGCTGCACCAATCTGTTCGGTGCCGCTGGCCATACCGGCCACGCGCTGATCCAGTTGCAACATGGCGCTGCTGGCCTGGGTCAGACTCATATCCATGCGCTGAATGCCCTCGCGGCCCTGAGCTACAGCCTTATGCATGCTGTCTCCTGCAAGATTGAGGCGGCCCATACCGCTGCGAAAGCCTTCAATGATCTGACTGACCTGTTCGGTGGCCTGGGTAGTATGGCCGGCCAGGCGTCTGACTTCCTCGGCCACCACAGCAAAGCCTCGGCCCTGTTCACCGGCACGGGCGGCTTCAATGGCCGCATTCAGGGCCAGCAGATTGGTCTGTTGGGAGATGTTGGCGATCATGCCGATCACCTGATTGACTTCGTCAATCTGCCGCGCCAGGGTCTGTATTTCCTCGGCCAATTGCTGCTCGGTGGAGCGAATGGTATCCACCTGACTCAGTACCAGTTGGCTGTCGGCTTCGCAGGCGCGCAGCTGTTGACTGACATCGCTGGCCAGTTCGGCAACACAGGCAGCCCCGGGAACCAGTTCGGCCTCTAGACTGGCACTGATTTCTTCCACGGCGCTGGCGATCATTTCCGAGGATTGCGCCAACTGTTCACCTTGCTGCTCGTTACGTCGGGCAATGCTGGCCAGTTGCGGGGCATGGGCAGCAATGCCGACGGCGGCATTCAGGCTGGTGCTGATGCGGTTGTGCAGGCGCCCGGCAAACTGACCGATGCGCCCGATCAAAGTAGGTTGTTGTGCCGTTGTGATGCTCAGATCAAGCTGATTGAAGAGTCGATCAAGCTGGTCATCCTGGGTTGACTTGCTGCGGATAAGGTCGAAGAGGCTCAAGGGCAGCTCCTGAATCAGGTGGTTGGCTCTTTTGCCCTAGCAAGTAAGGTGCCATGGCTACACTGTTCTGTAGCCTGCGGCTTTGTGTTCGTCTGCCATGGAATATGGTCAGTATCGGTGCGCAACCGGCTGACTTGTGCTGGGGCAGGGCGTTTTTATCTGTTCTGAAATGCAAACGGGCGGCTCAAGGCCGCCCGTTTGGGACAATGCAGCAATGTTCTGTCAGACGCCATTCCAGCGCTTGAGGATCAGTGTTGCATTGGTGCCCCCAAAGCCGAAGCTGTTGGACATCATCAGATCTACAGCCTGGTCAAGACGCTCGCGAAGAATCGGCAAGTTGCCGACGTTCTCATCCAGCTCATCGATGTTGGCTGATGCAGCGAGGAACTTATCACGCATCATCAGCAGGCAGTAGATGGCTTCCTGCACGCCTGCGGCGCCCAAGGAATGACCGGATAGACTCTTGGTCGAGCTGATTTTCGGAGCCTTGTCACCAAAGACCTCGCGAATGGCCTTGAGCTCGGCGACATCACCGACCGGAGTGGAGGTGCCATGGGTATTCAGGTATTCAATGGTGCCGTCAACCGTGGCAAGCGCTTGCTGCATGCAACGCACAGCGCCTTCGCCACTGGGGGCGACCATGTCATAGCCATCGGAGGTAGCACCATAACCGACCAGCTCGGCATAAATGGTTGCACCGCGCGCCAGAGCATGTTCGAGCTCTTCAACCACGACCATGCCACCACCACCGGCAATGACGAAACCGTCACGCTTGGCGTCATAGGCGCGCGAGGCCTTTTCCGGGGTGTCGTTGTACTGAGTGGACAAGGCGCCCATAGCGTCGAACAGCATGGACTGTGACCAGTGCTCCTCTTCACCACCACCGGCAAATACGATGTCCTGTTTGCCGAGCTGGATCAGTTCAGCGGCATGGCCGATACAGTGGGCGCTGGTGGCGCAGGCCGAGGAGATCGAGTAATTCACACCTTTGATTTTGAACGGGGTAGCAAGACAAGCAGAAACAGTGCTGCCCATGGTCCGAGGTACGCGGTATGGCCCGATCTTCTTGACACCTTTTTCGCGCAGAATATCAACGGCTTCCATCTGGTTCAGGGTTGAGGCGCCACCGCTGCCAGCGACCAGGCCGGTACGTACGTTGCTGACCTGTTCCTCGGTCAGGCCGGCATTGGCAATGGCCTGCTCCATGGATAGGTAAGCAAAGGCCGCAGCATCGCCCATGAAACGCTTGATCTTGCGGTCGATAGCCGCTTCAAGGTCAATCTCCACGCTGCCAGCAACCTGGCTGCGCAAGCCCATCTCAGCATAATCGGGTTTAAAGCGAATACCGGATTTGCCTGCCTTGAGACTGGCGGCAACGGTTTCCAGGTCCTGGCCCAGGCACGATACGATGCCCATGCCGGTAATCACGACGCGACGCATGGCGATAATCCTCAGAAGCTGTCAGTAGAAGTGAACAAGCCCACACGCAGCCCTTCGGCGGTGTAGATTTCGCGACCATCCACGGCCATGCTGCCATCGGCAATGCCAAGGGTCAGTGAGCGATTGATGGTGCGTTTGATATGGATGGTGTAGGTCACCTTTTTGGCGGTCGGCAGGACCTGGCCAAAGAACTTGACCTCACCGGAGCCGAGGGCGCGACCGCGGCCTTCGTAGCCCAGCCAGCCAAGGTGAAACCCAACCAGTTGCCACATGGCATCAAGCCCCAGGCAGCCGGGCATGACCGGGTCGCCCTCGAAGTGACAGGCAAAAAACCACAGGTCAGGGTTGATATCCAGTTCGGCAACGATTTCGCCCTTGCCGAACTTGCCACCGGTATCGCTGATATGGACGATACGGTCGATCATCAGCATGTTGGGGGCGGGTAATTGTGCGTTTCCGGGTCCGAACATCTCGCCGCGGCTACACTTCAGCAGCTCTTCCCGGGTGTACGCATTCTGATTTGACATAGAGACTCCTGCTCTTCCCCGTTCGGTGGGGCGCTATTGTTTCGGCTTGGCGGGGGGTTGGATTATTTCCGCCAGCGTAAGCTCAGACTGCCGAGCCAATGTGAAAGTCACACTGGCCCGGACATCGGCTGATCAGGCGTCGAGGATACCTGCGATGCGGCTCAAGAACAAAGTTTCTGTGCCAGTAGCAGGCTTGAAACTATGCAAGCATTGCCCTGAATCAATCCAGTTCGCCAAATTCAGCCTGGAATTGATCACGCAACTCGCGCTTGAGAACCTTGCCAATGGCGCTGCGCGGCAGCTCATTGACCAGAACCAGGCGATTCAGGCGTTGGGTCTTGCCTACGCGACCGTTGAACCATTGGCAGATGTCATCGGCAGAGGGAGAGCTACCGGGTTTAAGAACGGCATAGCCCACCGGCGTTTCACCCCAGCTGCGTGATTGCACGCCAATTACGGTCACTTCGAGCAGGTCAGGATGCTTGCGCAACTCCAGTTCCAGGTCACTGGGATAAATATTGAAGCCGCCACTGATGATCATGTCCTTGCGTCTGTCCATCAGGGTGAGGAAACCCTCAGCATCGAAACGGCCGACATCCCCGGTACGAATGAAACGTTTGCCGGTGCTGTCATACCATTCGGCTTCAGCGGTTTTTTCCGGTTTGTTCAGATAGCCGGTCATCATGGCGGGGGAGTGACCAACAACTTCACCGATTTCGCCGTAGGGCAACTCCAGGCCGTCCTCGTCAATCACGCGCATGTCGTGATTTTCCAATGGCTTGCCGACGGTAGCCAGTTTGTCCGGGAACTGGTGCGCGGCCAGCATGCAAGAGCCGCCGCCTTCGGTCATGCCGTAAAACTCGATCAAGCCACCTGGCCAGCGCGCCAGAATGTCAGCCTTGAGTTCGGCATGGAAAGGTGCACTCGTGCTGAACTTCATTTTGAATTTCGACAGGTCGTACTGATCGAAATCGTCGCGGGCCATGATGCGTTGGTACTGCACCGGCACCAGCATGGTATGGGTAACCTTGAGCGCCTGAGCCAGTTGCAGGTACTTGGCTGCATCAAATTTCGCCATCAACACGACCGTGCCACCCAGGCCGATGGTGGGCAGGAAGGACACCAGGGTGGTATTCGAATACAGGGGTGTCGAGATAAGGGTTACACACTCGGGGCCATATCCGAAAACGATACCCCGCTGAATATGCGACCAGCGCATGCCGTGCGATTGCACAATCCCCTTCGGCTCGCCGGTGGTGCCTGAGGAATAGATGATGTTGAACGGCATTTCGGCGCTGATGCTGACTGCACGGGGTTGCTGGTCGCTCAACCATTGGCTGAAACCGGCTTCTGGGCGGCTGTCGTCCATGCTCAGCAGGGATAGGCCGGCCTGGCTTGCCACTGCAGCAAGGGCCTGATAAACCGGTTGATCTACAAATACCCGTTTTGCCCCGGCATCCCTGATCATGACCATCAGGCTGTCGGCGGTGGAGGAGGGTGCCAGAGGGGCCACAACGACCGCAGCTCGCAGTGCCCCTAGATAGAGGATGGCATAGGTAATGCTGTTACTGCCGCAGATGGCAATGCTGTCCCCGGGCTTGAGTCCGTCGCGCTGCAGCGCGGCGGCAACCCGATCAACCTGCTGGTTTAGTTCTGCATAGGTGATCTGAATGCCATCTTGAACCAGTGCAGGGTGCTCGGCACGTTCAATGGCATGCCGCGCGACCAACTCTGGCAGCAGACTGAAAGGTGTATCAAGGGTAATAGGCGTGAAATCGGCGCTCATATCAGGTCTGGACCCTGTGCTGTAGGCGAAAAGGTTATTGAGCGTCTAGTATCCGCTGCGGCGTGCCGCTTGCACAGGTCTGAAATGGGGCATGATCAGTCTTGTCAATAGTTGCCCTGTCCGTTCGCTTCCTGTGCCAGCCACTTGTCCAGTTCCTTTTGCAGCGCTGCGCGGGTCAGGGGTTTGGTCAGAAAACCCTGCATGCCTGCAGACTCGCATTGCTGCCGGTCGCCTTCAAAGGCGCTGGCGGTCAGGGCCACACAGGGTATGGGTTTAACTTGCCCTGCTTCACAGGCGTGCAGGTAATGGCGGAACGTAGTCAAGCCGTCCATATCCGGCAACTGCAGATCCATGAGGATCATTGAGAAGGCCTGCTGCGGATCCTTCAGTTGCTGTAGCGCCCTGTGGCCATTTTCAACAGTAACAACCTGGTGTGACAAGCTGCGCAACATGCCTTCGATGACCATTTGATTGACTGGATTGTCCTCAACCAGCAGCAAAGGCAGTCTGCTCTGGACGGGTTGCATTGCGCTTGGTTGCTCGTTCAGTGCTGGCTTGTCTGCCAGGGGTAATGAAAGCCTCAAAATAAAACAGGATCCCTGGCCTATGGCACTGGTGGCCTCAAGTTGACCACCCATCTTGAGGGCAAAGGTGCGGGCGATCGACAGTCCCAGCCCTGTGCCGCCAAAGCGTCTTGATGTGCTGCTGTCGGCTTGCTGAAATGCGTCAAACATGCTTTCGAGTTGAGCTTGTTCGATGCCAATGCCGGTATCCTCAACACGGCATTCAAGCAGAATGTTACTGTTGCCATCGGGCTGCCAATGGGCATCAACGAGTATCTGGCCCTGTTCGGTGAACTTCAGTGCATTGCCGATCAGGTTGACCAGAATTTGTCTGATCCGGGTCGGATCGCCCAGCACCAGAGGTAAGCCTGGTCTGCCGCTGGAACTGAGCTTCAGGCTCAAGCCCTTTTGACTGGCCGTGTGCTCGAAGACCATGGCGGAATTATGAATCAGTTCGTCCAGTGCGAACGGGATGTGCTCGAGCTCGAGTACACCGCGTTCGATTCTTGAAAAGTCGAGAATATCGTTGATGACGCGCAGGAGGTGATCGGTGGATTCGCCGGCAATCTCTACATACTCACTTTGTTCCTGATTCAGCTCGGTTGTTTCCAGCAACTGCAGCATCCCCAGTACACCGTTCATGGGTGTTCGCAGTTCGTGGCTCATCATGGCCAGAAAATCCGATTTGGCTCGGTTGGCGGCTTCCGCTTCTTCCCGGGCTGATGTGATTTGCATCATAGCTTGGCGCTGTTCTGCATCGGCCCGTTTGAGTGTGCGTGACAGGGCGTTGATATTGTTGATCAGTTGGCCCATTTCATATTGTTGATCTTCAGACAGCTGTGTATCCAGGTTGCCGTCTTGCAAAGACTGAACGGCCACGCTCATACGCTGCAAGGGTGAAGCCAGGGATTTTGCCAGGCGCAAGGCAAGTACCGCGGCGGCTAACATCACCAGAGAGGCGAGCAGAAGTGCGCCGTACAAAATATCTTCCTGACGCGCAGTAAAAGACTCGCTGCTTAGACCAACACGCACCTGGCCCAGATAACGGAAGGTGTCATCGGTTCGCAGTTCCGGCGTATCCAGCAGGTAAAGCTCGTTTTCCAGGGCAATGCGCTGACGCATGATGTCTGCTGAAAAATAACGCAGAGGAGGCTGTGCATCACCTGCAGCAACGTCGGTCAGGCTCAGCAGTTCGTTACCGTCCTTGTCCAGTACTGAAACGCTACGCACGTCCTTGATTTCCAAAGCGCCGCCAAGAAGGCTTTCGAGGGTGCCCAGGTTGCCACTGATTACCCCGTACTCGGCGGTCGGGGCCAGCTGGCTGGCAATCAGCTCGCCGGTATCCTGCAGTTGTCTGTCGACATCTTCCAGGCGCGCACTGACAAAGTAGGCGAAGACAATTAACCCCAACAACAAGGCGGGAGCCAGGGCCATCAGAATAAGACGATTATGGATACTACCGGCTTTCCATAAAGTCATTCAGGTACCTCCTGGCGGGCCAGTTGCGATCTTAGTCTGTTGTCATCCGGCGGTGGCAGGCCAAGAGACCGGGCAACCTGTTGGTTCGATATCACTGAAAACAACGCGGGGTAGTGTAACTGTCCTTGATGGCTGGGCTGCTCAAGCAGCGTCAAGCTGCTCAGTACCATTTGTTCCGGCGTACTGAATGTGGTGCTCAGGCTACCGGCGTTGATGTAGGGCGCACTGGGGCCGATCAGAACCTTATTGCGACTGTAACTGGTGAGCAGGATGCTTTTAAGGCTGTCTGCGTTGTAGGTAAGCGGGTCATCCGGCGCCATCAGCAGGTCGCTGATGTCGAGCAGACGTGCGAGAGCACGGGTCGGATTTTCATCGTTATCCAGGGTGTTACTGGTCAATTGCAAGCCAAGGCGTCTTGCGCTGTCCTCCCACTCAGGCAGTTGATCAGCATGCGCCCGTTTAATCAGCATGCCGACATGCGCAAGTCGGGGCATCAGCAATTTTGCCAGGCGTAATTGGCGCTCTGGGGATGGGTTGGCCAGCAGGATACGAATGGATGCTGGAAAATCTGTACGATTGCTGGCATTCAGGCTACTGCGGCTGACATACGTGGCTATGGTCGGCGTTTCAATCCCTTGTGCTGCACGCCAGGTCAGGGCACTCATGCCCATGGTAATGATTAACCTTGATTGAGGCGGGGCTGTTAACTGGTCAAGCTGGTAAACCTCAATCTGGTCATTGGGCCGGTATATGCTTAATGCTGACACGAACTCCCGGGTCAAGGCGGTCTCGCTGGGTAGTATGACGGCAATATCCTCGGCCCGGACGCAGAGTGTCGAGGCAAGCAGCATGAGCATGATCAGTAACCTGACCGGCCTCATACTGACATCCCCGAATTGGGCTCTGTGCTCACGTGACATTCCTTGTCAAAACTGGCTCTAAGTATGGGGCTGATGCCTGTCATTTTGACTGCGGCGTTCAGAAGTTTAGCTCAGCACTGAAATAGTATTGGTTGCGACTGTCGTAGAGGTTTTCTGGCCAGGTCAGGCCTTCATCATCAAGACGGTGTTGCCAGGCAAGGGCGAGAACCATATTGGCGCCCCCACTCAGGCCAAAGCGCTTAGCAACTCGGCTGTCCAGGCGCTCGAAACGGCGTTCGTTCAGGAGGTCAGCACCATAATAGATCAGGCTGCTTTCTATCCCCATGGGCCACTGCCGAAGCCAGGCAGCGGACCCGCTGTTACGCGCTGTAAGACGCTGGTCGAGGCGATTTGTAGCAACGAAATCGACATAGGCGTAGGTCAAACGTAGACGGTCCTGCTGGCTGGCGTTCCAGTCAATCTGCGTTTCAGCCCCGGTAAAACGGGCAAAACTACTGTTGTCCGGGACAAAGTTAACCACTTGCAGGGGCTGGCTGATCATGTCACTGATTTCGTCGTAGAAACCCTTGATGTCAATGGACAGGCCCCAGTCATGGAAATAGCCGTTATAGCCGATCTCGTGCGAGCGCATACGCTCCTGCTTGAGATTGCCCGGTCCGCGGGCAAGCGCGTAATAGGTGTTTCCGCCCACATCAGGTCCGGTCAGGTTGTCTGCATAATAGGTCCAGTAGGCATTGTTCTCATACATGTCCGGGGAACGCACAGCCTCGGAATAGACGGCTCTGAGGCTATGGGTAGGGCGGATGAAGTAATGTGCTGCGAGCCGCGGAGAAAAGGAGAAACCGCTCAGCCTATCATCTTCAGCCATGGCCCCTGCATGCAGCAGCCAGCGCTCATGGGGGCGATATTCGATATTGCCGAAGGCCTGGACAATGGTGTTTTCAACCTTGCCATTGAAGAAGGTTCGGGACTTAGCCTGGTCATATCGCACATTGGCCCCAAAAACGGTGCGCAGATTGCTATCCAGTTGCACGGTGTTCTGCATTTCAAGTTCGTAACGGGTTTCCCTCAGGTTACGATTAAGATCCCAGCATACCGGTTCCATATCACGGGCTGCAGCATGCTGTGCCACCACCGAGTCAACCAGAGGCAGTAACTCTGGCGGCAATCCGTCGACATTGATCAGATACTCACTCCAAAGATCCCGGTTTGACCAGCGTGCTCCGCGATTACGCAGGATATAATTTATGCGCCTTGGGTAAACGTTGCCTGCCAGGTACAGCTCTCTTAGCTCGGGGGAAAAAACCACCGGGGAGTCGCACACTCGTGAACTGCTCAAGCGCTCCATGTGTTGGGCATATCCACGCACTTCCAATCGGTGCGTTGGCGACAAGTCGTTTTTCCAATTCGCTTGAGCGAAAAAGTCACGTGCAGTTATATCCGAATCATTCAAGCGTTCGGCGATCAGGCGATCATAGGTAAAGGTTGGATCAGTTGGCTCGGCCAGAATGGTGTAGTCATTGGCAAGCTGGTTGCTTCCTTCTTTAGAGCCCAGTTGCCAGCTCAGCGTCTGGTTAGGGCCAAGACTGGTATCCCCCATCAGGTTAAAGGCACTGAGGCGCCTGCCGTCGCGAAAATCCTGACCATCGTCATCGCGATCAAATCCGGTGTCTTCCTTGCTGAAGAGGCTGAGGCGGGCATGGGTATTAGCCCAGCTTAGGCCCTGGCTGGCATACAGGTCGCGTACGCCACGATTGCCCTGGGTAATCTTGACATGGGTACCCTGTTGTAATTCGGGGCGAGTCGAAATGATGTTGATCACGCCCATCAGGGCATTGGCCCCATAGGCGGCGGTATTGGGCCCACGGAATACTTCGATGCGTTCGATATCTTCAATTGCCAGGGGGATGTCGGTCCAGTCAACGGTGGCCAGACCGGGGCGATAGACTGATCGCCCATCGACCAGAACCTGCATGCGTCGTGCTTCAGTGGTGTTGGTACCGTGATAGTTGACGTTGCTCGTATGCCCGAGCAGGTAACCGACCTTCATGCCGGGAACCAGGCGCATGAGCTCGGGTATATCGCGCGCGCCGCTGGCGCGAATCAGTTCCCTGTCTATCACCGTCATGCTGCCGGGCACCTCGGCGGGCGACTGTTTGAGGCGGGTAGCGCTCAATACCGATGGCAGCTCCTGTTCATCAAGCAACAGGGCATCGAGCGCCTGAGCCTTGATAGAACAGAGCGAAACCAGCAGCATACAAAGTGTTAAGGGTAAACGCAGTGTCATGAACAGGCTCGAATAGATTTGCTATGACTGCATATTAACTACCAGCAAGCATTTTGCCACTGTTGCGTTCTTAAACTTTAAGCTGAAACCGACAAATGCAGTCCGCTGGATTTATACTGGCGCTTCATTCTTGTCATAGAGGATCATGCATGACTCATAAAAGGGCGTCGGTTTGCATACTTGGCGGCGGTAGCTTCGGCACTACGCTGGCAGCCATGATGGCTGCTGAGGGTGTGCCTGTTACCCTTTGGCTGCGGGATGCCAGCGTGGCAGCAGAGATTGCTGCTGTGCATGAGAACCGCCGTTACATGCCGGGCGTCAAACTCGATTCGCGCTTGCAGGTGACAACCGATATGCATGCTGCGGTTAGCGCCGCTGATCTGGTATTTCTGGCCATTCCCAGCAGTGCTTTCCGGGTGGTTTTGCAGGAAATAGGCACTGATCTGGCCGGGAAGGGCGTCATCAGCACGACCAAAGGTATCGAGCAACCGGGCTTTCTGATGATGAGTCAGATTGTTGAGCAGGAGGCCCCTGGTGCACGTATTGCCGTGCTTTCGGGTCCCAATCTGGCCAAGGAGATGATTGCTGGTGCATTGACCGCTACGGTGGTGGCCAGTGATGATCAGGCGCTCTGCGCAGAGGTTCAGGCTGTGTTGGGCAGCTGTTCGCTGCGTGTCTATGCCAGCCATGACAAGTATGGCGTTGAGCTGGGCGGAGCATTGAAAAACGTCTATGCGATCATGTCCGGCATGGCCGCCGCTATGGGTATGGGTGAGAACACCAAGAGCATGCTGATTACGCGCTCGCTGGCAGAAATGAGTCGTTTTGCTGTGCATATGGGGGCTAACCCTCTGACTTTCCTTGGTCTGGCTGGTGTAGGCGATCTTATTGTCACCTGCATGTCACCGCTATCGCGCAATTACCAGGTAGGTTTTGCCCTGGGCCAGGGTAAAAGTCTGGAAGCCAGTGTGGCCCAGTTGGGGCAGGTGGCAGAGGGCGTCAATACACTCAAGGTGCTTAAGCAGAAAGCCGATGAAGAGGGCGTTTACATGCCGCTGGTAGACGGTCTGTATGCGATTCTGTTTGAACAGCAGTCTCTGCCTGAAGTCATTGGCAAACTGATGAGCGCTGAACAGAAGCATGACGTTGAATTTGCTGCATTTACGTCATTTGGATGACTTGAATAGGATGCGATCTTGAATACATTTAAAAATACCTTGCTGTCGGCTGATTTCTGGTTGGGTCTGGTGTACCTGATCTTTTTTTGTGTGGTTTGGCAGATTGTCGAAATACTCCTCTGGTTGCTGGTCATAGTTCAGGTGGGGTGTCGCTTGTTTGGTGGGCAAAATAATTCGGAGCTGGCGGGGTGGGGAAACTCACTTTCCCAATATGTCTGGCAAACAGGGCGCTTTGTCAGCGGTGCGATTGAACAGAAGCCCTGGCCCTTTATGGAATGGCCTGCGGCTGATGCGCAATGGCGGCGCGATCCAGTTGTAGATGCCGCACAGAATCAGGACGGCGAAGAGCCCAAGGTATGAAATTGTGGATTTTGCGTCATGGTCAGGCGGAGGCCATGGCGGCGTCTGACCAGCGTCGGGCATTGACTGCTGAGGGTGTTAACGAGGTGGAGTGCATGGCTACTGTGTTGCAGTCTCAGCCTCTGGACTGCATATTGGCAAGTCCTTATTTACGTGCACAACAAACGGCCCGCTTGATATCCAATTCCCTCGGTCATGCACGTGGCGTGGCCACCGCAGCCTGGTTGACGCCCGATGATGATCCCCTGCAGGTGTTGGATTTTATTGCCGAGCGCAGTGAGTCACACCTGCTTCTGGTAAGTCATCAGCCGCTGGTGGGGCAACTGATCAGTCTGCTAGTCGAGGGCCACCGTCGAGGCCATTATCCGATGCCTACGGCGGGGCTTGCCTGCATCGAACTGGATTTTCCCGCCGCTGGGCTCGGTCGCTTGAGTCTGTTGAGCTGTCCGGCAGATCTAGGGTACCCCGGTTAGAGTCTTGTTAGGCTGCACCGGTCATGGGATAGTGGTCATTCGAACAGGTGAACAGCCCCTGTGTCACATCCAATAAAAATAATACCCTTCCCGAGGTGCCAATATGGGAGAGCAGAGCAGACTGGAGGCAGCCACTGCGCTTGATGCCTTTTTTCAGCGTGAGTCATTGCACGCTGACAAGGTGTATCTGGTTCAGCCACTGGCTGACGGCACAGTAGAGACGTTTACCTGGGGGCAGGTTGGCGCCCAGGCGCGTCGCACCGCCGGTTATCTTCTGGGTCTGGGTTTGCCAGCGGGCAGCCATATCGCCTTGATCTCAAAAAATTGTGCGCACTGGATTATTTCTGATCTGGCCATCTGGATGGCCGGTCATGTTTCGGTTCCCCTGTATCCCAATCTCACGGCGGATGCTGTTCGGCATATTCTTGAACACGCTGAAGCACGAGCGGTATTCGTTGGTAAATTGGACGACTGGGCTGAACTGGCTCCCGGCATACCCGAAGGAATCCCACTGCTCGGTATGCCGTTAGCACCGAATGATCCGCAATTGCTCACCTGGCAGTGTATTCAGCAGTCCAGTGATCCGCTTGAGGGGCAACCATTGCCTGCCCCTGAACAATTAGCCACTATCATCTACACCTCTGGTACCACGGGCATGCCCAAAGGCGTGATGTTGAGCTTTGCCAGCATGTTTTATTCGGCCAACAATTGTTTGCGACTCTTTAATATCAGCGATGAGGACCGCCTGCTGTCATACCTCCCGCTTTGCCATGTGGCAGAACGGCAGTTTGTTGAAATTGCTTCTCTTCTGGCTGGTCAAACGGTGTTTTTTGCCGACAGCCTGGAGACCTTTCAGCAGGATATGCAACGTGCCAGGCCCACCGTATTCTTTGCCGTGCCCAGAGTATGGGTAAAGCTGCATATGGGAGTTATCAGCCGCTTTCCGGCGGACTTGTTGACCAGTCTGTTGAGGCTGCCAGTGATCGGCAAACTTCTGGGACGCAGAATCTTGTACAAGCTGGGTCTGGATCAGGTGCGTTACGCCGTCAGTGGAGCCGCACCGGTAGCGGAGAGCACTTTAGTTTTTTTCCGTGCACTGGGGCTGCGCATTGTTGAGGTCTATGGCATGACGGAAAACTGTGGCTACTCGCACCTTGGTCGTCCTGCACGGATCAAGGCTGGCTGGATCGGTTTGCCCAATCCGGGCGTGGAATGTCGGCTGTCTGAGCAGGGTGAATTGCAGGTGCGCAGTCGTTCAACCATGCAGGGTTACTACAAGGAGCCGGAGAAGACCGCTGAGACCTTGACCGAAGATGGTTTTCTTTGCACAGGTGATATTGGCGAGATAGACAACGAGGGCTTTTTACGCCTGACCGGCCGACTGAAGGATATTTTCAAGACCACCAAGGGCAAGTATGTGGCGCCTGTGCCAATTGAGCATAAGTTGGCTGCCTATTCGGGCATTGAGCAGGTGTGCGTGGTGGGGCATAACTTGCCGCAGCCATTGGCACTGATTCAGTTATCAGAGGCTGAAGCCAGAAATGTCGAACAACAGCGCGCAAAGGTGATTGAGCGCCTGTCTGCGTTGCTCGATAGCGTCAACCAGGGTTTGGCCAGGCATGAGCAGCTATCTTGTCTGGTTATCGTCAAGGATGCCTGGACGGTCGAGAGTGGGCATATGACACCTACTCTCAAAATCAAGCGCAATATACTGGAAGCCAGCTATCAAGCCCATCTGGAAGCGTGGTCAGTCAGCGGATCAAAGATTGTCTGGCAGCAGGAGGCTGATGCACTCAATGGCTAAAATCTGGCGCAAAGAGGTCAATCTGCTGGTGTTGAACGAGCCAGGTGAGCATATCAATACACTGCTGGATATTCGCTTTGAAATGCTGGGTGATGACTGGATTACTGCGAGCATGCGGGTCGATGCGCGGACACATCAGCCCTTCGGTATTCTGCATTGAGGTGCATCCGTTGTGCTGACCGAGTCTCTCGGTAGCACAGCGTCCTATCTGTGCCTGCATGATCCGGCTGACGATCCGTGCTGCATTGCTCGTCTGACCATGGCGGTAATGCTTGCGCGTTGAGCGGGCGATGGCGCTTAGCGCTTATGCCGTTGTATTCACGCCGGAAACCGCACTTGTTCCTTGCGTCTGGCGGCCATAGATTCCTGCCGAGGGTAGTCATATCAGGCTGCGACAATCACCGCGTATTGGACAGGACACTGCATACATATGGGTAGTCACGAAGCACGTTTTTCATTGCGATCCATCGAGGTTGCAGCCAAGGTTTGGGGTGAGCCAGGCGGACTGCCGGTCATAGCGCTGCATGGCTGGCTGGACAACGCAGCGAGTTTTGATCGTTTGGCTCCGCATCTGCAGGGTGTTCATCTGATCGCGCTGGATTTGCCCGGGCATGGCCTGTCCGGGCATATGCCGGCGGCAGGTTACAGCCTGTGGCAGCAGGCCACGACGGTGCTTGAAGTTGCCGACAGTCTGGGCTGGGAGCGCTTTGCCCTGTTGGGGCACTCAATGGGCGCTATCATCAGCGGTATTCTTGCTGGTAGTTTGCCTGATAGGGTAACAGGTGCTGCGCTGATTGATGGTCTTTTGCCGTTCACCTCGGAAGCGGAGGATGCGCCAAAGCAGATGGCCCGTTTCTTTGCCGCCAGTCTTGCCCTGGAGCGGAAGCGCAAGCCCGTCTACGGCAGCCTTGAAGAGGCCGTCAATGCGCGCGTCCTGGGCGCCACTACGCCCTTGAGCCGAGAAGCTGCAACCTTGCTTGTGGAGCGCGGTTTGATGTCTGACCATGGGGGCTGGACATGGCGAACGGATCCCCAGTTGATGTTACCCTCGCCCATGCGTTTTACCAGTAATCATGCGGTGGCTTTTATCGAGGCTATTACCGCACCGGTTTCCCTGGTGCTGGCCAATCAAGGTGTGATGCACAAGCACCCACAGGTATTGCAGCGTATAGAACGCTTCACGCATATAACCAAGCATCAGCTTGAAGGTGGTCATCACCTGCACCTTGAAGAGCAGTCGGCGGCTGTTGCAACGATATTTGACAGTTTTTTCAGGGGGCTAGCTTGACCCTGACGCCAGTCAGACCAATGATCTGCCTGCTACCAACTGGTGTTTGCCTTACGGGGTAAAGCGCTCAAGGAGAAAGGATGTCTTTTTTGCCGCGATACAGTTTCGCCATGACAGCAGTTCTGACTGCCTGTTTTTCACCTGTGTATGCCATCGAGCCGGATTCGGGCCTGATCATCAATGCCTTTCCGCGAGCCGAGCTGGTAAACGAAATACGCAACCCGAGCGCTGATCATGTGGTGGTCTTTGGCAGTATCAGACGAATCAATAATCAACTGCGGGCCGAGCGTGAGGTGCGTGCCAGTGGCAATCTGATTCGAGCTACCTTTGAAATTCCCGCAGGCCATGAGCGCACTGAAGCGTTTAACCATGCCAAGTCCCAGTTACTGGCAATGCCGCACCGGATGCTGTTCTTTTGTGAAGGGCGTGAATGTGGCAGTAGTAGTCTGTGGGCCAACCAGGTGCTGGACAACGCACGTCTCTATGGGCCGGAAGAAAATCAGTCCTATCTGGTCGTTCGTCTGGATGAAACCCCGCAACGTTTTGTCAGTCTGTATGCCATAACGCGAGGGAACAGACGGGTGTATCTGCATGTCGATCAGTTCACCCCTGAGCCGTCTGTTGATCAGGCGTTGTATCCAACTGATTCTACTTTGCTCAAGGTGCTAAGGGCGGAAGGCGAGTTGGCGTTGCCGGTTGAATTTGGCGAGCCAAACAATGAGGTCGCCGAAACATGGCTTGGGCTGGTCAATCGCATGATGCGTTCGGACATCCGCTTGCGGCTGACCGTCAATGGCGCTCAGGCCCCTGAAGTGGTCAGCCGGCTGATCGAGCTGGGTATTCGTGATCAGCGCCTTGAAATCGGTGTGGATCAACCCGCTACGGGTATCCTTTTCAAAGTAATTTGATCGTCAGCGCACGCGCCTGCCCGGCTTGATCACCAGATTATCCGGTAGGGCGTGAATGGCTTGCCAGTCAAACAGTTGGCCGCGGTAACGCCCTTCGTTGTACATGTCTGCCTGGTTCATGTAGTGCCGGTCAAATGGATGGCCGGACTGCCCCAGCGGGTTTATTCCCAGACTGCCATTCAAGTCCCCAAGGTCAATGAGTCGTCGGGTTGAGGGTCCAGCCTTGATGGCGTAGTGATCACTGCCGGTATCGAATGTCATGCTGTTCAGGCTTTCTGATCCGCCATCGACCGGGACCGGTGCGGTATTGAAAAAATTGCCGCCAATGCTGTGCTGATCGCTCAGCGGGTGACGATGCTGCAACGTGGCTACCTTTGACCAGGTCCAGTCTTGCGGGTTAATGCCAAACTGACGAGTCAACGACTCGATGGTTTTGATCCAGGCCTGTTCGATAGCGGCCTGCCTGCCGTCGATGCTTGGATTTAGGCGGTTGTCCCACCAGGGCGAAGCAGGTTTCCAGTACAGCTGAAAGAGGGTTTTCTCAGCCATATCAGTATTGCGAAAGACACTGAACTGATCGCCAAGTTCGTCGGCAAACAATGTTTCCATCAACTGATCTTGCCAGCGCTGAAACAGGGTTGCACCAACCTGGGTGCGAGTAAAGCTGCCATCCCATTCATTGAGAATGCTCAGTGCCTGGGCAGAGGGGGCCTGCAGCTCAGGCCTCAGCAGCGCATGGTCAAAAAGAGGTGCTGCATCCTGCAGCATGGCCAGCGCCTGTGGCCGATGCGTATCAAGCTGCATATTCTTGAAATCGGCCAGATCAAAGATGTCATTGTTATCCAGTAACTCGCCCAGACGCTGGTTGCGTTCTGCTGGCGCATAGTATCCAGGGATCTGTCGGCGTGGATTGCCATTGGTGTAGGCATTATTGGCGGTAAAAATATGCCCTTTAGGCGGATTGACGACCCGCGGGTTGGCGCTGAAAGGTTGGTAACCCTGGAAGTCATCACGCCCACTGGAGCCACTGAGCAAAGAGAAGCTGTTGTTACTATAGGGCCAGCGCTTGATCCTGCCGATTGCCCACATGGCGATATTGTCTTCAATATCGGCATAAATCAGGTTCAAGCCTGGCGCACCGTGCAGCGCGGCCGATTGCTCAAACTCAAGCATGCTGGTCGCCCGTGGTAAACCATAAAAGGCGGCCGTGGAGTCGTTCTCGGCATCCAGGAAACTCCAGAACAGACTGACCGGAGCGCGTTGCGCCTGGTCTGCGGCAAGATATTCCGGGGCAGGATCGTTGATTATCGGGCCGTGACGAGAGCTGCGCATTCTAAACAGCCGGTCTTCCTGGCCTCTTACCTTGATAACCTCTTCATGGATGGTCAGCTGCTGCCATCCGTTACCCGGCACCCAAACCTGGTTAGGATTCTCTGGATTCAACCGTTCGCGGTAGAAATCGACATCATCATTCATCAGCATGGTCAGCCCCCAGGCGTGGTGCCGGGTTTTGCCCAGTAGCGGGAAGGGTATGCCGCCGAGAAAGTGGCCATAAACCTCATGCTCGGGTGTGCGAATGTGGGCTTCAAACCAGACGGCGGGGACTGAAAAACCAATGTGCGGGTCATTGGCCAGCATCGGCGCATCGCCATGGCTACGCTTGCTGTTGACGACCCAGGCATTACTGCCGAGAAACTGGCCAGCGGGCAAGTGCGCCTCGATCTGAACGATTTGCTCTAAAAGCGGCGACAATAACGCGGTTCGGGATTGAGCCTGATTACTGCGAGGCAAGCTGGTTTCCGGGATGCCCGGAACAAGATCCCGGGCGTAACGTTCACCCAGAGTGCCGCGCACATGATCAACCAGCGCATCGGTCTTGAATGCTTCAGCAAAGGCATAGGACATATAGCCCATGATATTGGCAATATCGGCGGGCTCGAAATAATCGGGCCGACTCATTAGCAGACGATACTCAAGAGGCTGTCGACCTGTATCTATGTAGTGGTTGATGCCGTCCTGATAAGCCTTGATCAGTTGCACGTGAGGTAGCTCTGCCTGTGATTCCAGGCGCTCTGCATAGCCACGGGCGTAGCGGCCGATACCCAACGAGCGAAAAAAGCGATCTGCTTCGAGTGTCTTGGGGCCAAATAGCTCTGACAACCTGCCGCCGCCAATTCGGCGTAACATGTCCATCTGGAACAGACGGTCCTGGGCATGCAGGTAACCCAGAGCAAGATAGGCATCCTGATCGTTCTGGGCATCTATATGCGGTACGCCCCAGGCGTCATAATAAACATTAACTGTCTGTCGTAGCCCCGGCAACTTCAACTCGCCGTTGCGCTGGGGCTCTGCCATGTCAAGCACCCAGAAGGCTGAGGCGACCATAAGGGCAATCGCGATAAAGAATGCGGCAAGCAGTTTGATAGGCAGATGAAAGCGTGGATTGATCACGATTGGCCTTAGGGTCAGAAGGACATCCGCGCATCATGCGCAGACTGGGCATGATCGTCAATGCGCATTGATTAAATGGAGAGACCATGACGAAACGTGTTGCATTGGTATTGGGAAGCGGGGGCGCCAGGGGATATGCGCACATCGGTGTCATTGAGGAAATCGAACGCCGTGGTTACAAGATCGATTGTATCGCTGGGTGTTCCATGGGCGCCGTTGTGGGCGGCATTTACGCCGCGGGTGCCTTGTCGGCCTACCGTGAGTGGGTTTCCGGTCTGGATTATCTGGATGTCTTGAGATTGCTCGATATTGGCTTTGGCAACCTGGGAGCTATTCGCGGAGAGCGTGTTTTTGGTCGCATCCGAGAGCTGGTTGGCGACATCAACATTGAAGATCTGCCGATCCCCTTTACGGCGGTGGCAACGGACTTGACCCACCAGCAGGAAGTCTGGTTTCAACAGGGGTGCCTGCATCATGCCATGCGTTCCTCGGCCGCCATTCCAAGCCTGTTTTCGCCTGTCCGGAAAGATGGCAGGGTGCTGGTCGATGGAGGCCTGTTGAATCCACTGCCAATAGTTCCCGTTGTCTCGGCGCATTGTGACTTGATCATTGCCGTCAATCTGAACGCTACCCATTGCAATGGTTACAGCCTTCCGGTGATTGAACGACCGGCACCCATTCGCCAGCAATGGGATCAGTGGATGGAAACCCTCAGCGTGCGCAACTGGCTGGCTCGGCGGGAAGCCGTTGCCGAGGAAAAGGCGTTGGTGGGTCTTGATCATTTGCTGGAAGACGAGGTCGACTTGCTGGAGGACGAAAGCAAGCAGCTCCAGACAGCGCCGGATGAGGTGGTAAGGCCTGCTGAAATTGCGCCCGGTCCCACCAGCCTCCTGGAGCTGGTTAACCTGTCCTTTGAAGCCATGCAGGCCTCGCTGACCCAGTACAAGATTGCCGGCTACCCCCCGGATGTGATCATAGAGGTGCCAAAGCGCTTGTGTCGTTTTTTTGAGTTTCATCGTGCCCCGGAGTTGATAGAGCTCGGTCGTATGGTTGCCAGCGACACTCTTGACCGCTTTGAAGGCAAGGGTCGAAGACCATGAGCGGCATGCTAAACTTTCGGATTTTTCCCATCAGGAGAGCAGAATGAAAGAGCCAGTGCGCTTGACCGAGTTCAGTCATGGGGCCGGCTGTGGCTGCAAGATCTCACCACGCGTTCTTGATGAAATCCTGTCTGTGGGCCAGCCCGGCCCGGATTTTCCCCAGTTGTGGGTAGGCAATGCCAGTCGTGACGATGCCGCGGTATTTGGCCTGGACCAGGAGCGTGGCATTGTCAGTACCACCGACTTTTTCATGCCGATTGTTGATGACGCTTTTGATTTCGGTCGTATTGCCGCGACCAATGCCATCAGTGACATCTATGCCATGGGCGGCACACCGATGATGGCCATTGCCATACTTGGCTGGCCAGTCAACCTGTTGCCTGCAGCGCTGGCTGGCGAGGTTGTTGCGGGTGCTCGCTCGGTCTGTACTGAAGCGGGCATGCCGCTGGCCGGTGGCCATTCGATTGATGCTCCGGAGCCGATTTTTGGGTTGGCCGTCACGGGTCAGGTTTTGCGTAACCACCTGAAACGCAATGATCAGGCTCGGCCGGGGGCGCAGTTGTTTCTAACCAAGCCTTTGGGTATCGGGATTCTAACTACGGCGGAAAAACAGAAGAAATTGAGGACTGAGGATCGTGGTCTGGCCCGTGATCTGATGTGCCAGCTGAATAGGGTAGGTGCCCGCTTCGCCACCCTGCCAGGGGTTCAAGCCATGACCGACGTGACGGGTTTTGGCTTGCTCGGTCATCTGGTTGAAATGGCAGAGGGCTCAGGCGTTCGCGTGCGTATTGAAGAAGCACGTATACCGCGTATTGATGGTGTCGAGTATTACCTTGAGCAAGGCTGCATACCCGGTGGGTCAATGCGCAACTTCGACAGTTATGGTCACAAAGTCAGCCGCATGCCTGAGCTGTGGCAGCAGTTACTCTGTGACCCGCAAACCAGCGGAGGGCTTTTGCTGGCGGTAGCACCCGAGGCCGTCGACGAATTTCTGGCTGTGGCAGCAACCGAAGGATTGGCGCTCAAGTGTATTGGTGAATGCCTTGAGCCAGGGCCTGGTCCGGCTGTACAGGTGCTCTGATGCGCGACAACACGGATGATTACCGCCGCCTGTTTCTGGATCGTGTGTCGTTGATGGATGTGCGGGCGCCGGTCGAATTTGCCAAGGGCGCCTTTCCAGGCGTAATCAATCGACCGCTCATGCTGGACGATGAGCGCCAGCAAGTGGGGACCTGCTACAAGAACTCCGGGCAGCAGGCCGCGATTTCGCTGGGACACAAACTGGTGCAGGGTGATGTCAAGGACGCGCGTGTGGCGGCCTGGTGTGCCTTTGCCAAGGCGCATCCGGATGGTTATCTGTACTGTTTTCGAGGTGGTCTCAGATCGCAGATAACACAGCAATGGTTAGCTGAGGCCGGGATTGAGTATCCCCGTGTATTGGGTGGGTACAAGGCAATGCGGCGCTTTCTGATCGATAGTCTGGAAGCCAAGGTCGCCAGTTCATCCTTGTTTATCGTTGCCGGACTGACAGGAACCGGCAAGACCGAGGTGATCAAGGCCTTGGGCAACAGCCTTGATCTTGAAGGTCATGCCCATCACCGGGGCTCCAGCTTTGGACGCCATGCGACCGCTCAACCCGGTCAGATCGATTTTGAAAATGCCTTGGCCATTGAGGCCTTGCGGGTTGATGAGGCTGGCCACCATGCTCTGGTGCTTGAGGACGAAGGACGCATGGTCGGCAGTTGCTCGGTGCCGATAGAACTTTTCAGATCTATGCAGGAAGCACCGCTGGTCTGGCTTGAAGACAGTTTTGACAACCGCGTGACGCGGATTATGGCGGACTATGTGGTAGAGATGCTGGCGGAGTTCGAGGCGTTGATGCCTGGTCAGCCTGAACAGGCTTTTGCCGCTCTGTCCGAACACTTGCGCGCAGGCTTGCTGCGTATTCAGAAACGCCTGGGCGGGGAAAGCTATCAGCATATTGCCTTGCTGATGCAACAAGCGCTGGACGCCCAGGAGCGACATGCGGATGTTCATCTTCATCGTGGCTGGATCGAGGCGCTATTGAAGCGCTACTACGATCCCATGTACGCCTATCAGCGTCAGGCCAAGGAGGCGAGGGTGATTTTCAGTGGTGACCAGCCTGCCATAATCGAGTTCCTGGATGACCAGTCCATCAGTGTAGGGCATGGTGCGTGAACATTAAGCTTGATCTGGTCGAGTTCTGACCTCTACTGCTGATATGATCATTTTGTCAATCAAACTGTCAGGAGTTGAGATATATGAGTAAGCCATTTGCCGGCAAGGTAGCACTTGTCACCGGGGGTGCCGCTGGTATCGGTCAGGCCACGGCGGAAGCCTTCGCTGCGCAAGGCGCCAAGGTGGTGGTCTCGGATATCAATCAGGCTGATGGTCAGCGGGTGGTTGACAGTATCCTTGCAGCGGGTGGAGACGCCGTTTTTGTTGCCTGTAACGTTGCCAGTGCCGAGGAAACAAAAGCGCTGATGGACGCGGTTATCAGCCACTATGGCCGACTCGATTGCGCCTTCAATAATGCCGGTATCGAAATTGAGCAGGACAAGCTGGCTGACGGTGATGAAGCGGTGTTTGACCGCATCATGGACGTCAACGTCAAGGGTGTATGGCAGTGTATGCGTTATGAAATTCCGCTGATGCTAGCGGCGGGCGGCGGAAGTATCGTCAATACCGCATCGATTGCCGCATTGGGCGCCGCTCCAAAGATGAGCATTTACAGTGCCAGCAAACACGCGGTGCTGGGGCTGACCCGGTCTGCCGCTGTTGAGTATGCGAAAAAGGGCGTGCGTGTCAACGCGGTATGCCCAGCTGTGATCGACACCGAGATGTTCCGGCGCGCCGCCGCTATTGATCCGCGCAAGGCTGACTTTGCAGCAGCCATGCATCCGGTTGGTCGCATCGGTAAAGCCGAAGAAATTGCCGCCGCAGTGCTCTATCTGTGCTCCGAAGGCGCAGGCTTCACGACCGGTATAGCACTCCCTGTTGATGGTGGTTCGACCTGTATTTGAACGGCGCTGTGCGCCGTTAGTTGAACGTAATTAGCTGGAAGCTGAAAGCTGAAAGTTTAATTCAGATCACTGGATTGGCATTAATCTGCATTTAATCTGAAAGCGGGTTGACAGGGCGGAGCTGGATCGAAATCCTGATTAGCTTCCAGCTTCCAGCTTCCAGCTTCCAGCTTCCAGCTTCCAGCTTCCAGCTTCCAGCTT
>NZ_BAAJMD010000018.1:0-70512 GCF_057548395.1 Halopseudomonas sp. 4NH20-0008
TGTAGTGGCCAAGATTATCGCCTGATAATCTGAAGCCATAGGCAAAAGCCCCCTTTTCAAGGGGGCTTTTGTATTTTGGTTGACACTGGGTTGGGGCATCAGTAGAATTGCGCCTCCCTTGGATGGGCCTACCCGATGTTCGGGTGTGCTCTGAAGAATTGAAGCTTGGAGTTTCTGGTCAAATGCAGAACCAACAGATTCGTATTCGGTTGAAGGCTTTTGATCACCGCCTGATAGATCAATCAACCCAGGAAATCGTGGATACCGCGAAACGTACTGGGGCTCAGGTCCGTGGTCCGATCCCTTTGCCGACACGCAAAGAGCGTTTTACTGTGCTGGTTTCCCCGCACGTCAATAAAGATGCCCGTGATCAGTATGAGATCCGTACCCATAAAAGGGTTCTGGATATCGTTCAGCCCACCGACAAGACTGTCGATGCGTTGATGAAGCTGGATCTGGCAGCAGGCGTTGAGGTTCAGATCAGCCTCGGCTGATAGCCCACACGACGGGGGCTATAAGTCGTGTAACGCCCTGAAATGGGCGGCCATAGCGGGTAATAGCCCCGTGCACTCATGAGGTTTACAAGATGACTATTGGTTTAGTCGGCCGGAAATGCGGTATGACCCGCGTTTTCACTGAAGATGGTGTTTCCATACCGGTTACGGTTGTAGAAGTTGAACCTAACCGCGTCACACAGGTTAAATCCCTGGATACCGATGGCTACCAAGCCGTGCAGGTAACTGTTGGTGAGCGTCGCGTTTCCCGCGTCAGCAAGCCGATGGCTGGGCATTTCGCCAAGGCCAATACCGCGGCTGGCCGTCGCGTCTGTGAATTCCGCTTTGAAGAAGGCGAGTTTGCTGCTGGCTCCGAAATTACCGTTAGCATTTTTGAAGCGGGTCAGATGGTTGATGTTACTGGTCAGTCCAAAGGTAAGGGCTTTGCCGGTACGATCAAGCGTTGGAACTTCCGCGGTCAGGATGCTACTCACGGTAACTCTGTTTCCCACCGCGTCCCTGGCTCTATTGGCCAGTGTCAGACTCCAGGTCGGGTTTTCAAGGGCAAGAAAATGGCTGGTCACATGGGTTCCGAGCAAGTGACTGTGCAGACTCTTGAAATCGTCCGCGTTGACGCTGAGCGCAATCTGCTGCTGATCAGGGGTCCTGTCCCTGGTGCACCGGGTAGCGACGTCATTGTCCGCCCGGCTGTCAAGGCCAAGGGTTAAGGGGGAGTAAGCATGAATCTGAATGTAGCAGGCGCAAGCGCGATCGAAGTTTCCGATCTGACCTTCGCCACCGAGTTTAATGAAACTCTGGTTCACCAGGCTGTTGTTGCCTACATGGCCGGTGGCCGTCAGGGCACCAAACAGCAGAAGACCCGTTCCGACGTATCCGGTGGCGGCAAGAAGCCATGGCGTCAGAAAGGTACTGGCCGTGCGCGTGCCGGTACCATCCGCAGCCCAATCTGGCGCGGGGGCGGAACCACTTTTGCAGCACGCCCACAGAACCATGAGCAGAAGCTGAACAGGAAGATGTACCGTGGCGCTCTGCGCTCGATCCTGTCCGAGCTGATTCGCCTGGATCGTCTGGTTGTTGTCGAGAGCTTCTCTGTCGACGCACCCAAGACCAAGGCGCTGATTGGCAAGCTGAATGAACTGAATCTGGATAACGTGTTGATCGTTACCGACAGCCTGGATAGCAATCTGTATCTGGCTGCACGCAACCTGCCGCACGTCGATGTACGTGACGTTCAGGGTTCGGACCCGGTCAGCCTGATCGCTTACGACAAGGTACTGATCACCGTACCTGCTGTTAAGAAGTTCGAGGAGATGCTGGGATGAACCAAGAGCGCATTTTCAAAGTACTGCTTGGCCCGCATGTGTCCGAGAAGGCTACCGTGTTGGCTGACAGCAAGAACCAGTTCGTGTTCAAGGTGGATACCACTGCGACCAAACTGGAAATCAAAAAGGCTGTCGAGCAACTGTTCAGCGTCAAGGTCAAGACTGTTGCGACCTTGAACGTTAAAGGCAAGACCAAGCGAACCGTTCGCGGCCTGGGCAAGCGTAATGACTGGAAGAAGGCGTACGTCAGCCTGCAGCCTGGTCAGGACATCGATTTTGCCAGCGCTGACAAGTAAGGGGTAAATCATGGCAATTGTTAAATGTAAACCTACTTCCCCTGGCCGCCGCTTCGTTGTCAAGGTCGTAAACTCTGACCTGCACAAGGGTGCTCCTTATGCGCCCCTGGTCGAGAAGCAAGGCAAAACTGGTGGACGTAACAATAATGGCCGCATCACCACACGTCATCGTGGGGGCGGACATAAGCAACACTACCGTCTGGTCGATTTTCGTCGCAACAAGGATGGCATTCCAGCCACCGTTGAGCGTATCGAATACGATCCGAACCGTACCGCGCACATCGCACTGCTGATGTATGCCGACGGTGAGCGCCGCTACATTATCGCTCCCAAGGGCGTATCAGCGGGTGACCAGGTTATTTCTGGTGCCGAGGCGCCGATCAAGCCAGGTAACTCACTGCCGCTGCGCAATATTCCGGTCGGTAGCACCATTCACGCGATTGAGCTGAAGCCCGGTAAAGGCGCTCAGGTTGCTCGCAGTGCCGGTGCAGCGGTTCAGCTGGTAGCGCGTGAAGGTGCCTATGTCACCGTCCGTCTGCGCTCCGGTGAAATGCGTAAAGTGCTCGGCGAGTGCCGTGCCACCCTGGGCGAAGTGTCCAACGGTGAGCACAGTCTGCGTTCCCTGGGTAAGGCTGGTGCCAAGCGCTGGCGCGGTGTGCGTCCGACTGTTCGTGGTGTTGCCATGAACCCGGTAGATCACCCGCACGGTGGTGGTGAAGGTCGTACCTCCGGTGGTCGTCACCCGGTATCGCCATGGGGCTTCCCGACCAAGGGTGCCAAGACTCGGTCCAACAAGCGCACAGACAAGATGATTGTCCGTCGCCGCAGCAAGTAAGGGGATACGACAGTGCCGCGTTCTCTCAAGAAAGGTCCTTTTATCGATCTTCACCTGTTGAAGAAGGTCGAAGTTGCAGCAGAAAAGAACGATCGCAAGCCAATCAAGACTTGGTCGCGCCGTTCCATGGTTCTGCCGCAGATGGTTGGTTTGACCATCGCAGTACACAACGGTCGTCAGCATGTACCGGTCATCATTTCCGAAGACATGGTCGGCCACAAGTTAGGCGAATTCTCTGCAACGCGTACCTACAAAGGTCACGCTGCAGACAAGAAAGCCAAGCGCTAAGGGGTTAGGAAGATGGAAGTTGCCGCTACACATAAAGGCGCCCGCCTCTCTGCCCAGAAAGCGCGTTTGGTTGCCGACCAGATCCGCGGGAAGAAAGTGGATGAGGCCCTGAACCTGCTGAAATTCAGCAACAAGAAGGCCGCTGAAGTCATCAAGAAAGTGCTCGAGTCGGCTATTGCCAACGCCGAACACAATGATGGCGCAGACGTGGATGACCTGAAGGTGTCCACCGTGTTTGTCAACGAGGGTCGCTCTCTGAAGCGCATCATGCCGCGTGCCAAAGGCCGCGCTGATCGCATCGTTAAGCGGTCTTGTCATATCACGGTCAAGGTTGCTGACAAGTAGGAGTCGATCACATGGGTCAGAAAGTACATCCGACAGGCATTCGCCTCGGTATTGTTAAACAACACACTTCGGTGTGGTACGCAGAAGGCCGCACCTATGCGGACTATCTGAATACAGATCTGAAAGTACGTGCGTACGTTCAGGACAAGTTGAAAGCTGCTTCGGTCAGCCGCGTTGATATTCAGCGCCCGGCACAAACCGCCAAGATCACCATTCACACTGCCCGTCCGGGTATCGTGATTGGCAAGAAGGGCGAGGATGTCGAGAAGCTGCGTCAGGAATTGACCAAGCAGATGGGCGTGCCTGTGCACATCAACATCGAAGAAATCCGCAAGCCGGAACTCGACGGTGCCCTGGTAGCACAAAGCGTTGCTCAGCAGCTCGAGCGTCGTGTGATGTTCCGTCGTGCCATGAAGCGCGCCGTACAGAACGCCATGCGGATTGGTGCCAAGGGTATCAAGATTCAGGTTAGCGGCCGTCTCGGCGGCGCCGAAATCGCCCGTACCGAATGGTACCGCGAAGGTCGTGTGCCACTGCACACCCTGCGCGCCGACATCGATTACGCAACGGCTGAAGCCCACACCACATACGGTGTGATTGGCGTCAAGGTTTGGATCTTCAAGGGCGAGATTATTGGTGGTATGCCCGAAGAAACCAAAACTGCCGCTCCCAAGAAAAAAGCTGCTAAGTAAGGGGTACGCACATGTTACAACCCAAGCGTACGAAGTTCCGCAAGCAGATGACCGGCCACAACCGTGGCCTGGCATTGCGCGGTAGTAAGGTGAGCTTTGGCGAATACGCACTGAAAGCTGTGGGTCGTGGTCGTCTGACCGCGCGTCAGATCGAGGCAGCACGTCGTGCCTTGACCCGTCACGTTAAACGTGGCGGTAAGATCTGGATCCGTGTTTTCCCTGACAAGCCAATCTCCAAGAAACCGTTGGAAGTTCGGATGGGTAAAGGTAAGGGTAATGTCGAGTACTGGGTTGCCCAGATCAAGCCTGGCAAAGTCCTGTATGAGATTGAAGGTGTTTCCGAAGAGCTGGCGCGCGAGGCATTTGCCCTGGCCGCTGCCAAGCTGCCTCTCGCTACCACCTTTGTTAAGCGGACGGTGATGTGATGAAAGCGACAGAACTTCGTGAAAAATCTGCCGAGCAGCTGAACGAGCAGCTGCTCACCCTGCTGCGCGACCAGTTCAATCTGCGCATGCAGAAGGCAACCGGTCAACTCGGTCAGAGCCACCTGCTGAAGCAGGCCAAGCGTGATATTGCTCGAGTCAAGACCGTGCTCAACCAGAAAGGTGGTAAGTGATCATGGCCGAGACCAAAACAGTTAGTAGCGTTACTGGCCGCGTGGTCAGTGACAAGATGGATAAAACCATCACCGTGCTCATCGAGCGTCAGGTTAAGCACCCACTGTACGGCAAGTACGTGAAGCGCTCGACCAAGTTGCACGCGCACGATGAGAACAACGAATGCCGCATCGGCGATACCGTCACCATTAAGGAAACCCGTCCCTTGGCCAAAACCAAGAGCTGGACCCTGGTGCAGATCGACGAGCGCGCGGCGCAAGTATAAGCCCCGCGCGTTTAGCGGAATTTTCAAGGGTCGGAGAAAGTTATGATTCAGACTCAATCCATGCTGGAAGTGGCTGATAACAGTGGTGCACGTCGCGTTATGTGTATCAAGGTTCTGGGCGGTTCTCACCGTCGCTACGCCGGCATTGGCGATATCATCAAAGTTACCGTCAAGGAAGCGATTCCACGCGGTAAGGTAAAGAAAGGCCAGGTGCTCAACGCGGTCATCGTGCGTACTCGTCACGGCGTACGCCGTACCGACGGTTCGCTGATCCGTTTCGATGGCAACGCCGCCGTTCTGCTCAATAACAAGAATGAGCCGATCGGTACCCGCATCTTTGGGCCAGTGACACGTGAACTGCGTAATGAGCAGTTCATGAAGATCGTATCCCTCGCGCCCGAAGTGCTGTAAGGAGCCCGGTCATGCAAAAGATTAAACGTGAAGACGACGTTATCGTCATCGCCGGCAAGGATAAAGGCAAGCGCGGCAAGGTCCTCAAGGTCCTGGCTGATCAGCGTCTGCTGATTTCCGGCGTCAACATTATCAAGCGGCACACCAAGCCAAATCCCATGGCTGGTTCGCAAGGCGGTATTGTTGAAAAGGAGGCGCCAATCCACGTCTCCAACGTGGCAATCTTCAACCCTGAGACCAGCAAGGCCGACCGCGTCGGCTTCAAGGTCGAAGACGGTAAGAAGGTTCGTATTTTCAAGTCGACCCAAAAAGCCGTCGACGCTTGAGAATCTAGGTGCTTACCATGGCAAGATTGAAAGAACACTACCGGACTACTCTCGTTCCACAGCTCAAGGAAGAATTGGGCCTGAAGAACGTGATGGAAGTACCGAAAATCACCAAAATCACCCTTAACATGGGTCTTGGTGAAGCTGTTGGCGACAAAAAGATCATCGAAAACGCACTGGCTGACCTGGAGAAGATTTCCGGTCGCAAGGGCATCGTCACTTACGCTCGCAAGTCGATTGCCGGCTTCAAGATTCGTGACGGTTGGCCGATTGGTGTCAAGGTGACTCTGCGTCGTGAGCAGATGTATGAATTCCTGGACCGTCTGCTGGCGATTTCCCTGCCACGCGTTCGTGACTTCCGTGGCCTGAATGCCAAGTCCTTTGATGGTCGTGGCAACTACAGCATGGGCGTCAAGGAACAGATCATTTTCCCGGAAATCGATTACGACAAGATCGATGCCCTGCGTGGTCTGGACATTACCTTGACCACAACTGCACGGACGGACGATGAAGGCCGCGCTCTGCTGCGTGCATTCAAATTCCCGTTCCGTAACTAGGAGTAGGTCATGGCTAAAGTCAGTATGAAGAATCGTGAAGCCAAGCGTAGCCGCCTGGTTGCCAAGTTCGCCGCCAAGCGCGCCGAGCTCAAGGCCACCATCGGTAACGTAAATGCTTCAGTCGAAGAGCGCTGGTCCGCCCAGGTCGCCCTTCAGAAACTGCCGCGCGATGCCAGCCCGGTTCGTCAGCGTAACCGCTGCCGCATCACTGGTCGTCCGCACGGTGTATATCGCAAGTTTGGCCTGAGCCGTATCAAGTTGCGTGAAGCAGCTATGCGCGGTGACGTCCCCGGTCTGGTTAAAGCCAGCTGGTAAACCAGACCTTAATTACTCAGTTTCAGGAGCACAAAGCCCATGAGTATGCAGGACCCGTTAGCAGATATGCTGACCCGCATCCGTAATGCCCAGATGGCTGAAAAGTCCAGTGTCAGCATGCCCTCGGCAAAGCTGAAGGTGGCTGTCGCCAAAGTATTGAAAGAAGAAGGTTACGTAGCCGGTTATGACGTACAGGGCGATGCAAAGCCTGTTCTGTCTATCGAGCTGAAGTACTTCGAGGGCAGGCCGGTAATTGAAGATATCAAGCGCTTAAGCCGTCCCGGTCTGCGCCAGTACAAGTCCGTTGACCAGATTCCTAAGGTCAAGGGTGGATTGGGCGTGTCGATTGTCTCCACCAACAAGGGTGTGATGACTGATCGTGCTGCTCGCGCTGCCGGTATCGGCGGTGAAGTGCTCTGTACCGTATTCTGATAGGGGGTTACGATGTCTCGCGTCGCTAAGAACCCTGTCAAATTACCACAGGGTGTAGAAGTTAAACTGAACGGTCAGGAACTCTCGATCAAAGGCGCCAAAGGCAGCCTGGATCTGAACCTGCACCCTCAGGTTGAGGTTGTCCAGGAAGATGGCGAGCTGCGCTTTGCCGCCCGTGCTGGCAGCGTCAACATGGCCATGGCCGGTACAACCCGCGCCCTGGTCAACAACATGGTTGTTGGTGTGTCTCAAGGTTTCGAGCGCAAGCTGCAACTCGTTGGTGTGGGTTACAAGGCACAAGCCAAAGGGCAGACTCTGTCCCTGGCGCTGGGCTACTCCCATCCCATCGAATACCAGCTGCCGGATGGCGTTACTGCCGAAACTCCGAGTCAGACTGACATCATCATCAAAGGTATCGACAAACAGCTGGTCGGCCAGGTAGCCGCGGAAATTCGTGATTTCCGTCGTCCCGAACCCTATAAGGGCAAGGGTGTTCGCTACGCCGATGAGATCGTGCGTCGTAAAGAAGCCAAGAAGAAGTAGGGCATAGCAAAATGAGCGATAAAAAAGTTATTCGTCTCCGTCGCGCTCGCCGTTCGCGTCTCAAGCAGCGCGAGCTGGAAGCCGTACGTCTGTGCGTGTACCGTTCTTCGCAGCACATGTACGCACAAGTGATCTCGGCTGATGGCGCCAAGGTTCTGGCCAGCGCTTCCACGCTGGACGCCAGTCTGCGCAGTGGTGGCAGCACGGGCAATATCGAAGCTGCCAAGAAAGTCGGTCTGCTGGTTGCAGAGCGCGCCAAGGCCGCCGGTGTAACTCAGGTCTCCTTCGACCGTTCCGGCTTCAAGTATCATGGCCGCGTGAAAGCGCTTGCCGACGCCGCTCGTGAAGGCGGGCTGGAATTCTAAGGGTAGAGCTATGGCTAATTTCGAGCAAAAGCGCGACGAAGGTTACATTGAGAAACTGGTTCAGGTAAACCGCGTTGCCAAGGTAGTAAAAGGCGGTCGTATCTTCGCTTTCACCGCACTGACTGTAGTCGGCGATGGCAAAGGTCGCGTGGGTTTTGGTCGTGGCAAGGCGCGTGAAGTGCCTGCTGCAATCCAGAAGGCCATGGAAGCTGCACGTCGTAACATGATCCAGGTGGACCTTAACGGGACCACTTTGCAGTACCCGGTCAAGGCTGCTCATGGTGCCTCCAAGGTATACATGCAGCCTGCTTCCGAGGGTACCGGTGTTATCGCCGGTGGTGCCATGCGTGCCGTCCTCGAAGCAGCTGGCGTACATAACGTACTGGCCAAATGTTACGGTTCCACTAATCCGGTCAACGTCGTTCAGGCCACATACAAGGGCCTGAAATCCATGCAGTCGCCCGAGTCTGTTGCGGCCAAGCGTGGCAAGACCGTCGAAGACATCGTGGGGTAAGCTGACATGGCTAACGCAACAATTAAAGTGACCCTGTTCAAGAGCGTCGTCGGACGTCTGCCGAACCACAAACTCTGTGTCAAGGGTCTGGGTCTGCGTCGCATCGGCCACACTGTCGAGGTCGAAGATACGCCAGCCGTTCGTGGGATGATCAACAAGGTCTCCTACATGGTTCGGGTAGAGGGTTAAGACATGAAACTGAATGATCTGCGTTCCGCACCGGGCGCCCGTCGCGAGAAGCATCGCGTCGGTCGCGGTATCGGTAGCGGCCTGGGTAAGACCGCTGGTCGCGGCCACAAGGGTTTGACTTCTCGTTCCGGTGGCACAGTAGCCCCTGGTTTCGAGGGTGGTCAGCAGCCTTTGCACCGCCGTCTGCCAAAGTTTGGTTTTACCTCCAAGATTGCCATGGTAACTGCCGAAATTCGTACCAGTGAGCTGAACAAGCTGGACGTTGACGTCATTGACCTGCAGGCGCTCAAGGATGCCAATATCATTGGCAACAAGTTTGTACGTGCCAAGATCGTCCTCTCTGGCGACGTGACCAAAGCGGTCAATGTCAAAGGGCTGATGGCCACCAAAGGTGCGCGTGCAGCAATTGAAGCAGCTGGCGGCAAGTACGAGGAATAAATGGCTAAGCAAGGCGCTCTCTCAGGAATCAAGCAAGGCGGCCTAACGGAATTGTGGGGGCGCTTGCGCTTTCTGTTCCTGGCGATCATCGTGTACCGGATCGGGGCGCATATCCCGGTCCCTGGTATCAACCCTGATCGTCTGGCTGATCTGTTCAGACAGAATGAGGGCACCATACTTAGCCTGTTCAACATGTTTTCGGGTGGTGCCCTGGAGCGGATGAGTATCTTCGCTCTGGGCATCATGCCGTACATTTCTGCATCGATTATCATGCAGCTGATGACGGCAGTGAATCCCACCCTGGAACAGCTGAAGAAGGAAGGTGAGTCTGGTCGACGCAAGATCAGCCAGTACACGCGTTACCTGACATTGGTTCTTGCCTTCATTCAGGCCATCGGCATGTCTGTGGGCCTGGCCAGTCAGGGCGTGGCTTTCAATACCGGGTTTGGTTTCTACTTTATTGCGGTTACCACCTTCGTATCGGGCGCCATGTTCATGATGTGGCTGGGTGAGCAGATTACCGAGCGCGGTATTGGTAACGGTATTTCGATGCTGATTTTTGCCGGTATTGTTGCAGGTCTGCCGAGTGCTGTTGGTCAGTCTTTCGAAGCGGCCCGTCAGGGTGATATCAACATCTTTGCCTTGATTACAATCGCCTTCCTGGCAGTCGCGTTGATTGCCTTTGTGGTCTTTGTCGAGCGTGGCCAGAGACGTATTACCGTCAACTATGCCAAGCGCCAACAGGGTCGCAAGGTGTTTGCCGCTCAAACCAGTCATTTGCCCCTCAAGGTCAATATGGCCGGTGTTATTCCGGCAATTTTCGCCAGCAGCATATTGCTGTTCCCAGCATCATTGGGTACCTGGTTTGGTCAAGGCGAGGGTTTGGGTTGGCTGCAAAGCATCTCCCAGTCTCTGGCTCCTGGTCAGCCTCTGAATATCATTCTGTTTAGTGCGGGGATCATTTTCTTCTGCTTCTTCTATACAGCCTTGATGTTCAACCCGAAGGATGTGGCCGAAAATCTCAAGAAGTCAGGTGCTTTCATTCCGGGTATTCGTCCGGGTGAGCAGTCAGCCCGATACATTGATGGTGTGTTGACACGCCTGACCATGTTCGGAGCCCTGTACATGACCGCGGTGTGTTTGTTGCCGCAGTTCCTGGTGGTATCGGCCAATGTGCCCTTCTATCTGGGTGGAACTTCACTGTTGATCGTTGTTGTGGTTGTGATGGACTTCATGTCACAAGTACAATCGCACCTCGTTTCTCAGCAGTACGAGTCTCTTTTGAAAAAGTCCAACCTCAAAGGCTATGGCGGCAGCAATATGCTGCGCTGAGCTGACAGGTTCTAGGAGTCAGTTATGAAAGTTGGAGCATCGGTCAAGAAGCTTTGCCGTAACTGCAAGATCATCCGTCGCAATGGTAGCGTTCGTGTGATTTGTGCAGCTGAGCCCCGTCACAAGCAGCGCCAGGGTTAATTCCCTAACCGCTCTGATTGTCGACTACGTCTCAGGATAACCGCCACCCGGCCAATTAATGGTCGGGTGGTTGATTTTTATATTTGTTAGCGCTACCCTACTGCACCCTTTTTCACACAACCTGTGAACTTTTGGTTGAGTCAGGTAGCTGTCAGACGGAGTAAATTTGGATGGCCCGTATTGCAGGCGTCAACATCCCGGATAACAAACATACTGTTATCTCTTTGACCTATATCTTTGGTATCGGTCAAACCAAGGCACAGCAAATCTGTGCCGCGACTGGCATTGCGCCAGAAGCAAAAATCAAGGATCTCAGCGAGGAGCAGGTTGATCTGCTGCGCACCGAAGTGGGCAAGTCGAACACTGAAGGTGACCTGCGTCGTGCGATCAACATGAACGTCAAGCGTCTCATGGATCTCGGTTGCTACCGTGGTCTGCGTCACCGTAAGGGCCTGCCGGTCCGCGGTCAGCGCACCAAGACCAATGCTCGTACCCGTAAGGGTCCGCGCAAGCCGATCCGTAAGTAATCGCGAAGGAATATACAGATATGGCTAAGCCTGCTGCTCGTGTACGTAAGAAAGTAAAAAAGACGGTGGTTGATGGGATCGCCCACATCCATGCATCTTTCAACAACACCATCATTACCATTACCGACCGTCAGGGCAACGCTCTGAGCTGGGCGACTTCTGGTGGTTCCGGTTTCCGTGGTTCGCGTAAAAGCACCCCCTTTGCTGCTCAGGTTGCAGCGGAGCGTGCTGGTCAGGCTGCTTTGGAATACGGCTTGAAAAACCTCGACGTTAATGTGAAGGGCCCAGGCCCGGGTCGTGAATCGGCTGTGCGTGCGCTGAACTCTTGTGGTTACAAGATCAGCGGCATCACCGATGTCACCCCCATCCCACATAACGGCTGTCGCCCGCCTAAAAAGCGCCGCGTGTAACCAGGAGACGGAAATGGCTAGATATATTGGTCCCAAGTGTAAACTGTCTCGTCGCGAAGGCACTGACCTGTTCCTCAAGAGCGGCGCCCGCGCCCTCGAGTCAAAGTGCAACCTGGAAACCCCTCCTGGTGTGCATGGTCAGCGTCGTGGTCGTCTCTCAGAGTACGGCACCCAGCTGCGCGAGAAACAAAAAGTACGTCGCATCTATGGCGTTCTTGAGCGTCAGTTCAGCAACTATTACAAGGAAGCTGCCCGTCTGAAGGGCGCAACCGGCGAGAACCTGCTGCAACTGCTCGAGCGTCGTCTTGATAACGTTGTATACCGTATGGGCTTTGGTGCAACCCGTTCCGAGTCGCGCCAGTTGGTGTCCCACAAGGCAATCAGCGTTAACGGCAAGACTGTGAACATTGCTTCTTACCTGGTTTCTCCCGGTGATGTTGTTGCCGTGCGTGAAAAGGCCAAGAACCAGTTGCGAATCAACAGCTCTCTGGAACTTGCTGCCCAGCGCGGTCAAGCCGAGTGGTTGGAAGTTGATTCAGCCAAGAAGGAAGGTGTCTTTAAAAGCCTGCCCTCACGGAGTGATCTGTATGCCGACATCAACGAAAACCTGATCGTCGAGCTCTACTCCAAGTAAGTGACAGACAGCAAAAGGTGCCCCCATGCAAAGTTCGGTTACCGAGTTTCTAACACCGCGTCATATTGACGTACAGGAAACCTCACCCACACGTGCCAAGATCACTCTTGAGCCTTTGGAGCGTGGTTTTGGTCATACCCTGGGCAATGCGTTGCGTCGCATCCTGCTCTCCTCCATGCCCGGTTGTGCTGTGGTAGAGGCGGAAATCGACGGCGTTTTGCATGAATACAGCGCCATTGAAGGTGTTCAGGAAGATGTCATCGAGATCCTGCTCAACCTGAAAGGGTTGGCGATCAAGATGCATGGCCGCGATCATGTGACCCTGACCCTGACCAAAAAAGGTCCGGGCCAGGTGACTGCAGCTGATATTCAGCTGGATCACGATGTCGAGATCATCAACCCTGATCACCTGATTGCAACCTTGTCTGACAACGGTTCGCTGAGCATGAAACTGACCGTGGCCCGTGGCCGTGGTTATGAGCCTGCTGATGCGCGTCAGTCCGATGACGATGAAAGTCGTTCGATTGGCCGTCTGCAGCTTGATGCGACTTATACCCCGGTTCGCCGCGTGGCCTATGTTGTTGAAAGCGCGCGTGTTGAGCAGCGTACCAACCTGGACAAGCTGGTTATCGATCTGGAAACCAACGGTACGCTGGATGCTGAAGAAGCTATCCGTCGTGCAGCGACCATTCTGCAACAGCAGCTGGCCGCCTTCGTTGACCTGAAAGGTGACAACGAGCCTGTTGTTGAGCAGCAGGAAGACGAAATTGATCCGATCCTGTTGCGTCCGGTAGATGACCTTGAGCTGACAGTACGTTCAGCCAACTGTCTGAAGGCCGAAAATATTTACTATATTGGCGATCTGATCCAGCGTACCGAAGTGGAGTTGCTGAAGACCCCGAACCTGGGCAAGAAGTCCCTGACAGAGATCAAGGATGTTCTGGCCTCACGTGGTCTGTCACTGGGTATGCGTCTGGACAACTGGCCGCCTGCAAGCTTGAAGAAGGACGACAAGGTTTCGGCCTAATCGTCTCGACACCGAGGAATTGAGAGATGCGTCATCGTAAAAGTGGTCGTCACCTGAGTCGGACCAGCTCACACCGTAAGGCCATGTTCCAGAACATGGCGGTGTCGCTGTTCGCGAACGAACTGATCAAAACCACTCTGCCCAAGGCCAAGGAATTGCGCCGTGTAGCCGAGCCTCTGATCACCCTGGCGAAGGAAGATACAGTCGCCAATCGCCGTCTGGCATTTGACCGCACCCGCAGCAAAGAAGCTGTTGGCAAGCTGTTCAATGACCTGGGCAAGCGTTATGCAGACCGTCCCGGCGGGTATGTGCGTATCCTCAAGTGCGGTTTCCGCGCTGGTGATGCTGCGCCCATGGCCTACGTCGAGCTGGTTGATCGCCCTGACCTGGCTGCTGCCAGCGAAGAGTGATAGCAACGCGTTAGAAAAAACCGGACCTTGTGTCCGGTTTTTTTGTGCCTTCAGCAGCGCTAGCGCTGAGCCTCAAGCTTCAAGCCTCAAGCTTAAATCCAAAGCCCAAAGCCCAAAGCCCAAAGCCCAAAGCCCAAAGCCCAGCCTATAATTGTGCTTGCAGCTTGCAGCTTGCAGCTTGCAGCTTATGGATTTAGTCGCGATCTCGCTCAAGCAAAGGCCCTAGGAACTTGCCGGTGTAGGATGCCTCGATAGTACAGACATGCTCCGGCGTTCCGGTCGCAATAATGTAGCCGCCCTTCGAGCCACCCTCGGGTCCGAGGTCAACCAGCCAGTCAGCAGTCTTGATCACATCGAGGTTGTGCTCGATAACCACCAGCGTATTACCGTGGTCGCGCAAGCGGTGCAGTACGTCGAGCAACTGTTGAATATCGGCAAAGTGCAGCCCGGTAGTGGGCTCATCGAGGATGTATAGCGTCTTGCCGGTATCGCGCTTGGACAACTCGCGGGCCAGCTTGACGCGTTGTGCTTCACCACCGGACAGGGTCGTGGCTGACTGGCCAAGGCGAATGTAGGACAGGCCCACATCAATCAGGGTCTGCAGCTTGCGCGCCAGCGCTGGGACAGCATCGAAGAACTCGCGGGCTTCCTCGATGGTGAACTCCAGAACCTCATGGATATTCTTGCCCTTGTATTTGATTTCCAGGGTTTCGCGATTGTAGCGCTTGCTTTTGCAGACATCGCAGGGCACATAGATGTCCGGCAGGAAGTGCATTTCGACCTTGATCAGGCCATCGCCCTGACAGGCTTCACAGCGTCCGCCCTTGACATTGAAAGAGAAGCGGCCCGCCTTGTAGCCACGCGAGCGGGCTTCCTGGGTGCCGGCAAAGAGCTCACGAATCGGGGTGAAGAGTCCGGTATAGGTAGCCGGGTTGGAGCGCGGTGTGCGGCCGATCGGGCTCTGGTCAATATCCACTACCTTGTCAATGTGCTGCATGCCGTCGAAGCTCTCATAGGGCGCGGCTTCGAGGGTCGTCGCACCATTCAGGGCTGTGGCGGTAATCGGGTACAGAGTGTTGTTGATCAGGGTTGATTTGCCCGAACCGGAGACCCCGGTGACGCAGGTCATCAGGCCAACCGGAATATCCAGATTGACCTTGTGCAGGTTGTTGCCACAGGCACCGTGCAGCTTCAGCCACTTGTCTTTTTTCGGCGCGTTGCGCTTGGCCGGGACGGGAATCTTGACCTTGCCGGACAGGTACTTGCCGGTCAGCGAGGCCGGGTTGTTCATGACCTCTTCAGCCGTGCCATGGGCGACAATCTGGCCGCCATGTACGCCAGCTCCGGGACCAATATCCACCACATAGTCGGCCAGGCGAATGGCATCTTCGTCATGCTCAACGACGATAACTGTATTGCCTAGGTCGCGCAGGTGAATCAGGGTCGATAACAGACGCTCGTTATCCCGTTGATGTAGACCAATCGAGGGCTCATCTAGGATGTACATGACGCCGACCAGACCCGCACCAATCTGGCTGGCCAGACGGATACGTTGGGCTTCACCGCCTGAAAGGGTATCTGCACTGCGATCCAGCGACAGGTAATCCAGCCCGACATTGACCAGGAACATCAGGCGCGCGCGGATTTCCTTGAGAATCTTTTCAGCAATATCACCGCGGCTGCCGTCCAGGTGCAGTTGACTGAAATACTCGGCGGCCTCACCGACCGGCAGCGTGGTGACGCCAGGCAGGTTACGACCATCGATAAACACGTGACGGGCTTCGCGGCGCAGGCGGCTGCCACTGCAAGATGGGCAGGGCTGCGTACTCAGATACTTGGCCAGCTCTTCACGCACGCTTTGTGACTCTGTCTCGCGATAACGGCGCTCAAGATTGGGCACAATGCCTTCGAAGGGGTGCTCACGCTTGACGATATCGCCGCGGTCATTCAGGTAACGAAAGCTGACCAGCTCGGTGCCGGTGCCGTGCAGTACCTTCTGCTGATGCTTGGGGTCAAGATCGGCAAAGGGAATGTCCAGTGACATACCATAGTGGTCGGCCAGTGAGCTGAGCATCTGGAAGTAGTAGACATTGCGTCGGTCCCAGCCGCGTATCGCACCCTCCGCCAGGGTCAGCTCGCTGTTGACCAGCCGTCGGGTATCAAAGAACTGTTTGACGCCCAGGCCGTCGCAGGTAGGGCAAGCGCCGGCGGGGTTGTTGAAGGAGAACAGCTTGGGTTCCAGCTCACTGATCGAATGGCCGCACTGCGGGCAGGCAAAGCGCGCGCTGAAGGTCAGTTCCTCGCCTTCTTGGCCATCCATGGGGGCAATGATGGCGATGCCGTCAGCCAGGTTCAGTGCGGTTTCAAAGGATTCCGCCAGCCGCTGTTGCAGGTCTTCACGTACCTTGAAGCGGTCAACCACCACTTCGATGGTGTGCTTGCGGTTTTTTTCCAGTGCCGGGGCTTCGTCCAGATCATGGATGCGGCCGTTGATGCGGGCACGCACGAAACCCTGAGCACGCAGCTCGTCAAACAGCGCCAGATGCTCACCCTTGCGTTCGCGCATCACAGGTGCCAGCAGCATCAGCTTGCTGCCCTCGGGCAAGGCCAGTGCCTGATCCACCATCTGGCTGACGGTTTGTGCCGCCAGCGGCAGGTCATGGTCCGGGCAGCGTGGAATACCGACCCGGGCAAATAGCAGGCGCAGGTAGTCGTAGATCTCGGTGATGGTGCCGACCGTGGAGCGTGGGTTGTGCGAAGTGGACTTCTGTTCGATGGAAATCGCTGGAGACAGGCCTTCGATATGATCGACATCGGGCTTTTCCATCATCGACAGGAACTGCCTGGCGTAAGCCGAGAGCGATTCCACATAGCGGCGCTGGCCTTCAGCGTAAAGCGTGTCAAAGGCCAGTGAGGACTTGCCGGACCCGGACAGCCCGGTAATCACAATCAGCTTGTCGCGCGGCAGATCGAGGTCAATGTTCTTCAGGTTGTGGGTGCGAGCCCCACGAATCAGGATGGTATCCACAGTACATTTACCCGGCAGCCAGCAAAGCCGCATAGTATACGTTGTCGACGCCAACACCGGCAAAAGCCACATGACCTCAATCCGGTTATTCGCGCGCCGCTTTGCAACCAGACGTGTCGGTAACCGCGGGTGGACAGCCACTGTCCGAGCGAATGAAGCGTGCTAGAATTCGCGCTTTTCCAGAATCAGGACCCATCATGCCTCAGGCCGACAGAATGACATCAGCCGAGCAGCGCGCCGCCAGCTCGCTGGCGGCCGTATTTGCCTTTCGCATGCTTGGGCTGTTCATGGTCCTGCCGGTACTGGCCACCTACAGTGATAGCTTGAGCGGCGCAACACCGCTGCTGATCGGTATCGCTATTGGTGCGTATGGCCTGACCCAGGCGTTTCTGCAAATTCCCTTTGGCATGCTGTCGGATCGCATTGGCCGCAAGCCGGTGATTATCGGCGGACTGGTTCTGTTTGCCCTGGGTGGTTTGCTGGCGGCGCAAGCCGACAGCATGGCCGGAGTAATTGCAGGTCGTATTCTGCAGGGTGCCGGTGCTATTGCGGCGGCGGTCATGGCCCTGGTCGCCGACCTGACCCGTGAGCAGCATCGGACCAAGGCCATGGCTTTGATCGGTATGAGTATCGGTCTGTCCTTTGCCGTGGCCATGGTGGCCGGACCGGTTATTGCTGGCATGGCCGGGCTGCAGGGGGTGTTTCTGGTCACAAGCCTGTTGGCTCTGATAGGTATCGTACTGGTGCTCTGGGTGGTGCCCAATCCGACCATGGCTTTTCCGCACCGTGAGGCTGGCGTGGCCAAGGGTGCCTTTATGGCTAGTCTGCATAATGCAGATCTGCTGCGACTCAATTACGGTATAGCGGTACTGCACGCCATTCTGATGGCCAGTTTTGTTGCCATCCCCCTGGCCTTGCAGGAACAGGCCGGGTTACCCCGCGAGGAACATTGGTGGGTATATCTGGCCGCCTTGTTATTGTCATTTTTTGCCATGGTGCCGTTCATTATTTACGCCGAACGCCAGCGTCAGGTGAAGCGTGTGGTCCTGGGTGCCATTCTGCTGTTGGCCCTGGTGCAACCGGTTCTGTGGCTTAGCACGTCGTCCTTGCCCTGGCTGGTGGCGGCGATTGTGCTGTTCTTTGTTGGCTTTAACCTGCTTGAGGCGACCATGCCCTCGCTGTTGAGCAAGATTGCACCGGCTGGCGCCAAGGGGACGGCCATGGGGATTTATTCCACCAGTCAGTTTGCAGGTGCCGCTCTGGGCGGCGTGCTCGGTGGTGCGGTGTTCGGGGTCTGGGGCGTGGGCGGGGTTTTCCTCTGCTGCATGCTGCTGGCGCTTTCATGGTGGGTGATTGGTGTTACCATGGGCGAACCGCCCTATGTGACAAGTTATCGTATGCCTTTGGCTGCCCATTTGCTTGGGGATCAGGCCTTGCCTCAGCGGATTCTGGCGGTGCCGGGGGTAGTGGAAGCGGTGGTGGTGGCCGAAGAGGTCGCCGTCTATTTAAAAGTCGATTCACAGGTGCTGGATGCTCAGGCCCTGGACCGGGTTGTCAATCCGGTCTGAGCCCGTCCCGCATATCAGGAGAAGAATAATGGCCAGAGGCGTCAACAAAGTAATTCTGATTGGTAACGTTGGGGGTGACCCCGAAGTCCGCTACCTGCCCAATGGTAATGCCGTTGCCAACGTCACCCTCGCCACCAGCGACAGCTGGAAGGACAAGCAGACCGGGCAGCAGCAGGAACGCACGGAATGGCATCGGATAGTGTTCTTTGGCCGCATTGCCGAGGTGGTTGGCGAGTACGTGCGCAAGGGCTCGAAAATGTATATTGAAGGTCGCCTGCAAACCCGCGAATGGGAAAAGGATGGCGTCAAGCGCTACACCACTGAGGTGGTGGTAGATATGGGCGGTCAGATGCAGCTGCTGGATGGCCGTCCTGGTGGCGGCGAACAGGCGGCAGGTCAAAGCCGTCCGCAGCAGCAGCGCCCGGCCCCGCAGTCGGCGCCGCAACCGGCTCAGCAGGCACCGCAACAGGCTGCTCCGGATTACGACAGCTTTGATGACGATATTCCGTTCTGAGATAACGCTGTTCGCTAAACCCGGTTTGGTCGAGGATGGTTCTTCATCCCGCCCGCCGGGTTTTATTTTGTCTACAGCAAGGACGATTATCTGATGTCCGAGATCTACTTTGTGCGCCATGGCCAAGCTTCCTTTGGCTCAAGCAATTATGACCAGCTTTCACCCCTCGGCCATCAGCAGGCGCGTCTGCTGGGGGAGTATTTCCAGCAGCGCAACATGCAGTTTGACCACATACTGACTGGCGACATGGTGCGCCACCGGGAAACCGCCGAAGGCATCTGTGCTGGCCTGGGCCTGGATGCTGTGCGCTTTGAGGTGTTTCGGGAACTCAACGAATTCGATTTTCACGCCATACTGCATGCCTATCTGGCGCAGTTCCCGGCTGAAGCCTTACCCGACAAGCCGGCCGTGGCAGACTTTTTCAAGCGCTTAAAGCGCGCCATCGTGCTGTGGTCGCGCGGCGAGCTGCAGGGTGACCTGCCGGAAACCTGGGAGCACTTTGAGCATCGGCTTGACTCGGTCCGCGCACATATACAACAGCAGTACAAAGGCAAGCGTCTGCTTGCGGTCAGTTCCGGCGGTGCGATTGCCATGCTGGTTCGGCAGCTGCTGCAGGCGCCCAGCGAAACCATGGTTGAGCTGAATCTGCAGACCCGTAACACGGCGCTGATTCACTGTGTCTTCAATAGCCACAACATGCGTCTGAGCAGCTTCAATACGGTGCCGCATCTGGATAGCAATGAGCGCCAGTCGATGATCAGTTACACCTGAGCATTCAGGGGGCGTGACGTCGGCGCGCAGTCACTGCACAATGTGTGTCTATCAACTAACACGTAATCAGGAAAACGGCATGCGGATGCGCATCATGCTGCTGGGTGCAGACAGCCTTCTGGGGCAGGCTGTCGTGCAACTGGCCGCCCAGGACGGGATAGCTGTTGCTGCACCGGAAACCCCGGTCGGCGGCTGGCAGTCGTCTGAGCTGGCCGCGCTCTTTGCTGCGCACAGGCCGGATTGCGTGGTTAATCTGACTTACTGCCATGAGCAGTTTCAGCTGGGCAGTTGCGACGATGCCACGCTGGCGTGCATCCGCGATTTCAATCTTGTGCTGATCAAGCAATGTGCCGAGCGACACACACTGCTATTGCAGCTGTCCAGTGCCCGTGTGTTTGACGGTCTGAAGCAAAGTCCCTATGTGGAAAAGGACGAGTTGGCACCGGGAGATGCCCTTGGCAAACTGCAAGGTGAGTTGGAGGGCCGGTTGCAGGCCAGCTGTGAGCGCCACCTGCTGTTGCGCCTGAGTTGGCTGCTGGACAGTTCTGCTGACGGGCAACTGGGCAAGTTGATCGGCCAATTGTGCAGCAAACAGCCGGTCTTGCTCGCGGAAGAATGGCGCGGCAACCCAACGCCCGTGGCCGATGCGGCGCGGGTTATCATGGCGCTGCTGAAGCAGCTGGATTGTGCCGCACCCTTGTATGGTGTCTATCACTACGGCAGCAGTGAAGTATCCAGCTGGATCAGCTTTGCCAAAAGTCTGGCCCAGGAGTTGATGGCCAGTAAGCGACTGGACCATGACCCGTTGATCCGATCAGTTCCCTTTGATCAGCAAACCGATACGGCCTGGGAGCCGCAAAACGCGGCATTGGCGTCCCGCCGAGTGCTGATGAGTTTCGGCATCAAGCCGCGGGCCTGGCGCAGCCAACTGTCCGAGCTACTCAGGCAGTTCGACTAATAATGTGTTGAAAGCGAAAACGGCCGCATAAGCGGCCGTTTCGGTTTGTGTGACAGACGCTCAGAACATGTAGCCAAGGCTGACCATGTAAACCATCGGATCAATCTCGACGTCGACCTTGCTCTTCACGCCGTTGAGCCTGAAGGTGGCCTCTGTCTCGATATCAACATACCAGACCGAGGCGTTAAGCAGCATTTTCTCGGACAACTTGTAATCCACGCCCGCTTCCAGCGCCAGCCCCCAGGAGTCGCTGAGTGACAAGCCACTGAAGCCACCGGCCTCGCTGGACGAGGTAAAGTCTTCGCTGAAGAAGGTGGTGTAGTTCAGACCAGCGCCAACATAGGGCTGCAGGACTGAGCCGGCAGCCATAGGGAAATATTGCAGGGTCACAGTCGGTGGCAGGTGCTTGATATCGGCCAGCTTGCCCACGCCATTCAGATTGATGCTGTGACTGAACGGGGTGGCGCCCAGGATGCCAATGCCCAGATTATCGCTCAGCATGTAAGTGCCGGTGATGCCCAGCTGTACATTGCTGTCGACGCCCACTTCCAGCCCGGTATTGGCGCCGCCGACAATGACGTTGCCACTGTTTTCCTGCGGGTCAACGGCAACCACGCCAACACGGACGATAGCGTCGCCAGTCTGGTGGGCCTGGACTACGGAGGCAGCCAGCAGGGCAGGGGCAAGCAGAAGGCCGGCGGCCAGTTGAGTAGTAAAGCGTGACATGGATGATGTCTCCTTGCGGTAGGTTGATGGGGCTATGGTAGTGACGGCAACGAAGTGGGTTATTGATCTGGAGCAAGGGAAGCGCTGGCGGACTGCGACAGGCTGTCACAGCTGCAGTCTTGGCTTGACCGCTGATAGCGCTACAAATGATAATGCTTCTCTTTTATTGTTTTTGAAGGCAAGCTTTTTGGAGACCCTATGAAAGCGGTCAGTGTGTTACTGCTGCTCTGTTTGCCGGCTATGGTGTTGGCACAGGAACCGATCAACCGCCCACTGACGGAGAGTCAGGCGTTGCAGCGCGAGGCGGAGGCCTCGCAGCGTCGTGTAGAAGCACTGGATGATGCTACGCGGGAAGCGGTGCAGCGTTACCGGCAGGCGCTGCTGCAGCGCGAGTTACTGGTTGATTACAACGCCAGGCTGGCCGAGATGGTCAGCAGTCAACAGACTGAGCTGCAGCGTCTGCAGAGCCAGCTGGACAGTATTGAAGGCACCCAGCAATCACTGTTGCCCTTGATGCAGCGCATGCTCGATACCCTGGAGCAGTTTATCGCTCTGGATTTGCCCTTTCAGATGCAGGAGCGGACGGCGCGGGTCGAGCAGTTGCGTGTTCTGATGCAGCGTGCCGATGCCAGTGTGGCGGAAAAGTTTCGGCGGTTGATTGAGGCCTATCAGATTGAAAGTGATTACGGCCGCACCGTGGAAGCCTGGCGCGGCACGCTGGATGAAGATCAACAGTCGCGCTTGGTGGATTTTCTTCGCGTCGGCCGCTTGATGCTGTTTTACCAGACGCTGGATGGCCGCGAGCAGGGGGTATGGGATCCGCAGTCTGGTGCCTGGATCGGCTTGCCGAGCAGCTACCGGCGCACCCTTGAACAGGGCTTGAACATTGCCCGTCAGCAACAGACCCCGGTCATGCTGCGTTTGCCCTTGCCGCCTGTCACTGAACTGCGAGGTGCAGAATGAAAACCTGGCTTGCTTTTATCGGTCTGGCAATGATGCCCCTGCTGGTCAGCGCACAGCCGCAGAGCATCGATCAGTTGCTGCGCGAGGTACGTGAGCTGCGCAGTAGCGAGCAGGCACTGATGCGCGAACGGGAGGCGCAATTTGTCGCTGAGCGCGATCAGCAGCAACAACGTCTGCGCGAAGCGGAACAGGCAATGGCCGGCGTCAAGGCTGAATCGGAGCGTTTGACCGCCGCTTTTGAGCAACAGGAGCAGGCTATTGCCGAGGCCCGCGCACAATTACAGCAGCGCAGTGGCAATCTGGGAGAATTGTTCGGCGTGGTGCGTCAGAGCGCCGGCGACACGCGCAGTCAGTGGCTGGACTCGCAGCTTAATGTGGCCTTCCCGCATCGACTGGAGCAGCTCGATGCGCTCAGTGAAAGCCGTGACATCCCGACCACCAGCAGCCTCGAGCAGTTCTGGCTGCACCTGCTGGAAGACATGAATGCCAGTGGTCGGGTCAGTCGACTGGAAACCACGGTAGTCGGTCGTGATGGTCAGCAGCAACAGTTGCCGGTCATACTGGTTGGCCCTTTTGTAGCATTGCAGGGTGAGGATTACTTGCTCTATCAGCCGGATCAGGGGCACTTGCAAGTGGCCGCCAGACAGCCAGCCGAACGTGGCTTGATCGACGATTTCAGTGCGCAGCGCAGCGGGCTGGCTGATCTGAATCTGGACCCGACCCGTGGCACCGTGCTGGCGCAAATGCAGCAGACTCCGAGTCTGCTCGAGCGCATTCACCAGGGTGGCGTGGTCGGTTATGTGATTCTGTTGTTGGGAGTCTTGGGCCTGTTGTTGGCGCTGGGGCGCCTGGCCTGGCTGCATCGGGTGCAGCGCCGGGTTGATCAGCAGATTGATGATCTGGACCAACTGCGTACGGATAACCCCCTGGGGCGGGTGTTGGGTGTCATTGGCAGCCGTCCGCGACTGGAGCAACTGGATACCCTCGAACTCAAACTGGACGAGGCCATTCTCAAGGAAACACCGGCACTGGAGCGCTGGCAGGGGTTGATCAAGCTGCTCGCCGCCGTGGCGCCGCTGTTGGGACTTCTGGGCACGGTAACCGGCATGATTGCGACCTTCCAGTCCATCACGCTGTTTGGTACCGGTGACCCTAAACTGATGGCCGGCGGGATATCCCAGGCCCTGGTAACCACGGTTCTGGGCTTGATAGTGGCGATTCCGTTGCTGTTCATGCACAGCCTGGTGGCGGCGCGTAGCAAGGCTCTGATCCAGCTGCTGGAGCAGCAAAGTGCCGGCCTGATTGCCTTGCACCTGGGTGGCGAGGACAAGCAGGATGCCTGAAGCGTTCTGGCAGCTCAGGGACTTTCTTGACAGTGGCGGTTGGGTGCTGTGGAGCATCCTGTTTGCCAGTGTGCTGCTGTGGACCCTTATGCTTGAGCGGCTGTGGTACCAGGCCCGGGTCTTCCCCCGTGAAGCCAAGGCCCTGCAGCAGCGCTGGCTGGCCCGGCAGGATCGAGACAGCCTGGTGGCGAAGCATATTCGTGCGGCCTGGTTGTCACGCGCGCAACTGCGCTTGCAGCAGGCCATGCCGATGGTACGGGTGCTGATTGCGCTATGTCCTTTGCTGGGGCTGTTGGGTACGGTCAGCGGCATGATTCAGGTCTTCGATGTCATGGCCTTGAGTGGCAATGGCAATCCGCGCGCCATGGCTGCAGGGGTCTCGCGGGCAACCGTCCCGACCATGGCCGGGATGGTGGTTGCCATCAGTGGCCTGTTCGTCCTGGCCCGGCTGGATCAGCAAGGCCGCCGGGTACTCCAGCGCCTGAACGACAAACTCAGATTTGAATAGGATGTAATCGATGCGCATGCGCAGGCACCACGCAGGCAGTGATGATGAGGCCGGTATCGACATGACACCGATGCTCGATATCGTGTTTATCATGTTGATCTTCTTTATTGTCACCAGCTCCTTTATCAAGGAGTCCGGCATCACCGTACAGAGCCCCTCGGCGGCCAGCAGCAGCGAACAGCCGAAGGGTAATATCCTGATTGCCGTGAGCGCCGAGGGTGAGGTCTGGATTGATCGTCAGCGGGTTGATGTGCGCCTAGTGCGGGCAGCCGTTGAACGTATGCGTGTGGATCTGCCGGAGAGCAGTGTGGTGGTGCAGGCTGATCGTGATTCGCGCAGTGGCTTGGTCGTGCAGGTGATGGATCAGGTACGGCTGGCGGGCGTGCAGGATGTGGCCCTGGCCGCCACCATCGAGTCGCGCTGATGCGTTTGTTGCTCAGTTTTTGCTCGGCTCTGCTGATCGCCTTGTTGCTGTTCGCCTTGATGCGTCTGCTGGTCATGCCGCCTGAGCAGAACAACCTGGATGACCAGGAACTGGTCAAGATCAGCTTTGTTCGCAGTGTCAGTGATACGCCCAGCCCCAGCAATGATCCGAGCCGTGAACTGCCGCCCCCACCCGAGCCGCCGACTATGCCGACGGTGCCGCAACCACCCAGCCCGGTGATGCCGGCCTTGACGGCGCAGCCGCTGTCCATCGCCGTGCCGGCCATCCCCACGTCAATCGCAATAAGTCCGGCAGCAATGCCTCTGCAGGCGTTGACCGCCTCGGCCGAGCAGGCGTCGCTGGGGCAGCCAGGCGATAGTAGCCAAGGTTTGGATAAGGAAGTCACACCGCTGGTAGACATTCCACCAACTTATCCGTCGAATGCCCGGCGTGCCGGTCAGGAGGGGCAGGTGACCCTGGCTTTTACCATTAGTGCTGAGGGCCGGGTTGAAAATCTGCGGGTAATAGCCGCTGACCCGCCTGGGGTATTCGATCGTGAAGCCCGCCGAGCCGCCACCCGATGGCGCTTTACGCCGCGCCAAGAGAATGGTCAGGCGGTGCCTCGTGAAGCAACGCGGACCTTGCGTTTCACACTGGAGAATAGTCGCTGATGCGCATGCTGGTGCTGGTGTTGATGTTAATGGCGTCCAGTCTGCCCGTGCTGGCGCAGCAGGTTGCCCCGGCTGTTTACCAGGCCCTCACCCAGGCCGATCAGGCACAGCAACGGGGGGATCTGAGCACGGCAGAACAGCTGTTGCGCGCGCAACTGGGGCAGGCTCAGGAGGGTAGTCTGGAACTGGCGCTCTTGCAGCAACGACTGGGCTATCTGGCCATCGCCCGGGAGCGTAATGCCGAGGCGATCGACTGGTTGCAACAGGCGCTGGCACAGGCGCAGCTGTCAGCGGAAGCGCAACGTCAGGATCGGCTTAATCTGGCTCAACTGCTGGTACTCACTGATCAGCCCCGGAGCGCCGCACAACTGCTCTCGGGCCTGCATGCCGAGCAGCCGCTGGCTGACGCGCATTTGCGCTTGCTGGTTCAGCTCTACAACCAGCTCGGTGATTACGGGCGTGCCATTCCCTTGGCAGAACAGGTCGTGCGCAGTTCAGCCAGCGTCGATCCGGTCTGGTATCAGTTGCTGGCCGGCATGAACCTGGAACTGGAACGCTATGCCAGCGCCGAGCAATGGCTGCGCCTGATGCTCAACAATGACCCGGGCAGCATCGAACTCTGGCGTCAGTTGGCCAGCGTGCAAAGCCTTGATCGGCGTCAGGTTGATGCGGCGGCTACCCTGAGGCTGGCCTATGAAGCCGGCTTGCGTTTCAGCGATAGCGAACTCGGCTCACTGGTCGGACTGCAGCTGGCAGCCGGAGCCCCCTGGCAGGCCGCACGTTTGCAGGAAGCTCTGTTGCAGCAAGGTTTGCTGGCGAGCAACCGGCAACATCAGCAGCGTCTGGCGCAAATGTGGCAGATGGCCCGTGATCATGAGCGCGCCGAGCAGGCCTGGCGTGCCCTGGCACAACAGTCCGGACGCAGTGACGACTGGATGCGTCTGGCTGCGTTGCAACTACAGCAGGGTCGCTGGGATGCCTTGGCTGAATCCATTGCGCAAGCGCGCAAAGGGGCTGATGCGGGTCAGCGCCAACAACTCGACCGTTGGCAGGATTACGCCCGGCAGGTGCAAGGCAACTGAGGTAGCCCGGGCTCAGTAGGTATAGGGCTCGATCTGCGCTTGCGCAATCCGATAGCCGGCATTGGCCAGTTCACTTTCGATCGGCTCGACCTGCATGGCGCCGGTAATCCAGAAGGGCTGGTAGAGGTCCTGCAAACGAATGCCGGCCTCACTTTGTACGTAGACGATCTGGTTCGAGGGCGGTGGCGGGACATGGATGCAGGCGCCGAAGTAGGGTACCAGCAGAAACTCGTTGACCATGCCTTGCTCGCTGATGCCCAAGGGTACGATATAGCCGGGAAGCTTGATCTGGCGGCCGTTCAGCGCGGTTACCACCGGTGCATCCGGGACCAGTTGCACGGCTGGGTCGCCAAACTCCTCATCGCTCAGGGCATCGGCCAGGCCGGACAGGTCGTGCACAGGCTGTGGCATGCCCATCAGATCACGCGCCTCGGGCGGCACCAGGTCACCCCAGGTCAGCTCCTCAACGGCGCCGACATTCAGGCTGCACAACAGCAAAGCGGCTGCGCCAAGTGTGTTGATCAAATGCATGGACGTCCTCATCAGAGTCAGGTGCGGATCGACAGGCCGTCGACCAGAGACTGGCGATAGGCGCGCCAGGCCGGAACGCTGCCGATCAGTATGCTGGTAATCAGGATAGCGCCAAGCAGCGTCCATTCATACAACCCCGGTGGGCTCAGGGGGATAAACAGACCGTACTGGGTCAGAATCCAGGGCTGCCCCAGCCACAAAACAAGGTACATCAGTGCCAGGCCCAATAAGATGCCGGCCAAAGCCAGGCTGCCGGCTTCGAACAGCAACAGCGTGAAAATATGTCGTGGTTTGGCACCCACCGACCGCAGGATGGCCATTTCCCGGCGGCGTTCATTCAGGCTGCTGAGAATGGCTGTCAGCATGCCGACCAGGCCGGTCAAGACGACAAAAACCGATACGATAAATAACGCCTTTTCGGCGATCCCCAGCAGACTCCATAGCTCCTGCAGGGCAACGCCGGGCAAAATGGCCTGGAGCGGCTCGTCGGGGAACTGATTGATGTCACGCTGCACGTTAAATGTGCTGATCCGGCTTTGCAGTCCCAGCAGCATGGCGGTAATGGCCTTGGGTGTCAGATCCATCTCGCGGGCCTGTTCGGCACCAACACGGGCCGCACCCCGCGCCGGCATGCCTTGCTGCCAATCGATATGCAGTGCCTCCATGCCTTCCAGGCTGATATGCACGGTACGGTCCACGGGTGTGCCGGTTTTGCCAAGGATACCGCTGACCCGGAAAGGTTTGTCGCTGTGCTCGACAAAACTCACGGCGCCAGCGCCATGCGCCAGTACCAGATCAGTGTCTAGCTGATAGCCGAGTTCACGGGCCACGTCAGCCCCAATGACCGCGTCATACAGGTCGTCAAAGGGCTGGCCTGCGGTAAAGCTCAGCGCCTGGTTGCGACCGTAACGAAAGTGTTCAAAGTAGGCCTGACTGGTGCCCATGACCTTGAAACCACGGTGCGAATCGCCGAGGGAGATGGGTATCGCCCAGGCCACGCGTGGATGGTTGCTGATGCGCTGGAAGCTGTCCCAGCGCATATTGTTGGTGGCGTTGCCGATGCGGAACACCGAATACAGCAGCAACTGTACCGAGCCCGAGCGGGCGCCCACAATCAGATCGGTGCCCGCAATGGTATTGGCAAAGCTGGCGCGACTCTCGATACGGACTCTTTCCACCGCCAGTAACAGCGTCACACTCAGGCCAATGGCCAGAACCGTGAGCAAGGCGGAGAAACGGCGGTTGGCCAGGCTCTTGACGGCTAGTTGCAAGAGGTACATCAGAGCGCCTCCGTGATGGTCGGCACCCGGTTCAGGTCGGCCAGCGACAGGCTGCGATCGAACAAGGGTTCGAGTGAGGCATCATGGCTGACGAACAACAGGCTGCTGCTGGAGCCGGCACACTCACTGAACAGCAGGCGCAGAAAGGCTTCGCGGCTGTCGGCATCCAGTGCCGAGGTGGGTTCGTCGGCAATCACCAATTCAGGGCTGCCGATCAAGGCCCTGGCGGCGGCTACCCGTTGCTGCTGGCCGATTGACAGGGTGTTGACCGGGCGCTGGAACAGCGCAGGGTCGCGCAGACCAAGACTGTGCAGCAAGTCCAATGCCGCAGCCTGCAGGCTGGAGTGTCGGGCCAGGGCACGGTCGCGTCGCAGTCTGGAAAAGCGGCACGGCAGGATCACGTTATCGACCAGCGACAGATAAGGCAGCAAATTGAACATCTGGAATATGTAGCCGATATGATCGGCGCGAAAGCGGTCACGGCGGGTCGCTGACATGCTGGCCATGTTCTGCCCTAACAGGGTTATCTGACCGGAAGCCGGCAGATATACGCCGCCGAGCAGGCCGAGCAGGGTGGTCTTGCCACTGCCGGAGGGCCCCCTGAGAAACACTCGCTCGCTCGGCTGCAAAGCGAAGTCGGCAATATCCAGCAGCGGCGGCTGGCTGGGCCAGGCGTAGGTGACATGGTCGAGCTGGATAATGGCTGGGGTCATGATGATCGACACGCTGGTAATGGACAATGAGCCTATCAGGGACTGGCGTCTGCGCCTACCCGGGTGCACCCGGGCAGGACAGGAAGGAGGCGGTCAGACTCAGAAGCGGATGATGTTCTGTGCGGCGCTCAGTTCGCCACCCTGCTGGCCACTTGGGGTTATGGCTTGCAAAAGCAGTTTTTGCGTACCCGGGAAAGCCTCGAACAAAGTCACTTCGATCTGATTGAGGGCCGCTGGCTGGGCACACAGGAAGTGGAACTGTGCTGAGATATCGGCATGGGCGTCGGCCTGCTTATGCTCGTGGTGCTCATGCTCATGCTCATGCTCATGGCTGGCCTGGTGATGGGCATCATCTGCGTTATTGGTTTGCTTGGCGACATCGAACTGCGCACTCTCGAGCTCGACCTTGTCCAATTGGCAACCGGCTGCGGTCGGGAACGCAAACAGGCCGTCAGCCTGCTCGAGGCGGGTCATGACCTCGCGGGTCTTGGCCAGGTCGGCATCAGAGGTCGGTATGTACTCGAAACCCAGAAGATTATCCGCCGGGCTATCCAGTTCAATGGCCAACACATGGCCATCAATGACCAGATTCAGGCTGCCTACGCCGTGTTCGTGAGCGCCAAGGCTGGCACTGTGCTCATGTCCGTGATCATGGGCGTCATGCTCGTCATGTGCTGATGCATGACCATGAGTATGCTCCTCGGCCTGAAGATTAAGCGTCAGGGCGGTCAGCAATCCGGTGAGTAATAGGGGTGTTGTGCGCATGCTAAAAAGCCTCGTGCAAGGGCGAATGGGGTGACGTGTTCGTTATCTTATAACGTAATGCCATCAATGGCCATCGCCCGCCGTCTATCAGTACAGAGCCTGGTATAGCTTGCGCCGGTAGGTAATCGTCAGTGGATGCTCGCTACCAAGTAGCTCAAATACCTGTAGCAGTGTGCGATGCGCCGCGCCCTCGGCATGCTGTCGATCCGTTATGAACAACTGCAGCAGCAACTGCAGGGCGGCTTCATGGTTGTTATCAGCCAGATCGTGCAGGGCCAGTTGATAGCGCGCGTCGCTGTCGTTGGCGTCAGTGTGCAGTCGTGGCAGAAGGTCTGCGCGAGGCGTCAGGTCCAGTGCTTGGCGCAGAAAGGTCAGCTGTGCCTTGGCCGCACCCAGCGCGGCCTTGTGCTGATCCTGGTTGCTGACTGCACTGAGAACCTGCTCGGCGGCCTCAAACTGGTGATCCTGTGCCAGTGCACGGCCAAGCAGGATCAGCATAGCCGGATCGGGTTGTTCGCCAATCAGGGGTTGCAGCAGGGCAATCACGCCCTTGGCATCGCCGGCGTCCAGCAGAGCCGTGGCCTCGTCCAATGGATTACTGGTCGCCTCCGGGGCTGCCTGAGGAACACTGGCGTGGGGCTCGATCATGGCAAGAATGGCGCTTTCCGGTTGAATGCCGGCAAAGCCGTCCACCGGTTGGCCATCCTTGAACAACACCACGGTAGGCAGGCTACGAATACCAAAGCGGGTGGTCAGCTCGGCCTGCGCATCACAATCCACTTTGGCCATCAGCAACTCGCCGGCGTAACGCTCGGTAATGCTGGCCAGTACCGGCATCAGTGCCTTGCAGGGCGCGCACCACTCGGCCCAGAAATCCACCAGGACTGGCTTGTGAAAGGAGTTTTCTAGCACATAGCGGTCAAAAGTCTCGGTAGTGACGTCGAAGATATAGGCTGACTGGCTCATGAAGTGTCCATCGAAGAAAGGATCAGGCGATAGTGGGGCGGGGTAAGACTGAAATCAAGAGGGACCAGGCCAGAGCGCTGAAGACAGTTCAAGGTCAGTTGGCATTGCCATATAAGGCTACCTCACGGAATGCCAGGGGCTCGCCCAGGTCCGGCCAGGTCTGGCCCTGTAATGTATCCAGTCGCCGATAGCCGGGATGTTGCAGATCGCGGACCCGTGAGTCGGCCAGAATGACGGCGGTTGCGCGCTGACGAAAATGCTCAAGGAACACGCGGTTACTGCTGTCATACAGCACGTCGGCAGCCATGATCAGGTCGACTTCGCCGGTTACGGCAAAATAATCCTCGGCCATAATCAGCTCTACGCCGTTCAGTTGCGCATTCAGGCTGCTGGCCAATTGCGCCGGCGCATCAATGTCGCAGGCAATGCTCTGCTGCGCACCGGCCATGGCGCAGGCAATCGCGACAACCCCCGACCCGCTGCCAAAGTCCAGTACCCGTTTGCCGCGGACCCGCTCTGGGTGCGCGAGTACCCAGCGCGCCAGCGCCAATCCGCTGCCCCAGCAAAAGCTCCAGTAGGGCGGCTGATCCAGCAGGCGCCGGGTTTCCTCGCTGCTGAAGGCGCGATCCAGGTTGGCCGGATCGAGCAGCCAGAGTTGCAGTGCTTCCAGACCGGGCAGGCGGGTAGCGATTAACTGTGCATCGGCCAGAACCTGATGCAGTTCGGTGTTCAGGGCAGCTAAGCTCATGCGAAGATCCGTGGTGGTAGTCTGGCTATTCTAGCCTTGCAGCCGGCGTGCGCGCAGCCGGGTCAGGCCGGCAGTATCGCCTGCAGGCGGCTGTGCAGAAACTCGATCAGCGTGCGCGTAGCCAAGGTGGGGTAGAGATTGGGTGCGGTCAGCAGATACAGCTGATCACCCCAGGCACTGACGCGTATACGCTGCTCGGGCAGCAGACGGAGCAACGCACCACTGTCCAGCTCCTGCTGCACGCTATACAGCGGCAGCAACGCGCAGCCAATCCCGGCCAGCGCTGCACGCTTGAGAAACAGCATATCTTCAGTCTGCAGGCGTGGCCGCAGTATCAAGGTGCGGCTTTCGCGGCCATCGAACAATTCCAGCGGCAAGCGCTGATCTGGCAAGCTGACGCTGACCATGTCGAGCTGCAGCAGATCATCCGCCTGCTGCGGTGTGCCATGTGCTTGCAGATAAGCCGGGCTGGCGCACAGTGCCCAGTCAACCGGGCCCAGATCGCGTGCCACCAGGGTGTCAGGCGGGGTGGAGGTAACGCGGATGGCGACGTCGATTTCGGCCGCGACCAGATCAAAAATGCGATTGCTGAAGGTTAATTGCAGGCTAACCTCAGGGTAGAGGTTGGCAAACTCCAGCAGAAGCGGGCCGACCACCTGCTGTCCCAGTGCGACCGGTACGCTGAGGCGGATATGCCCGCGCAGGTTCTTGCCCAGGTCGTCAACCGTAGCCTGCAGGGCGTTCAGCTCCTGGCTTATGCGCGCCGCATGCTCGTAAAGGGCCCAGCCTATCTGTGTCGGTTCCACTCGGCGCGTGGTGCGCCGGAATAGCTGAACCTGGATGCTCTGCTCAAGCGCCTTGAGTCTGCGGCTGACGTGCGAGCGAGAGGTGCCAAGTCGCCGTGCCGCGCCGCTCATGCTGCCCGCTTCGACCACGGCACTGAGAAATTGCAGGGTTTTGATATCCATCCATTGTTGCCTATTTGTAAACAGTTTGGGCTGGTTGGCGGATATTGTAGATCAAACGGTCAGCTTCTATAGTCTTGGCAACTGACAATTCTGATGTCTTACCGATTAATGTGCCCCCAGGAGAACAACAATGAGTCTTCCCGCCGTTCTGCAGAACTCGCTGACACTACCGGTAATCTGCTCGCCGCTGTTTATCATTTCCAACCCGGATCTGGTCATTGCCCAGTGCAAAGCCGGCGTGGTCGGTTCCTTCCCGGCGCTGAATGCGCGCCCTGCCGAAGAGCTGGAAGTCTGGCTCAAACGCATTACCAGCGAGCTGGCCGAGTACCAGGCGGCCAACCCGGATGCGATCGTTGCGCCCTTTGCCGTCAACCAGATTGTGCATAGCAGCAACGACCGCTTGCAGCATGATGTCGAGATGTGTGTGAAGTACAAGGTGCCGATTATCATCACCAGTCTGCGTGCGCCCAACGAGGTGGTCGGTCCGATCCACAGCTACGGCGGCCTGGTGTTCCACGATGTGATCAACGTCAAGCATGCGAAGAAAGCCATCGAGGCTGGCGTTGACGGCCTGATTCTGGTTTGTGCTGGCGCCGGTGGCCATGCGGGTCAGCTCAGTCCCTTTGCGCTGGTATCCGAAATTCGTGCCTTCTACGACGGCCCGATTATCCTGTCAGGTTCTATTTCCAAGGGCGAACAGATCCTTGCAGCGCAGGCCATGGGTGCTGACCTGGCTTACATGGGGACGCGTTTTATTGCGACCCATGAAGCCAATGCTGATGCCGCCTACAAGCAGATGCTGGTGGATACCAGTGCGGACGATATCGTCTACAGCAACCTCTTTACCGGGGTCCACGGCAACTACCTCAAACCCAGTATCCAGAACGCTGGCATGGATCCGGACAATCTGCCCGAAGGTGACAAGAGCACAATGAAGTTCGGTTCGGGTGGCAGCAGCAAAAGCAAGGCTTGGCGTGATATCTGGGGCGCTGGCCAGGGCGTGGGTAGCATTGGCGCCATTACCTCCACGGCCGAGGCCGTCAGTCAATTGGAGCGGGAGTACGCCGATGCCCGTGCGCGGCTGCAGCAGATCACCCGTCCCTATGGTGACAAGGCATGACCGCACGGCTGATCTGCGCTGAACTGGATCGCCCCGGTGAGCAGGTCGCCCAGCGCGCCCTGCAACTGGCCGGCGGCCTGGCCCGGCTGGGTGTTGAAGACGGTGATGTGATTGCCGTGATGCTGCGCAATGGCCCGGTGTTTATCGATGCGATCCAGAGCTGCCAGACCGCGGGCTGTTTTTATTGCCCGATCAATTGGCACTTCAAGGCCGATGAAGTGGCTTTTTTGTTGCAGGACTCGGCGGCCAAGGTGTTTCTGGTTGAAGCTGACCTGCTGGCCGAGGTGGCGAGTGTTATTCCACAGGGCGTGGTGGTGCTGGTCGTTGGCGGCAATGGCGATTTGACCGCAGGGCAGCTGGCCTATGAACGATGGCTGGCCGACCAGGTACCCTACGTCGGCGAACCGCGGACGCCGCGGGCGCATATGGCTTACACCTCCGGCACCACCGGGCGGCCCAAGGGGGTAAAGCGCCTGGCGCCGCCAGCCGAGGAGCGTGAAGCGATGGCCGCCGCCATGCGAGAGCTGTCGCGTGCCGCCTGGGGTATCGAGCCTGGGGTGCGCACCCTGGTGTCGGCACCGCTGTATCACAGCGCCCCCAGCTCCTTTGCCCAGCAGTCGATCCTGCAGGCCGAGCTGATGGTGGTTATGCCGCGCTTTGATGCTGAGCAGACCCTGGCGCTGATTGAGCAATACCGAATCGATACGGTGTTTCTGGTGCCGATCATGTATGTGCGACTGTTGCGCCTGCCGGCGGAGGTCAAGGCCAGGTATGACCTGTCGTCAGTCCGCTTTGTCGCCTCCACCGGCGCGCCCTGTGCGCCTGATGTGAAGCTGGCAATGCTCGACTGGTGGGGCCCGGTCATCTACGAAACCTACGCCTCCAGCGAAACCGGCATGATCACTATCCAGGATCCAGTCTCGGCGCGCCGCAAACCGGGTAGCGTCGGCTTGCCGATCGGTCAGACACGTATCCGCATCGTCGACGAGCAAGGCCATGATTGCCCGTTAGGCGAGCCTGGCGTGATCTATGTGCGTCAGCCGGCGGTGCCCGACTTCACCTATGTGAATAACCAAGACGCCCGGACGAAGGCCGGACTCGGTGATCTGGCGACCGTGGGCGATATTGGTTACCTGGACGAGGAGGGCTACCTGTTTATCTGTGACCGACAATCGGACATGGTGATCTCCGGTGGGGTGAATATCTACCCGGCGGAAATCGAACACGTGATCATCACCCTGCCCGGTGTGGCGGATTGCGCGGTGCTGGGTATGGCCGATGCCGAATACGGTGAATCACTGCTGGCGGTGGTTGCTGCGCCGGCCGGGCAGCTCAACGCGGAACAGGTACAACAATATGTGCGCGAGCGACTGGCGGGTTACAAGGTGCCGCGTCGTGTCGAGCTGGTCGACAGTCTGCCACGCGATGACAACGGCAAAGTGGCCAAGCGCCGTCTGCGCGAGCAGTTTGCGCCATCCTGAGGTCTGAAAAGTGCCCGCTTGAGCGCTCTGAGGTTTTTCTGCAGGGAGGTCAGCGGGCTTTTTCGATGGCTACTTTCGATAGCTACAAAAGGATACATTTTTAACGCGGCTTACAAGAGAGTAAGATGATTGCCGCTTTTATCCTTCTTGGAAAACTCACATGCATTGTCCCTTCTGTGGTGCCCATGACACCAAGGTCATCGACTCGCGTCTGGTCGCGGAGGGTGATCAGGTGCGTCGTCGGCGTGAATGCCTGGCCTGTCAGGAGCGTTTCACTACCTTTGAAACGGCCGAACTGGTGTTACCCCGTGTGATCAAGGGCGATGGCCGCCGTCAGCCATTCGATGAGGAAAAGCTGCGTGCCGGCATGCAACGGGCCCTGGAAAAACGCCCGGTCAGTGTTGAGCAGATCGAAGCTGCGATTGGTCATATCAAGCACCGGTTGCGCGCCACCGGTGAGCGTGAAGTCAAGGCCATGGTGGTGGGTGAGATGGTCATGAACGAACTCAAGCAGTTGGATGAAGTGGCCTATATCCGTTTTGCCTCGGTGTACCGGCGCTTCCAGGATCTGAATCAGTTCCGCGAGGAAATTGAACGCCTGTCCCGTCGTGATGAGGATGAGCCGGATGCCTGATCAGGCGGCCCTTGACCGGCAGATGATGGCCCGTGCGCTGCAGTTGGCGCAGCGCGGCCTCTACAGCACCGAGCCGAATCCGCGAGTGGGCTGCGTGCTGACCCGCGCCGATCGTATTGTCGGGGAAGGTTGGCATGTGCGTGCCGGTGAAGGGCATGCCGAGGTCAATGCGCTGGCCATGGCCGGTGAGGAAGCCCGTGGCGCGACCGCCTATGTGACGCTGGAGCCGTGCAGTCATACCGGCCGCACACCGCCCTGTGCCGATGCCCTGGTCAAGGCTGGGGTCAGTCGGGTTGTGGTAGCCATGCAGGATCCCAATCCACAGGTATCCGGGCAAGGGCTGGCGCGTCTGCACGCCGCCGGAATTGCCGTTGAGGTTGGCGTGCTGGAGAGCGAAGCGCGGGCGCTGAACCCGGGTTTTATCAAGCGCATGCAACGCGGCATGCCGTTCGTGCGGGTCAAGCTGGCCATGAGTCTGGACGGCCGTACCGCCATGGCCAGTGGTGAAAGCCAGTGGATTACGGGTCCTGATGCCCGTGCCGACGTGCAGCGCCTGCGCGCGCGCAGCGGCGCAGTGATCAGCGGTGCTGATGCGGTCCTGCAGGATCAATCGGCCCTGACTGTGCGCGCCGATGAACTTGGTCTGCCATCCGAGCAAGCCGCTACGGCGACATTGCGCCAGCCCCTGCGGGTGCTGGTCGATGGCCGTTTGCGCGTGCCACTGGAAAATCGTTTTTTCCAGCAGAGTTGCCCGGCCCTGGTGGTGTGCAAGCAGCTGCGTGGGCGCGTACAGGATTATGGTTTTGCCGGTGCCGATCTGCTGACGCTGCCGAATGCCGATCAGACCCAAGTTGATCTGGCTGCGCTGTTGCGTGAGCTGGCCGAGCGTGGTTGCAACGAAGTGCTTGTGGAGTCCGGCGCTGGACTGGCGGGCGCGTTCATTCAGGCTGGCCTGGTTGATGAGCTGGTGGTGTATATGGCGCCCAAGCTGCTCGGCAGTTCGGCGCGACCCTTGCTGGACCTGCCCCTTGCGTTAATGGCCGAGGCCGTGCAACTCGAGATCATAGATATGCGCGCCATCGGCGCAGACTGGCGGCTGACGGCCAGAACGATTTCCCCTTCCTGAGAGTGTTGAATCATGCAGACTGCAGTGCAGTGGTTGCTGGTATTGATGGCCGTGGCAGCGTTTTTAGGTGTGGTGCTGGAGGAGTTGATTCACGTCAACAAGGCCAAGGTCGTGCTGTTTTTTGGTGCCTTGTCCTGGATGGTGATGTTTATCGCGGCGCCCGATGAGGCCATGCGTGCACGGGTCAATTCCGCGCTTAACCACAACATCACCGATATCGCCAGCCTGTGGCTGTTCCTGCTGGCGACCATGACCTTTGTTGCCTACCTGAACAAGAAAGGTCTGATTGAAAATATCATTTACTCTGTCATGCCCGGTCGGGTGACCGAGCGCAAGCTGCTGTTCCTCACCGGGCTTTTCTGCTTTGTGTTTTCCTCGATTGCCGACAATATCACCGCTACGCTGGTGTCTGTGGCGTTGATTCTTAGTTTGAATCTGGAGATTAAAAAGACTCTGCGCTTTGCAACGCTGGTGGTGTTTGCCGTGAACTCCGGTGGTGTGGCGATGATCACCGGGGATGTCACCACGCTGATGATCTTTCTCGCCGACAAGGTGGAAATTACCCATCTGCTGATGCTGAGTCTGCCCGCACTGGCGGCCGTCATGCTGCTCGCCGGCTTGCTGTCCGTCGGCCTGAGTGGTGAGGTGGTCATCGAAAAGAACGCACTGCGGCCGATACGTGGCGTCGACAAAGTGATTGGCCTGATTTTTCTGCTGACCATTCTCGGCACCATTCTCGGCAGCCTGTTGTATGCCATTCCCCCGGTGTTGAGTTTCCTCACCGGGCTGGCGCTGATGTTTCTTGTTGCACGGTTTTTCAATGAAGACATCGATAACGACCCGATTCTTGAGTACATCCGTGCTATCGAGTTCGAGACGCTGCTGTTCTTCCTCGGCGTGTTGTTGATCGTCGGTATGCTGCAGTTTATCGGCGTGCTACAGGGTTTGACGGCGCTTTATGATGTGCTGCCGGTGATGCTGGCGAACTTCCTGATGGGGCTGCTTTCGGCCTTGATCGACAACGTGCCACTGACCGCCGCGCTGCTGAAATCCGACCTGCAAATGAACACGGCGGAGTGGATGGGGCTGACTTATGCTGTCGGAGTAGGGGGTTCCTTGCTTATAATCGGCTCCGCCGCCGGGATAGTGGCCATGAGCAAGCTGCCCGGTCTGACCTTTCTGACCTATCTGCGCAGCTTTGGATTCCTGCTGATGGCCTTTGCCTTCGGCTTTGTCGCGGTATACGGTTTGGGTTTGCTGGTCAGTTGACAGCGCCCCTGAAGATTAAAGAGGCTAGCGATGTTCACAGGCATTATTGAAGCAGTCGGTCAGATCCAGAGTCTGCAGCCACGTGGTGGTGACGTGCGGTTGTATGTGAAGACCGGCAAGCTGGATCTGGCTGACGTCAAGCTGGGCGACAGCATTGCCGTGAACGGCGTGTGTCTGACTGCCGTCGAGCTGCCCGGTGATGGTTTCTGGGCGGATGTCAGCCAGGAAACCATCCGTCGCACTGCGCTGTCCGCGCTCACCTCGGGCAGCCGGGTCAATCTGGAAAAGGCTCTGACGCCTTCCTCCCGGCTCGGCGGTCACCTGGTCAGCGGCCACGTTGACGGCGTCGGCAAGGTGTTGTCGATGCAAGAAGATGCCCGGTCCTGGCATTTTCGCATTGAGGCGCCGGCCAATCTGGCGCGCTATATTGCCGAAAAGGGTTCGATTACCGTGGATGGCACCAGCCTGACCGTCAATGCGGTCTCGGGCGCGGTGTTTGACCTGAATATTGTCCCGCACACCATGCAGGAAACAGTTATGGGTCAGTATCAGCCCGGTTCCGTAGTCAACCTTGAAGTTGACCTGATTGCCCGCTATCTCGAGCGCCTGCTGCTCGGTGACAAGGCCGCTGAACCCGCGGCCGACAGCGCGCTGAGCATGGCATTCCTGGCCGAGAACGGCTACCTGAAGTCCTGATCAACGAGCCCGGGAGGGCCGTATGAAACTGAATAGTATTGAAGAACTGATTGAAGACATTCGCGCCGGCAAGATGGTCATCCTGATGGATGATGAGGACCGCGAAAATGAAGGTGATCTGCTCATGGCGGCCGAGGCCTGCCAGGCAGAACATATCAACTTCATGGCCCGTTACGGCCGTGGCCTGATCTGCATGCCGATGAGCCTGGAACACTGCGAGCGCCTCAAGCTGCCACTGATGGTGCAGCGCAACGGCTCGGGTTTCGGTACCAAGTTTACTGTGTCGATCGAAGCCGCCGAGGGCGTCAGTACCGGCATCTCCGCAGCCGACCGCGCGCGGACCGTGCAGGCCGCAGCGGCGCCCAGCGCCGTAGCTGAAGATATCGTCAGTCCCGGCCATATTTTCCCCTTGATGGCCCAGCCCGGTGGCGTGCTGGCCCGTGCCGGGCATACCGAAGCGGCCTGTGATCTGTCGCGCATGGGCGGATTTGGTGAGGCCGGCGTCATTTGCGAGATCATGAACGACGATGGCAGCATGTCACGGCGTCCGCAGCTGGAAGCCTTTGCCAAGGAACACAATCTGAAGATCGGCACCATCGCTGATCTGATCCATTATCGACTGCTCAACGAGCGCACGGTCAAGCGGGTGTCCGAGCAACCCTTGGAGACCGAGCTGGGCACCTTCAAGCTGGTGACCTATCGCGACAGCCTGGAAGGCGCCGTGCATCTGGCCTTGACCCTGGGCCAACTGCAACCCGAAGAGCCGACGCTGGTGCGGGTACACAACATGGATCCGCTGCGTGATCTGTTCATGGTCAGCCAGCCGGGTCGCTGGAGCCTGCGTGCGGCCATGGCTAAACTGGCCGAAGAGGGGCATGGTGTGGTCTTGCTGCTGGGCAATCAGATGGGCTCGGACGAACTGCTGCACCACGTCAACCAGTTGGCTGGCACCGATACCCCTGTGCGTCAGCCTGCGACCTATAACACTGTGGGTGCGGGATCGCAGATCCTGCGTGATCTGGGCGTACGTAAGATGCGCCTGATGTCCAAGCCGATGAAGTTCAATGCCATATCCGGTTTTGATCTGGAAGTAGTAGAATACCTGCCCTGCGAATAAACGCACCCGATCCACGACTGTGCCCGGTGCACAGTCGGTTCTTTTAAAGAGAGAGTAGACATGACAGCTATCCGTACCATCGAAGGCGATTTCGTTGCAGTCCAGGGCCGCTACGCACTGGTCGTTGGCCGCTTCAACAGCTTTGTGGTGGAGAGCCTGTTGTCCGGCGCCATCGACGCGCTGAAACGCCACGGTGTCAAGGAATCGGATATCACCATCATCCGCGCACCGGGTGCTTTCGAGATCCCGCTGGTGGTCAAAAAAGTCGCCGAGACCAAGCAGTACGATGCCATCGTTACTCTGGGCGCGGTGATTCGCGGTGGTACGCCACACTTTGAATACGTAGCCGGTGAGTGCGTCAAGGGCATTGGCCAGTTGTCACTGGAGTACGGTATTCCGGTTGCCTTCGGTGTGCTGACGGTTGACAGCATTGAGCAGGCGATAGAGCGTTCGGGCACCAAGGCCGGCAACAAGGGCGCTGAAGCGGCCATGTCGGCAGTCGAAATGGTCAGCCTGTTCCGGGCGATGGAGGCCAAGTGAGCGACTCTGATAGCGCCGCCGGTCTGCCTGGCCGGCCCAAGGCGTCGGCTCGTCGCAAGGCGCGCAGTCTGGCTTTGCAGGCTCTCTACGGTTGGCATGTAACCGGTCTGCCAATGTCTGATCTTGAAGCCCAGTACCGTGCCGACAACGACTTTGCCAAGGTCGATGGTGAGTACTTTCACGCCCTGCTGACCGGCGTTGGCATGCACCTGACCGAGCTGGACGAGAGTCTGGCCACGGTGCTGGATCGCCCGGTCAAGGAGCTGGATCCGATTGAGCTCGCAGCCTTGCGCATTGGTGTCTTCGAGTTGACCCACCGTATTGATGTGCCGTACAAGGTGGTGATCAATGAAGGCATCGAGCTGGCCAAGACCTTCGGTGCCACTGACGGTCACAAGTACGTAAACGGTATTCTCGACAAGCTGGCACCGCGTCTGCGCAGTGTTGAAGTCAATGCGGCCCGTCGCGGCCGCTGAGTAGCGTTGACGGGAGGCAGTTGCCATGCCCATGGGTGAGTTCGATATTATCCGCCGATTTTTTCGCACGCCAGCACTGGAGGCGGCGGGGGATGAAGGTCGGGTCACCCTGGGCATCGGCGATGATGCCGCCCTGCTCAGCCCCGACCCGGAAAAACAGTGGGTCATCTCCACCGACAGCCTGATTCAAGGCGTGCACTTCCCCGATCAATACCTGCCTGCCGATATTGCTTACCGTGCGCTTGCCGTTGCCGTCAGCGATCTGGCTGCCATGGGCGCACGACCGATAGCCTTTACCCTTGCCTTGACCCTGCCGGGTGTCGATGAAGCGTGGTTGGAGGGTTTCGCTGCCGGCCTGACCGAGGCGGCGGGTGATCACCGCATCAGTCTGGTTGGCGGGGATACCACCCGAGGGCCATTGAATATCGGTGTCACTGTGTTTGGAGAGGTCAACGCCTTCAAGGTGGTGCGCCGGCGTGATGCCCAGCCGGGTGATCTGCTGTGTGTGGGTGGCAGCCTTGGAGATGCGGGTGCCGGGTTGGCACTGGTGCAGGGTCAGACCGCCCCTGCGGGTCTGGATGAGAGTAGCCGAACCTTTCTTTTGCACCGCTACTGGCGCCCAGAGGCGCAATCCGAACTGGGTCTGGAGCTGGCCGGGGTGGCCAGTGCCGGGCTGGATATTTCCGATGGTCTGCTGGCCGATGCTGGTCATCTGGCCCGCGCCAGTGAGGTCGCGCTGCATATCAACAGTGCGCAGCTGCCTTGTTCGGCGGCGTTGATGCATTGGCCTGCGGCCCAGCGCCGCGAGTGGATGCTCGGCGCGGGTGATGATTACCGTTTGCTCTTTACTCTGCCGGTGGCCAGTGAGCGTTGCCTGAGTGTCTGGGCCACGCAAGGCTTTGATGTCAGCGTGATCGGCGAGGTTGTGGCAGGCGAGGGGGTGTGGCTGGATGACGGTGACGGCCCCAAGGCTGTCACCGACGTGGGTGGATACCAACATTTCAAGGACGCCAGCAATGACTGAGCAGCAACCCCACGCCCCGGCATCGGTCTGGCGTAACCCGGTGCATTTTCTGGCCTTTGGTCTTGGCAGTGGTGCTATCCCCAAGGCCCCCGGTACCTGGGGTACGCTGGCTGCGGTGCCCTTTGTGCTGCTTTGGCAGCAATTGCCGCTGGCGGGCTATATTGCCGTACTGCTGGTCAGTACGCTGCTGGGTATCTGGTTGTGTGGTCGCACCGCGCGGGACCTCGGCGTACATGATCACGGCGGCATTGTCTGGGACGAGTTTGTCGGCCTGTGGCTGACCATGCTGCTGGCGCCGCCGGGCTGGCTCTGGCTGCTGGCCGGGTTTGGGCTGTTTCGGCTGTTTGATATCTGGAAGCCCTGGCCTATAGGTTGGGTAGACAAACAGGTTGAAGGCGGCCTGGGTATCATGCTTGATGACTTGATTGCTGGCCTTATGGCGCTGCTGGTGCTGTTGGCTATGCAATGGCTGCTGCTCTGAATCATGCCTGGGAGGGATGTTCATGGATGGAAAACCGCGTTTAGCCTGGTTGGCTCTGATGGCACTGATTGTCTCACCCTGGATTCAGGCCGATCCCCAGGTCAGGGTGGTCGGACTGTTCCCGAATGCGGCCGTGGTCAATATCGATGGCCAGCGGCATATGTTACGCGTCGGTCGTCCGGGGCCTGCGGGTGTCGAGCTGGTTGCGGCTGACAGTAATACGGCGACCCTGCGGATAAACGGTCAGGTTCGTCAGCTTGGCTTGCAGCGTGAATACACGGAAGGCTTTACTGCGCCAGAGCGTCAGCAGGTAGTGATTGCTCGAGGTCAGGGTGGGCACTACCGAACGGCGGGCAGCATCAATGGTCGCGTGGTGCAGTTCATGGTCGATACTGGCGCCACCAGCATTGCCATGAGCTCGGTAGAGGCGCAGCGCATTGGCGTGGATTATCGGCTGCAAGGCACGCAGACTATGGTGAATACCGCCAATGCCCAGGTGCCGGCCTATCGAGTTCGACTGGACCGGGTCAAGGTCGGCGATATCGAACTGACCGGCGTGGAAGCGCTGGTTCTCGAGGGTCGGTTTCCACAGGAAATTCTGCTGGGCAACAGCTACCTGAGTCGGGTCAGCATGCGTGACGAGAACGGCACGTTGCTGCTGGAACGGCGTTTCTGAGCGAAGCAGTAAATCCAGACATATTCAGCCGCTTGCTTGGCGTCGCTCTGCGGCTGATCTCCTGCTAAGATACCAGCCCTTTTCATGCAGCGGCTCTACAGGAGACAGGTGTGTCAGTCACCTTTGTTGCGTCATCCAAATTGCCTACCCGATGGGGTACTTTCACCATGCACGGTTTCCTCGAAGAGGAAACGGGAAAGGAGCATGTGGTTCTGACCCTGGGCGATGTCGCCGATGGCCAACCCGTTCTTGGTCGCCTGCATTCCGAATGCTTGACCGGTGATGCGCTGTTCAGTTTGCGCTGCGATTGCGGTTTTCAGCTTGAGGCGGCACTGCAGGCGATTGCCGACGAAGGTCGCGGCGCACTGCTGTATTTGCGCCAGGAAGGTCGCGGTATCGGCCTGATGAACAAGATCCGCGCCTACCACCTGCAGGACGGTGGCGCCGACACCGTGGAGGCCAATGAACAATTGGGCTTTGGCGCCGACCAGCGGGACTATGCGATTTGCCAGCCGATGCTGGCGCATCTGGGTATTTCCAGCCTGAAATTGCTGACCAATAATCCACGCAAGGTCAAGGCGCTGGAGGGTTTTGGTGTGCGTGTCGCGCAGCGTCTGCCACTGGAGTTTGGGCTTAATCCGCATAACAGCAAGTATCTGGCAACCAAGGCCGGCAAGCTCGGTCACATGCTTGGTGAGATCCATCAGGCGGAGAATGATGATGTTTGATGCAACACCGCATTGGCGCGCGTTGCTGCGCAACTGGCGCATGCAGACCGGTGTTACGCTAGGCCTGCCAATTGCCCTGGTCTGGTTTCTCAGTCAGCAGCAGCCGGCCTGGGAGGCCGGTGCTATCCCGCTGTTTATCCTTGGCCTCGCCACCTTGTTTCTGTCGCTTTGGCGTTTTCGTTTTTACAAGCATGCGCTGATTAAAGCAGAAGGACTGGCTGAGGCGCCCGAAGCAGCTGATGCCTGGGTTGATCTGCATCGACAGCAAATGCTCGGTCTACTTAATGCCAAACTGCCGGCCTGGATGGGCATGCTGCACTATGTAGCGGTCGGTGAAATCATTCCGCTGATACTCCTGGTGCTGGCGAGCATGGGCCTGATGTTTCTCTACAAGCCCCCGAGCGCCTGGGTGAAGTAATGCGCCGCGCCTGGCTGGCGGCCAGCCTGTTGCTCTTGAGTCTGCCGCTGTTCGCCAGTCCACGGGTCATCAGCCTGGCGCCTTTCCTCACTGATATGGTTGTACAGTTGCACGCCGAGCATCGGCTGGTTGGGGTGCTTGACGATGGTCTTTTGCCTGTGGCTCTGGACGAGATTCCGAGGGTCGGTGGTTATCAGACCCTGTCGCGTGAACGTCTGCTGTCACTCAATCCCGACCTGGTACTGGCCTGGACCTCGGGTAACCCGCCGGAACTGCTCAATCAGCTTGAAGCCTGGGGCATTCAGGTAGAACGGTTCGATCCGCAACGACTTGAGGATATAGGTGAGCTGACCAAGCGATTGGGTCAGTTGCTGCACGCTGAAGCGCGCGCCGATGAGTTGGCCGCGCACTATCAGGCCCGCCTTGCAGCGTCGCAGCGACCCTTGACCGATTCGGCACCGAGGGTGTTTATCCAGCTCTGGGACGATCCGATTTACACCATCAGCGATCAACAAATGCTTGGGGATGTGCTGCGTCACTGTGGCGCCCGCAATGTGTTTGCCGATCTGGGCATACTGGCGCCACAGATAGGCCGCGAACATGTGATTGCGGCTGATCCGGATCTGATTATTGTCTTTGATGATAGTACGGCGCAGCCGCACCCTTGGCTGGAGGCCTGGCGGCAGTTTCCACAGTTGCGTGCGGTCCAGCATAACCAGCTCAAGGTAGTGGATGGCGATAGCCTGGTCAGGCCGTCACCCCGGATGCTGGATGCCGTCGAGGCGTTATGTGATCTGGTTTGGATGGCCGTGGAGCAGAAGTAAAAAGGAGGGATGTCCAGCGGACATCCCCCAAGCCCAAACCAATGACTGCTCAGTTGCGTCAGCGCACGCCTGAGGCGCGCAGTGCCGCCGGGGTGAACTGATTGATGCTGGGAACGAAGTCGTACTGCGGAGCGGAGACTTCCTCGGTATACATGCCCAGCGCGATATAGCGTCCGGCCAGCAGGTCGTACAGGGTTTCGATCGAATAGCCCGGCAGTTGCTGCACGTAATTGAAGCCGATATGGCCTTCACCTACCCGCCACAGCGTACCGCGACCGTCATAATGATCCGCCAGGCTGATGGTCCAGCTGTCTTCATCGACGAAGAAGTTGCGCTGGGCATAGATATGCCGTTGACCGGCCTTCACGTTGCCTTGTACTTCCCAGACCCGGTGCAGCTCAAAGCGCGTGTGATCGGGGTTGATATGGCCGGTCTTGAGCACGTCGGCGTACTGCAAACCTGGCTCGGTCAACTGATAGCTGTTGTAGGGTATGAACACCTCACGCTTGCCCACCAGCGTCCAGTCATAGCGATCCGGCGCGCCGTTGTACATGGCAAAGTTGTCCGAGGTACGCATGCCGTCAGAGGCGGTGCCGGGGCCGTCGTAGGCTACCTGCGGGGCGCGTCGTACGCGACGCTGGCCGGCATTGTAGACCCAGGCCATGCGCGGCTCCTTCAGCTGATCGAGGGTGTCATGTACCAGCAGCACGTTACCGGCCAGGCGCGCTGGTGCGTTCACACGTTGTTTGAAATACAGCAGGGTATTGGGCACCGTGCTTTCATCCACATCCGGCATCAATGCGGGATAGCCCACCTCTTCCTCGAGCTTGATCAGGGTATAACTGCCGTTGGTCTGCGGCATGGCCTGCATGTACCAGCGCTTCAGGTTGACCCGGTAGCGCGTGTTGTGATTCCAGATAACCTCGGCCCCAACCTTGGGTATCGGGAAGGCAAAGGTACCGTGGGAGAAGTTCTCGATACCGTCACCGCCGTTTACCAGCCGCGCCTGACCGGCGGTTTGACGCACCTGGTCATACACGCTTTGCGGGAAACCAATGCTGCGATGCGAGGTGTAAATCGGCATGCGAAAGGTTTCCGGATAGCGCTCGAACAGGGCGATTTGACCGGGAGTAAGGTTGTCGCGGTATTGCTGATAGTTTTGCGCTGTGATGACAAATTGCGGCTGTTCGCCGGCGTAAGGGTTGGATTGGAAGTTGTCATCCAGCGTTTGTCCCGCCTCTGCGCCCAGGCCGCCGTCCCATTCGGGAATGGTACCTGCGGCGTTACCAGCGCGCTCCGCGCCAACCGGGGTCAGCACCGGACCGCCCAGGGCGTCGATTTCTGCCGGCGTCAGGCCTTGGGCCAGCACGCTGGAGGCCAGCAGACTCAGACTCAGTCCGCCGGCACCCAGCAGTTTTTTTTGCATATGCATCATATGGTGTTCTCCAGTAACCGTTATCAGAAGCTGACGCCAAAGCTGAGCGAGACATAGTCGCGATCAACCAGGGTGTTGTATTTGCCGTCAAAGTAGTTGGTGTAGTTGAGACTGGCGTTGTAACGGTTGGCGTAGTCGGCGTTCAGCCCAAGGCTGATGGATTTTGCATTCTCGCTGAAGTTGGGGCTGTAGCCTTCCACATCATGGGACCAAGCAAGCGTCGGGCTGAGATTGATGCCGGCGAACACATTGCTGTAGTCGAGGCTGGCGCGGATTCTGTAACCCCAGGCATGGCTGGTCATGTAACCGTCGTTTTCACACCAGCTGAAACGCCGTGGTGATGTGCCGGTTTCCGATTCACAGCTGCCTGCTGCCCGCCCGGGCACACCCTCGCCGTAGGGGCTTTGACCGAACAGCGAATCGCGTCCGAATTTGGTATCGCCGTTACCACTGCCAATCCCGCCTAGATGGTTGTAGGCGACTTCACCGGCAATCACCATACGGCTGGAGCCAAAGATGCGGTCGATGGTCTTGATCGCGGAGAGCTGTGCCTGGAAGAACTCCTTGCGCTCATAGCCACGGATTTCCGTGCCGGTTGGAAGTCCGGTCAGTCCTCGGTGGGTGTTGTCCTGCCCTAGTTGCAGGGTGGTGCGGCTGACATCGCTGGTGGCAATACCCAGCGGCAGGTTGGGCCGATAGCTGATCTCACCGGCCACTGGCATACCGGCAATATTGGTTTGAAAGCTGACGCCATACAGCCGGATATCTTCCGGGTACTTGAAGAAGTAGCCACTGGCACCGACGGTGCCATTGATACCTGAAACCAGTTCAGTGGGATCAAAGCCCGCGAGGAAGTTACCGGCGACACCGTTAAAGGTTGGCGTGCGACTGTGGTAGTTCATGGCATACACGCCAAACTCGGTATCATTCAGCTCAGGTACAAACCAGCGCATGGCCGCACCAAACTGACCGCTATCACGGGCCTCTTCATCCTTGCGAGCGCGCACGATGGTGATGTTACCGGGGATATCCAATACCTCGCCCTGTGGCCTATCGATGCCGGAAACGATCAAACGGTCGATACAGCCCTTGCCTACGGTGTCTGCGCCAAAGAAGGTGCCGCAATTGTCGGTGACCGTTGGCGCCCATTTCAGCTGATAGAAGGCCTCCATGGTCAGGTTGTCGGTCAAGGCCTGGGACAGGTAGAGCATTTCAACCGGAATCAGGGCTTCCTTGACTTCTGAGCCGGGGCGCCGGAAGGCTGATACGTCCAGCGGGTTGATGGCGTTGATCGAGTTGCCGATGAACAGGCCTTCACCCCAGCTGACAACCTGGCGGCCAAGACGCACGTTGCCCGGCAGTCTGCCAATGCTGTAGTTGTGATACACGAAGGCATCCAGAAGCGCCATCCCGGAGCCTTTCTGCAGGGGCGCGCTACCGTCATCGCTGATGTCGTAGAAGCGTTGGCTGCCATCTTTTATCTCAAAGTCGTACCAATATTTGCCGCGGAAAAAGGCCCCCGAGTTGTCGTAACGCAACTCCAGGTCGTGGCTGCCTTTGAAGCTCTTTGAGAAGGCATCGCCCTGCTCGAAATTCAAACGCCCGTCGTCCGACGTTCTGGCCAGCGCCTGGCCGCCCATGGGCTGACCATCAACCAGGGTATCGGTGTGAATAAAGCGTTTGTCTGGATCGGCGGTAGACCAGCTGGCGCCGACACTGAGTTGTGAGTCGAATTGGGCTTGGACCTCACCGATCGAGAAGTTGGCTGCGCCGGCCTGTCCGCCGATGCTGGCCAGGCCGATTGCCAAGGGCAAGGCTTTCCATGCCCAGACAGGGGTTTTTCTTGTCATTGTGCTGCTCCTGTATTGTCACCTGTGATGCCCGCTTGGGCAGCGGGCTGGCCGGAATGCTATTGGGCAACTCCGGCCAGCCAAGTCTGCCTTCAGATGCTCATACAAACCCGGCCCGGAAGGACATGAATTACGGTCCTGTGCGGTCTGAAACCCAAGGAATGCGCGAACTTGCCGGATAACCCGGGTTAATCTACTCTGCATAACAGAGTTCTCTGGAATTGCTCTCTGCAGACTCGGCCGGTGGCCGGATAATCCGCATGTACAGGGATGGCGTATGAACACAATAAAAAATCCTTTCAGCGCAGGAATGCCCCGTGAACGGGCGTCCTGGATAGGCATCATTGACCAGGGTCTGGCGCTCTATGGACATCAACTGTCTGATTCAGATATGGCGACGCGCTTGATCGACCACTGGCAGGGCAGCGAAAGCATTGATCAGGCTGGTTGCACGGTACTGTGGGATGAAGCGCTCAGCCTCAGTGGTGATGCGCTGTTTGCCCTGCACTGCTGTAGCCGGCGGACTGATTTGCCTTTGCCACTGCAAATGCTCGAGTTGACCGCCGCAGCGAGCACGGACCTGGGTGCCGCGCTGGCTCAGGTTGTACGCTTTTTCAGCCTGATCAGTACCCAGGCAGAGATCGACATGCAGCACAGCAGCAGCCGTGTGATCCTGTTGCTCAAGCCAGTGGGGCAGCCGCATCCACAGCAGCTTGATGCCTTGCTCGGATTACTGGCCGGACAGATCGAGCGATTTGTTGGCGTAATTGGACAGGCATCGGGTGGGCTGGCCTTGCAATCACCGCGCGCAAACGAGATTGAGCGAGCCGGAATCCCATGGTGTGATGCCGTGCGCAGCAGTCCGCAGTATGCGCTCAGCTTGCCGTCAAGCTGGTTGCGCTTGCCACTGCCAAGCGCGACACCCGGCATGCTGGGCGGTATGACCGGGGTTTTGCGCAGCTTGCAGGCCAGTATGTCGGCTGGCGATGTGGTGTCACAGGTCAGGCAGGACATCCAGCATCGCCTGGGCACCGGCCCGGTTAATGAGGAGCAGATTGCCGAGCCGCTCAAGGTCAGTACCCGCCATCTGCGTCGCTTGCTGCGGCAGCACAATACCTCTTATGAACAATTGCTTGATCAGGCCCGGCGCGAGGAGGCCCTGCGGTTGCTGGCTGACCCAGAGAAATCCTTGACGGGTATTTCCTATGAGGTTGGCTTTCTGGACCCGAGCAGCTTTACCCGGGCGTTTCGGCGCTGGACCGGGTTGAGTCCACGTGATTACCGTCGGCGCATAAGCCGGGATGAGGGTAGGTGCTTTGGCGTTCCTGCTGGCAATCAGCAGGGCCTGCGTTATCAGGCCTGAGGTACGTTGGCCGGATAACGCAGGTAGTTTGATTCAGAACAGTGGGGTCCAGTGTGCCGAGAGCATGAACATTCTGCCGCCTTCCCGGTAGCGGAAGGGTACCGGGTCGAAGGTGATGGCATCAAAGGCACTGCCCCGGGCCTGGTAATAGTCCCGGTCCAGCAGGTTGTCGACAACCAGATTGAGGCGCAGTTCGTCGCTCGCCTGCCAACTGCTGCGCAGACCCAGCAGGGCATAGCCGGGGATTCGATTGTTGTTGTTCAGATCATCATAGCTGTGACTTTTCGCCAGCCAACTGGCACCCACGCTGATGCTATCAAAGCGCCGATCAATATCCACCGACAGGTTGTTCATGGGTCTACGCGCCAACCGGTTGCCATCATTGCCGCCACCACTCTGGTTGCGCGCATCAACCAGGGCATAGCTGGTATTGAGACTCCAGCCGAGCAGTTGCGTGAACAGGCTAACTTCGGCGCCATGGATACGTGCCTTGTCTATATTGTCCGGGCGGAAGGGGTCGGGGTTACCGGCCTGGTTGCCATCCAGGGCATTGTTGGTGACGATCGCATCACGCAGATTGATACGGTAAATCGAGGTTTCCAAGCGGGTCGCCGGCGACAGCTGGGCACGCCATTGCAGCTCATAACTGCGGGCCGTTTCCGGCTTCAGATCGGGGTTGGCGAAGATGGTGCACGAGCCCATGAAACAGCTATCGGGAAAATACAGGTCGTTAAAGGTCGGCGCGCGGAAGGCCTGACTGTAGGACAGAACCAGCTCCTGCTCCAGACTCATATGCCAGGTGCCGGCGGCATTCCAGGTGTTCTCACTGCCAAACTGCTGGTTGCGGTCATGTCGTAAGCCGACTTCGGTCGAGAACCGGGTGCCGCTGAAGCGATGCTGGATTAAACCGGCGCGGTTGCTGCGTGCCGTTCGGGTAAACTCATTGGAGCTGTTGAGTCGATCTTCATACCACTCTGCGCCAAGCAGCAGGCTGTGATAGGCGTTCAGGTCCAGCGTGTTAAGCCAGTTCGCCTGGTCGCGGTAGCTGTTGAACACCGAGCCACCAAAGGGATCGGTGGTCATCCGTCGCTCTTCACTGTGTCCCAACTCCAGGCGGCTGGCCCAGCGTTCAGTCAGTTGCAGGTCAGCAAAGCTGTTGACGCTGGACAGGCCAAACTCGGCTTCGGCAAAGGCGGCAGGCGACAGGGTGAAATCATACTCACTGTCACCACTTTGGTGCAGGCCGGTCACACCCACTCTCAAGCGCTCGCTGAAACGGTGGGAGAAGCTCAGATTGGCCGCCTTGTTACGGTATTGGCTGTCGTTACTGCCGGGCAGGGTGGTGCGCTTGAAGCCGTCGTGCTCATCCAGTGACAGGCCAAGATCCAGCCTTGTTTCAGTGTTGCCGCCGGACAGACCCAGGCTACGCTCAACCCGGCCATGGGTGCCCAGGCCGACGGTCAGGCGCGGCTGCCAGCCTTGGTTATCGCCCTGGCGGGTAAAGATCTGAATTACGCCACCAATGGCATCTGAACCATAGATTGCCGAGCGACCGCCGCGGACAACTTCAACCCGTTCAATATGTTCAATATTTAGAAATTCCAGGCTGGCGACACCGCTGGAACTGCCGGAAATGCGTTGGCCGTCGACCAGTACCAGGGTTTGCGCGCTGCTGGTGCCGCGCAGGAAAACCCCGGTCAATGAGCCCGCGCCACCGTTGCGGGCGATGTGCAAACCAGGGACGCGTTCAAGCAGCGCCGGTACATCCTGGGGCTGCAGGCGCTCAATATCATCGCGGGTAAACACGCTGTTGGCCGACTGAACCTGGCTGCGGGGTTGTTCAACCCGAGACGCGGTGATCACCGTGTCAGCCAGCTCCAGGGTGTTCGCCTGGGCCATGCCGGTAGCCAGTAAGGCTGGAATCAGAAAAGACTGCCTGTTCATCATGAATCCTCAAAAGTCATTCTTTTGAGGAGGGCGAGAAGCCAGCGAAATCTGTCGGATGGAGGGACAGCCATGCACTGGCCGGGTGACGCCCTCCGCGACACCTCAGCTACGGTATCTGCCATGGCAGATACCTCGCACAGGGCCGGTCTCCGGGCTCAGGATACAAATAATGTGGCCTTCCCATGCCGAGGCACAGTGGCTGATGCACATTACCGACAGGTCCCTATCACCGGACCTGTGATCCTTTACCGTTGCGGGGGCAGCGTCGGGGTTGCACCGACTTCCCGTTTAACCCTGTGGCCGGATAGCCAGGCAGGGCACCCAGTGCGACTGGAAGCGGGATGGACTGTAGAAGCTTGACCCCGAAGGGTCAAGTGCTTGATGACATCTTTAGTTACTTTTTGCCCGGCGCTGACGAATGGCCCGTTCAATGCCGTTGGCATCCAGACCACATTCGGCGAGCATCTGCGCCGGTTTGGCATGTTCGACATAGCTGTCTGGCAAGCCGAGGTTGAGAACTGGGCAGGCTATGCCATTGGCCAGCAACCATTCATTTACGCCGCTGCCGGCGCCACCCATCAGGCTGTTTTCTTCCAGTGTTACCAGCAGGCTGTGACTGTCGGCCATCTGCTGCAGCAGGGCGGTATCCAGTGGTTTGATAAAGCGCATATTGACCACAGTGGCATCCAGTGCTTCGGCCGCAATCAGGGCCTGGGCGTGCAGGGTGCCAAAACACAGGATGGCCGTATCACGACCCTGACGGGTAATCAGGCCCTTGCCGATCGGCAAGGCCTCCAATGCGGGATCAATCGGCGTGCCGGGGCCGGTACCGCGCGGGTAGCGCACGGCCGCAGGGCCATTGTGCAGAAAGCCGGTAGTAAGCATTTGCCGGGTTTCGTTTTCGTCAGCCGGGGCCATGATCAACATGTTCGGCAGGCAGCGCAGGTAGGTCAGATCGAAGCTGCCGGCATGGGTTGGCCCATCTTCGCCGACCAGTCCGGCCCGGTCGATGGCAAACAGGACGTCGAGGTTCTGCACGTCAACATCGTGAATCAACTGGTCATAGGCCCGTTGCAGGAAGGTCGAGTAAATCGCGACCACCGGCTTGGCGCCTTCGCAGGCCATGCCAGCAGCCAGCGTCACAGCATGTTGTTCGGCAATGGCGACGTCAAAGTAGCGTCCGGGATAGCGCTCACTGAAGGCAATCAGATCCGAGCCTTCCTTCATCGCCGGGGTAATGCCGATCAGGCGCGGGTCCTCGGCGGCCATATCGCACAGCCATTGGCCAAAGACGTTGGAGAATTTGGGTTTACTGATGCCGTTGCTGGCTGGCTTGGGTTCCAGTTTGGTAATGGCGTGGTAGCCAATCGGGTCGGCCTCGGCGGGCGAGAAGCCCTTGCCTTTCTGGGTGACGACATGCAGGAACTGCGGACCCTTGAGTTCGCGCATATTACGCAGCGTCGTCACCAGCGTTGGCAGGTCATGACCGTCAATCGGGCCAATGTAGTTCCAGCCCAGCTCCTCGAACAGGGTGCCTGGCACCAGCATGCCTTTGGCGTGCTCCTCGGTCTTGCGCGCCAGCTCCCAGGCAGAGGGCAGTTTGGACAAGACTTTCTTGCTGCCTTCACGCATGTGCGAGTAAGTGCGGCTGGAGAGGATTTTTGCCAGGTAATTGGACATGCCACCGACGTTGCGCGAGATCGACATGTCGTTGTCGTTCAGCACCACCAGCATATCGGCCTCGACATCGGAGGCATGGTTGAGCGCTTCGAAGGCCATACCAGCTGTCAGTGCGCCATCACCGATAACCGCCACGGTACGGCGGTTCAGACCTTGCAAGCGAGCGGCGATGGCCATGCCCAGGCCGGCACTGATCGAGGTGCTGGAGTGGCCAACGCCAAAGGTATCGTAGGGGCTTTCACTGCGCCGGGGAAAGGCAGCCAGACCGTCTTTCTGGCGCAGGCTGGCCATGCGTTCACGGCGGCCAGTCAGAATCTTGTGCGGGTAGGCCTGATGGCCGACATCCCAGACCAGTCTGTCACTGGGCGTGTCATAGATGTAATGCAGTGCAATGGTCAGCTCAATGACACCCAGACCCGCACCGAAATGCCCCCCAGTCTGACTCACGCTCCAGAGCAAAAAGGCCCGTAGCTCGTCGGCCAGTTGCGGCAGCTCAAGCTCATTCAGCGCACGCAGCTGGGCGGTGCTGTCGAGGCTGTCGAGCAGCGGTGTGGCCGGGCGCTCACGGGGAATGTCGTGGAAAGTACTTGGCATCAAACAGGGCTCTGGGTGCTGCACGGGGCAGGAGAAAATAAGCAGTTTACCCGAAGCCAAGGTATTGCCCAACAGCCAAGATGTCGCTGGAAACAGACTGACTGGTCAGCCGGCGTGTCAGTGCTTGTCAAAGAAAGGGCGGGATAAACGGATCTGAACAGGTCTGGAATCAGAAGCGCCGGGCAACAATATAGTCTGCCAACTGGCGTAGCCGATCGGCTTGCTGATCAAAGTCGGTCAGGCTGTCGATGGCCTGATCGCGCAGCTGCGAGGCCAGTTCACGAGCACCATCCAGTCCCAGCAGAGCCGGGTAGGTGGGCTTGTCGCGGGCCAGGTCGGCGCCCTGCTGTTTGCCCAGCACACTGGTGTCACTTTCGATATCCAGAATGTCGTCCTGGACCTGAAAGGCCAGCCCGATGGCGTTGGCATAGTTGTCCAATGCAGCCAGTTGTAAAGGCTCAGCCTGCTCACTGGCCAGCGCGCCCAGTTGCACACTGGCACGAATCAGGGCGCCGGTTTTCAGCCGATGCATGCCCTCCAGCGTGGCCAGGTCAAGCTTTTCCCCGACGGCACCCAGATCAATGGCCTGGCCGCCGACCATACCTTCGGGGCCTGCCGCGCGAGCCAGCAACTGGATCATCTGCAACCGGGTTGTTGGCTGGTAATCACCACGCAGGCTTAGCCATTCAAAGGCCAGGGCCTGCAGGGCGTCACCGGCGAGAATCGCACTGGCTTCATCAAAGGCGCGATGACAGGTTGGCTGGCCGCGACGCAGGTCATCGTTGTCCATGGCCGGCAGGTCGTCATGGACAAGGGAGTAGGCATGGACCAGTTCGACCGCCGCTGCGGCCACATCAGCCTGCTGTGGTTGCCCGCCGAGTGCGGCACAGCCGGCATAGGCCAGCATCGGGCGAATACGCTTGCCGCCGTTGGTCAGGCTATAGCGCATGGCCTGATAGAGGCGTGTCAGTCGCGGTTCGCCATTGGGCAACTGCTCTGACAGATACTGATTGATGCGCAGTTGGCAGCCGGTCAGATAGCCACTGAAGTCGGTCATTCAGCCGGACCGTCAAAGGGCTCACTGGTCAGTTCACCCTGTTGCTCCATCAGCGTCTGCACTTTCTGCTCGGCGGTTTGCAGCGCCTGCTGACAGTCGCGCGTCAGGGCAACGCCCTGCTCGAAGGCGCTCAATGACTCTTCCAGGCTCAGATCGCCACTTTCCAGGCGCTCGACCAGTGCCTGCAAATCGCCAAGCGATTGCTCGAAATCGACGGTGGTTTTTTTCTTGGCCACGAACTGTCCTCGGTAAGATGACGATGCTACAGGGGCTGAACATTACCCAAGCCGCAGTGGGCGGTCAATCAGGCATAAACCTCATGGAAATAAACCCCGGTCAGGCCCCAGCCGATGACAATGATCAGCCGGCGCAACCAGATGTCCGGCAGGCGCCGGGCAAACAGCCCACCGACGTAGCCTCCGCTCAATGTACCGATCAGCATGATCAGTAGTGCCGGCCAGTGTACTGCGCCGGCGAGTATGAACGTGAGGGCCGCGACGCTGTAGATCAGCGAGGACAGCAGGCTTTTCAACGCATTGATTTCCACTAGCCGGGTATGTCCGGCAATCGCCAGGCTGGCAATTATCATGATGCCCATGCCCGCGCCAAAGAAACCGCCATACAGCGATACCCCTGTCTGTGCGCAAAAAGCCAGCGGGCTCAGCCGTTCCGGCGCGCCACTGCGTTGGCTGATGCGCTCCACCCAGCGCGCAATGATTCGGCTGAAACTGAACAGCAGGGTGGCCAGCAGCAGTAACCAGGGGATCAGAACGAAGAAGGTCTGGTCCGTGGTCAGCAAAAGAGCCAGGCCGCCGATCAAGCCACCGATCAAGGCCGCCAGACACAGCGGCAACAGGTAAAGGAGCCCGTTCAGATGACGTACTTCCTTACGTAATGCCAGCGCCGTGCTCAGACTGGCCGGCCAGAGTGCCACGGCATTGGTGGCATTGGCGCTGACCGGCGGGATGCCCGCCAACAGCAGCGCTGGAAAGGAGAAGAAGGTACCGCCACCCGCCAGGGCATTCATCGCGCCTGCCGCAAAACCACCGACCAAAATCAGCAGGATGTGCCAGAGTTCCACGCTAACCTCTTTCAATCTTGGAGTGTAACGACAGTGCGTATCTATCTCAGCGGCACAGCCAGTGCCTAACCCAAATCGTTATTGGTTCATTACTGGTTTGGCACAGCAATGTCGAGGTTAAGGTTGGGGCAAGCTTGAGGACCGTGGTCCATCAGTTCTGGAGCAGCAGACGGCAGCGGACGTGATCGGCCACCGCCGCCGTGCGCCCAGAGGCTAACAACAGGGGGCCGCATCTAGTGCCGTGGTGGCAGTGTAGGGCAGCGCACCACCACAGCCGGGGAATATGCCGTAGTGGTGATCGAAGCTGCCAATAAACTCAAAGTGCGCAGCAAAACGGGTCTCCTGCAGCATGCGCCAGGTATTGCCACAGACCGGGAAAATGCGTCCAGTTTCAATGGCATGATGCTTATCCAGTTTAAACAGGTGCTCGGCTTCGGGAATGCTGCCGCGGTAGATGACGGCCTGACCGTAGTCCTCGCAGGCCGGCTCCAGCTTGTCCAGTTTGAACAGGCGATAAGTGGCGGAGAAGAAGCGGATGTTGCCGAGCTTGGCGGCAATCGCCGGGTCGGTGATCTCCAGCGGGCGATCTTCGACCAGGCGCGGGTCGAGAAAACCATGGCGCTTGGCGAGGTTCTCGAAATCGTTCCAGTACAGCGCTCCGCCCAGACACTCGCCATATAACACCTCGTCCTGACGCAAGGCGTCGGGCAGGCGGCGGTCAGCGTAAATGTCAGAGAAGTACAGCTCACCACCCGGCTTGAGCAGGCGGTAGGCTTCGCGCAGCACGGCATCCTTGTCGGGTGACAGGTTGATCACGCAATTGGAGACAATCACGTCGAAATGGTTGTCCGGCAGACCCAGCGCGTCCAACTGCTCGATATAGCCATGGTGGAAATCGACATTGGCAAAGCCGAACTGCTCGGCATGGAAGTCCAGGTGTTTGTTGGCTACGGCCAGTTGTTCGGCGGTCATATCTACCCCGGTTACCTGGCCCTCGGCGCCGACCAACTGTGCCAGTACATAGCAATCCCGGCCTGAACCGCTGCCCAAATCAAGAATGCGGCAGCCGCTTAATAAGTGGGGGGCAACCAGACCACAACCGTAGTACTTTTCTGTGACTTCCGGATGGATTTTCGCCAACAGGGGTTTTAGCCACTCCGGCATGCTGGATATATCGCAGCACGCTGAGGTTTTCAGATCGGCACTGCTTTGCAGAACCTTGCCATAGTAGTCTTGAACGGATTCGTGCACGTTGTGTCCTTGATGCGAAGGGGCTGCCTTACTGACGTGCCAAACCAAACAGGTACGGCACGTATCAGACTGATTTCTAGCATGGCATAAAGCGTCGAAACAGTCTGGGTTTGCAGCGTCAGGATTGTCGCTGACCTCGAACTTTGCTGTAACAGAATACATCCAGCGCCGGTCCCTAACTCGCCTGGCCAGGCCCGGTGCTTCAGTCCTGAAAGTCGCCCCATAACTGCTGGGCCAGGGTCAGGGCGACAACCGGTGCGGTTTCGGTGCGCAAAACCCGCGGGCCAAATCGCGCTGCGCGAAAATCCGCCTCTTCGGCCTGGCGGATTTCCGCTGCACTCAGGCCGCCTTCCGGGCCGATCAGCAGTCCCAGGGTGCTGGGCCTTTCAAGACTGGCCAGGGACTGCTCGGTACGGTGATGCAGGACCAGTTTCAGGTCGCAGTCCAGTGTTCGAGCCCATTCACCCAATGCCACGGGTGCATGGATGGTCGGGACGACGCTGCGGCCACATTGTTCGCAGGCACTGACGGCGATCTGTTGCCAATGGGCCTGACGCTTGTCCGCCCGCTCGCCCTGCAACTTGACCTCGCAGCGCTCGGTATACAGCGGGGTAATCTTGCTGACGCCCAGTTCAACGGCTTTTTGGATCGCCCAATCCATGCGGTCACCGCGTGACATGGCCTGACCAAGGTGAACTGCAAGCGGTGATTCAGGTAGTCCGGACACGGGTGCAGCAAGCGCTATGCGCAGATCGCGCTTGCTGACCTCGAGCAGGGTGCCGGGCCACTCCTGACCACTGCCATTGAACAGCTGTACGTCAGCGCCGGGGCTCAGGCGCAGAACCCGGCCCAGGTAGTGCGCTAAATCACCGTCCAGGGTCAGCTCACCTTCGGTCAGCGGTGCATCCAGATAGAAACGCGATCGGCGCATGGCTCAGTCCCGGGTGGCCAGTTGAATGCCTTCCCAGGCCACGGCGGTCAGATGGTCAATCTGTTCCGGGGTGATCACATAGGGCGGCATGAAGTACACCACGTTGCCCAGCGGGCGCAGCAGGGCTTCGTTCTTGAGGCCGTGCTGATAAACACGGATGCCACGCCGTTCCTGCCAGGGGTAAGGCTCGCGGGTGGCCTTGTTCTTGACCATCTCGATCGCCAATACCATGCCGGTCTGTCTTACTTCGGCAACATGGGGGTGATCAGCAAAGTGTGCAGTGGCCTTGGCCATGTGACTGCTCAGGGCCTTGTTGGCTTCAATGACATTGTTCTGTTCAAAGATATCCAGGGTCGCCAGTGCGGCAGCGCAGGCCAGCGGGTTGCCGGTATAGCTGTGCGAGTGCAGGAAGGCGCGCATGCTCTCGTAGTCGTCATAGAAAGCCTGATAGATCTCATCATGGGTCAGGCATACCGCCATGGGCAGATAGCCGCCGGTCAGCGCCTTGGACAAGCACAGAAAGTCCGGGGTGATGCCGGCCTGTTCGCAGGCAAACAGGCTGCCGGTACGACCAAAGCCGACGGCGATTTCGTCGTGAATCAGATGCACGCCATAGCGATCACAGGCCTCACGCAGGAGCTTGAGGTAGACCGGGTGGTACATGCGCATGCTGCCGGCGCACTGGATCAGCGGCTCAACGATGACCGCCGCGACTTCATGGTGATGGGCCGCCAGTGTGCGCTCCATGTGCTCGAACATCAGACGGCTGTGTTCTTCCCAGCTGACTCCGGCTTCGCGGTTGTAACAATCCGGCGAGGGCACGGTTATGACGCTCATCAGCAGCGGCTCGTAGGTTTCCTTGTACAGGGCAACATCGCCCACAGCGAGGGCCGCCAGGGTTTCGCCGTGGTAGCTGTTGGACAGGGTAACGAAGCGTTTTTTCTCGGGCTTGCCGACATTCAGCCAGTAGTGAAAGCTCATCTTCAGCGCGACTTCAATACACGAGGAGCCGTTGTCGGCATAGAAGCAGCGGGTCAGTTTTTCCGGTGTGATCTGGACCAGTCGTTCAGACAGCTCAATCACCGGTTGGTGGCTGAATCCGCCCAGAATCACATGCTCAAGACTGTCGAGCTGATCCTTGACGCGCTGGTTGATCTGCGGATTGGCATGACCAAAGACATTGACCCACCAGGAGCTCACGGCATCCAGATAGCGGTTGCCTTCAAAATCATGCAGCCACACACCTTCTCCGCGCTGAATCGGCACAATAGGCATGTGTTCGTGATCTTTCATCTGCGTGCAGGGGTGCCAGAGCACCGACAGGTCGCGTTGCATCCACTGATTATTCAGACCCATATCCACTTCGCCATCATTGGTTGATGCGGGGATTGTACATGAGCCTGCGAGGGTCTGCAGTGACCCTCAGCGGGTACCGAAGACCACCATGGTTTTACCCTTGACGTCGATCAGTCCCTGTTCTTCCAGGCTTTTCAGAACGCGTCCTACCATTTCCCGCGAGCAGCCCACTATGCGGCCAATCTCCTGGCGTGTGACCTTGATCTGCATACCATCGGGGTGGGTCATGGCATCGGGCTGGCGGCAGAGCTCAAGCAGCGTTCGAGCAACTCGCCCGGTGACATCCAGAAAGGCCAGGTCGCCAACCTTGCGCGTGGTGTTGCGCAGTCGATCAGCCATCTGACGGCCTACGGCATACAGCAGATCCGGGTCGGCGTGGCTGAGTTCGCGGAATTTGTTGTAACTGAGCTCGGCCACTTCACATTCACTTTTGGCGCGAACCCAGGCACTGCGGTCCTGCTGTGCCAGCTCTTCATCAAACAACCCCATCTCACCGAAAAAATCGCCCTGGTTCAGATAGGCGATAATCATTTCGCGGCCTTGGTCGTCTTCGATCAGAATGGTGACGGTACCCTTGAGGATATAAAACAGGGTGTCGGAATGGTCGCCAGCATGTATGACAGTGCTGCGGGCATTGAAGCGTCGGAGGTGGCAGTGTTCCAGGTAGGCATCGAGATTTTTTATTTTGGGCGTCTTGGCTATCGAAACCATTGATATGTCCTGTCGAGCAAACCGTGGGCAGTGGCAATACATGAAGCCTCATTTCGAGACCAAAGCGGATTATGTCCAGTTTTTACTGTGATGACCAGCAGGACACAGTGTTTGATCTGGCTGTGATATTCTCCACCGCCTCAGGGTGTCAGGTCGGAGTATGAAATGAAAGCACAAATCAAGTGGGTGGATGGTGCCATGTTTGTCGGTGAGTCCGGCAGTGGCCATAGCCTGGTTATGGATGGGCCGCCAGAAGCGGGCGGGCGGAACATGGGTGTACGTCCGATGGAAACAGTGCTGATCGGTCTTGGCGGCTGTGCCAGTTATGATGTGGTCAGTATTCTCAAGAAAGCCCGTCAGGATATTCGTGACGTGCATACCCAGCTTGAGGCTGAGCGTGCCGATAGCGAGCCCAAGGTGTTTACCAAGATCCATGTGCACTTTGTGGTCAGTGGCAAGAACCTCAAGGAGTCGCAGGTCAAGCGTGCGGTCGAGTTGTCGGCGGAAAAATACTGCTCGGCTTCGATCATGCTGGGCCGCGCCGGGGTAGAGATAACGCATGGCTACGAGATTGTAACGGTCGAATAAGCGCTGTTGAGTCAGATCAGGGGGCGCGAGCCCCCTTTTAGGTGTCTGGCCTTAAATCTTGTAGGTAGCGCTGGTCATGGCCTTTGACAGCATTACCATGGCCGCCTTGATCGGTTCAGGAAAGTCCATGCCGCCGGCTTCCAGCGCCTGGCAGCCGTGCTCTATTTCATCCAGACGCATTTGTTCGAGAATGGCTCTGGACTTGATGTCTTCATCCGGCAACTGCTGCAGGTGGTCGTCCAGATGGCGTTCAACCAACTGCTCGGTGGCGGCAACAAAGCCCAGGCTGACGCGGTCGCTGATCAGGCCGGCAACTGCGCCGATGCCAAACGACAAGCCATAAAACAGAGGATTAAGCACGCTGGGCTGGCTGTTTAATTCGGTTAGTCGCTGTTCGCACCAGGCCAGATGATCGATCTCCTCCTTCGCTGCATGCTCCATCTTGCTACGCACATCCGGCAGCTTGGCGGTCATGGCCTGACCTTGATACAGGGCCTGGGCGCATACCTCGCCGGTGTGGTTGATACGCATCAAGCCGGCGATGTGCTGGCGCTCATCGTTGGTCATCGGCACGTTGGCTAGGTGCTGGGCCGGGGAGGGTCGATGCGCCTGCGCCGCACCCGGCGTCAGGGTGCGCAAAGACTGGTCTGCCTGGGTCAGCAAGCGGTCAAGCAAGCTGTAATGGCGTGTGCTGCTCATGGTCTGCTCCTGTGCAGGGGATCTGGCGGGGTAACTACAAGACAGTTGGTTTAGCCGGGCGGCCAGCTCATCTGCCGCTGACCCAATACATGCAGGTGAATATGATAGACGGTCTGGCCACCCTGCTCATTGCAGTTGAACACGGTGCGAAAGCCGGCTTCACAGCCGAGTTCGCTTGCCAGCCTTTGACCGGTGAAGATCATGTGTCCAACCAGTTCGCGGTCGTCCTCAGTCAGATCACACAGGGTGGCGATGTGTTTGCGCGGGATGACCAGAAAATGCACCGGCGCCTGCGGATTGATGTCATGGAAGGCAATAACATGCTCATCTTCATAAATCTTGCGGGCTGGAATGACGCCTTCGACGATTTTGCAGAAAAGACAGTCCACGCGAATCTCCTTGCTCAATGCAAAAGTGCTTCCAGTGTAACCGTCTGCGGATAGAATGGCACCTTGACCAACTGCCGCAGAGGGATCCGCTGGTGAAAAATGATGTACACGACCTCAGCTTGTTGCTGGATAGCCGGGTAAAACTCATCGTCATCGAGTCTTGGGAAGAACAACGGGTACTCGAAACCATTGGCATGCTGGCCATCAAGCAGAACAGCAGCTGGTACGCCTGGGATCAGGTAGAAGGTCTGCGACTGATGAGTTTTGGTACCGAAAAACAAGGCGTCGGTGATGGCAGTGATCCGGAAAAAGTCCTTGAGGCCATTCACAAGGGCAATGAACAGGCCATCTATGTTCTGTGCGATTTGCATCCCTTTCTCGAATCCTCCCGTCTGGTTCGCTTGATCAAGAACATGGCAATGAACACCCATGAGCAGGCACCCACGCTGATTCTGGTCAGCCATGCACTGAAAATGCCGGATGAGCTGAGTCGCCTTGCGGCGCGCCTGAGCCTGAGCATGCCGTCGGATGAACAACTGGGAGCGATAGTAAGGGAAGAGGCGACCAAGTGGACCGAGCAGAATCAGGGTCGCCGCGTGCGCACCGACAATCGCACCCTCGAGCAGGTGGTCCGCAACCTTCGTGGCATGACCCATGCAGAGGCGCGGCGCCTGGCACGAAACCTGATTGCAGATGATGGTGCCATTACCCAGGAAGATATTCCGGCCTTGAACAAGGCCAAGTTCAGCTTGTTGGATATGCAGGGTGTCCTCTCCTATGAGCAGGACACGGCACGCTTTGCCGATGTCGGCGGCTTGCAGCAGTTCAAGCGCTGGCTGGCCGATCGACATAGCGCGTTCTTGCAGGCTGGTGAGGTCAAGGATGCGCCCAAGGGGGTCATGCTGGTAGGCGTTCAAGGCGCAGGCAAGAGCCTTGCTGCGAAGGCCGTGGCCGGCGTGTGGGGGTTGCCGCTACTGCGCCTGGATTTCGCTGCGCTATATAACAAATACATTGGCGAAACCGAAAAGAACCTGCGCGAAGCCTTGTTGATGGCTGATCGGATGGAGCCCTGTGTGCTCTGGGTAGATGAGATCGAGAAGGGGCTGGCGCCGGATGGCAGTGATCAGGGTGTGTCGCGGCGGCTGTTGGGCACGCTGTTGACCTGGATGGCAGAGCGTAAAACTCGGGTGTTCCTGGTGGCAACGTCAAACGATGTCAGTCAATTGCCGCCGGAGTTGATCCGCAAGGGTCGCCTGGATGAGATGTTTTTTGTTGATTTGCCTGCGGCCGAGATACGTGAAGAGATCTTCCGTATCCATTTGCGCCGCAGGGAGCTGCAGGCTGAGGACTTTGACCTGACTCAACTGGCGGTTGCCAGTGACGGCTTTGCTGGCGCAGAAATCGAGCAAGCGGTGGTTTCAGCAGTCTATTCAGCTGCGGCGCGTCAGGAGTCAGTAACAGACGCCCATGTGCTGGAGGCGCTGGCCCAGACCTCACCGCTCTCGGTGGTCATGGCCGAGCGACTGGAAGGGCTGCGTGAATGGGCGCGCGATCGAGCGGTCATGGCTGATTAGAAAGGTTTGACCACCACCAGAATGACGGCGCCGAGCAGCACCAGGACCGGCGCCTCGTTGAACCAGCGATAGAATACATGTGAGCGGGTATTCTGATCGCTGGCAAAGCGTTTGAGCATGCTGCCGCAGACAAAGTTGTAGGCAATCAGTCCGGCAACTAAAGCAAGCTTGGCATGCATCCAGCCCTGGCTCATCCAGCCTGGAACCATCACCAGCATGGCCAGTCCAAGTCCCAATGCCAGCACCATCGACGGCAGCATGATGCCGCGATAAAGCTTGCGCTCCATGACCTTGAATCGTTCCCTGCTGATGCTGTCTTCACTTTGCGCATGGTAGACAAAGAGTCTCGGCAGGTAGAACAAGCCAGCGAACCAGGTCACCACGGCAATGATATGAAAGGCTTTGATCCACAGGTACATGTGGTTTTCCTCGGGGCTGGGGGTGTCATGTCGGGGTATTGAATGCTGGTAATTTGCGTCAGCGCTTTTATCATAAGGGCTTTGTCGCCACGTATAAACGATTCGGGAAGTAATGATGATCAAAGTTGGCATTGTTGGTGGAACCGGTTACACCGGGGTTGAGCTGCTCAGGCTGTTGGCGCAGCATCCGCAGGCTCGGGTCGAGGTCATCACCTCGCGCTCGGAGGACGGAACCTGCGTCGCCGATATGTACCCGAATCTGCGTGGCCACTATGATTATCTGTACTTCAGCGTCCCGGATACGCAAGCATTGGGCGCCTGTGACGTGGTGTTTTTCGCCACGCCCCATGGCGTGGCGCACGCCATGGCGGCAGAGCTGTTGGCAACGGGTACGCGGATTATTGATCTGTCAGCTGACTTCCGTTTGCGCGATGCCGACGAATGGAGTCGCTGGTACGGTCAACCGCATGGCGCCCCGGAATTGCTCAAGCAGGCGGTCTATGGACTGCCTGAGGTCAATCGCGAGGCCATTCGGTCAGCGCGGCTGATCGCGGTGCCGGGCTGCTATCCAACGGCTACGCAATTGGGATTTCTGCCACTGCTCGAAGCGGGTCTGGCGGACAGCAGCAGGCTGATTGCCGACTGCAAGTCCGGCGTCAGCGGAGCCGGCCGAGGCGCCAGTGTAGGCTCTCTGCTGTGCGAGTCCGCGGAAAGCATGAAAGCCTATGCCGTGGCTGGCCACCGGCATCTACCTGAAATCAGCCAGGGACTAACGCTGGCTGCCGGCCAGCCCGTTGGGCTGACCTTCGTGCCACACCTTACGCCGATGATTCGCGGCATCCATGCCACGCTCTACGCCACGGTTACTGATCGCTCGGTGGACTTGCAGGCTTTGTTTGCCAAGCGCTATGCCGCCGAACCTTTCGTTGACGTCATGCCGGCTGGCAGTCATCCGGAGACCCGGAGCGTGCGTGGAGCGAATGTCTGTCGTATTGCTGTGCATCGTCCCCAGGGCGGTGATCTCGTAGTGGTGCTCTCGGTTATCGATAATCTGGTCAAGGGGGCGTCTGGACAGGCGGTACAGACAATGAATATTGCCCTGGGACTTGAAGAGACAATGGGATTGTCGCATCCGGCGCTTATGCCCTGATGCTTCGCTTCAAGCGGCGAGCGCCGCTGCGTGAGCATAGTGTGGTACTCATGCCCCATCAGTCCCGTCTGGCGCGCCTGTTCAGATTGGGTTTGATTGCTTGCTTGATCCTTGCCGCGCCCATGGCCGCCTGGATTGGCTGGCAAGCAGCCCTGCGCAGCCAGGCGGCGGCTGTGCTGGAGCGCGATCAGCTATTGATACGCGAGCAAAACCTGATCGCCGAGTTGGAGGCTGCACGCCAAGCCACCAAGCTGATCGAGGTGGATCTGCTGGTCGAGCGTGAAGCGCTAAGTCAGGGGCGGCAAGTCATTCAGCAACTGGAGCGGCAGCTGTTCCGCTTTCAACAGGATCTGGCCCAATATCAGGGTGCTTTGGAGCCTGGTGCGATGATGCCGGGGGTACGTTTTCAGGCATTTGAGCTACAGGCCACAGAATCAAACGAGGTTTTCCGCTATAAAGTCATGGTCAGCAGAGTAGGTGATGAGAGCGATACCGTTGAAGCGCGATTGATTCTGGCAGTGACCGGTCAGTTGGAGGGTCAGTCCGTGACCTTGTCCATGTCGGAGTTGAGTCCTGCCAACGCGGAAGGGGTGGAGCTTAACTTCCGGTACTTTCAGGTGGTGCCTGCCAGCGGGCAAACGTCTGAATTGACTTTGCCGGTAGGTTTTCAACCCGAACAGATTGAACTTTGGGCTGTCCAGAATGACGATATTCTGGCTGAACAATCCTTTAATTGGATGGTAACAGGAGCATAACCCTGATGTTTGGAGCAGATAAACACAAGAAAATTGAAATCGGCCAGTTTGGTGGCAAGACCACTATTATTGCTCAGGACGCCGAGTTCAGAGGCGATCTGCGGTTTACCGGCGCACTTCAGGTAGATGGTCGGGTTATCGGCAATATTGAAGCTGAGCAGGGCTTGGTGCGCATCAGTGAGCATGGGTATGTTGAAGGTGTTGTTAGTGCCCCGAGCGTTTTGATCAATGGCCAGGTTCAGGGCGACGTGCACGCATTTGAGCATCTTGAACTGGATGCCAAGGCGCGTATTCAGGGTGATCTGCATTACCGCTTTATGGAAATGGTCATGGGTGCTCAGATCAATGGCAACGTGTGCTACCTGGATACCGACAGGCAGCCTGTTGACCTGTCTGTTCCCGCTGGGCTTGAGGAACTGGAAGAATAGTTGACCAAAAGAGTCGGGAAAAGGATACTATCGCCCTTGCTGTACCCGGTCCCTGTTGGAGGAATTATGTCTAGCGCTGAGGTTTTCACACCATCCCCCCTGCTATTTTCTGATCGGGCCGTGTCTAAAGTACGTGCCCTGATCGATGAAGAGGGAAACGAGCGCTTGAGTTTGCGGGTGTTCGTCACGGGTGGCGGCTGCTCTGGTTTTCAGTACGGGTTCACCTTTGATGACGAGTTGGCTGAGGACGACACCATTGTCGAGCGCGAAGGCGTCAAGTTGGTGGTGGATCCGATGAGCTTCCAGTACCTGGTAGGGTCAGAAGTGGACTATCAGGAGGGCTTGGAAGGCTCACGCTTTACTATCAACAACCCCAATGCGGCTACTACCTGTGGCTGTGGATCGTCCTTCTCGATCTGATTACTGCGCTGGATAGCATGCCCCGAGTATGCGCAACCCGGCAGCGCCGGTAACGGCCGGCAGATTGCCTGGTAGCTTGTTCTTGTAGCACCAGGCTAACCAAGCGAAAGCCATCGCTTCCATCCAGTCCGGATTTACCCCCAATTCCTCTGTCGTCAATACCGGCAAGGGCATCAGGAGCTGCTGAATGCGCTCCATTAACAGTCCGTTGCGAGCGCCTCCACCACACAGATAGATGGCCTGGCTGTCGGGGGCTAGTGAGTCCACTGCTCTCGCTATTGTCAGCGCCGTCAATTCAACCAGAGTTGCCTGAACGTCCTGTGCACGCATGGTTGCTGGTACAGTCGCCAGCTTTTGATCCAGCCACTGCCCGTTAAAATATTCACGCCCTGTGCTTTTGGGTCCGCTGCGCTGGAAGTAGGGATCGTCGAGCAGGGCGGCCAGCAAGTCGGGCTGGCAGTGGCCGCTGCGCCCCCAGTCGCCATTGTTATCGTAGGCTTGCCCAGTTGTCCGGCTGATCCAGTAGTCGAGTAATATGTTTCCCGGGCCACTGTCAAAGCCCAGCACAGGTTGCTCGGGGCGCATGATAGTCAGATTGGCAAAACCGCCAACATTGACCAACGTACGGGTATGAACAGGGTGACTCAGTAGCCAGTGGTGAAATGCCGGGACCAGGGGCGCGCCTTCACCACCGGCGGCAATGTCCCGACTGCGAAAGTCGGTGATGACGTCAATACCGGTCAGCTCGGCAAGCAGTGCCGGAGCGCCAATCTGCAGACTGAATCCGAGTTCGGGGTGATGGCGAACGGTCTGTCCATGGCTGCCCATGGCGATAACCTGATTGGCTTCGACATGATGGTCGGCCAGTAGCTGTTTGATGCCGGCTGCTGTCAGCCGTGCCCAGGCCAGGCCGGCCAGGCCGGATCGACGAATTTCATCATTTCCTGGAGCGCAAAGTGCCAGCAGGTCTGCTTTAAGGTTATCTGGGAAGGGTAGGCAGCAGGCCGCCACAAGTCTTGCCTGCTGGTCATGGGCTATTTCAGTTAAAGCAATGTCGATACCATCCAGGCTAGTGCCCGACATGATACCGACATATAGCCCGGACATTTATTGCTCCAGCTGAGCCAGTTGGGTATTACCCTGTTGGTCCAGGCTAGCCATCATTCTGTTGCTTATAGCCAAAAAGGCATTGCGCTCATTGGCTGGAACCGGATCCGAAGCCGGAAGCTGTATGCCCAGCGGGTCCACGTGACGACCGTTCACTTGAAACTCATAGTGCAGATGCGGGCCCGTTGCCAAGCCGGTCATCCCGACATAGCCAATGATCTGCCCCTGAGAAACGTGACTGCCGACGCTAAGACTGTTGGCGTATCGGCTCATGTGTGCGTACAGCGTCTGGTAACGTTGGCCGTGCTGTACAACCACTGTGTTTCCATAGCCTCCCTTGCGACCAACGTGTACAACGCGTCCATCGCCGGTGGCCTTGATCGGGGTGCCCGTTGGCGCGGCATAGTCAACACCATTGTGCGCGCGGATACGATTCAATACGGGGTGTCTGCGGTTTGGATTGAAACGCGAGCTGATGCGTGCAAACTCAACAGGTGTCCTGATAAATGCTTTTCGCAGGCTAGTGCCGTCTGCGCGATAGTAACTGGCATAGCCGTTGCTGTCAGTGTAGCGAACGGCAGTAAAGGTTTTGCCGCGATTGGTAAAACGGGCAGCAAGGATATTATTGCTGCCCACTGTGCGGTCGCCGACATGCAGTTCTTCGTACATGACTTCAAAGGAGTCGCCCTGGCGAATGTCCCGGGCAAAGTCCACGTCGTAGCCGAAGATGTTGGCCATCTGCATGGTCAAATTGTGAGACATGCCGGCATTCTGGGCGGCCATGAACAATGAGCTGTTTATGGTTCCCTGGGCGAAGCTGGTGCGCACTTCCGGCTCAATCACGTCCTTGTTGAAGACATAGCCTTCTTCAGCACGGTCTATACGCAAGGTTTCCAGATCGCTGATCTTGGTGCGCAACGCCAGAAGATTACCTTCCTCGTCCAGCTTGAAATCCAGTACCTGGCCAACATTCAGGCGAGTAAATCGTCGTGCTTCGTCGCTGCTGTTGATGACGGCGTGTAAGGTATTGGCTGAGAGTCCAACCTGGTTGAAGAGTACGGACAGGGTATTGCCACTTTCAACGGTAACGCTGGTCCATTCAGGAACAGGCTCGGCTGCAGGTGTTTCAATTGTATCTTCAACGGCTACAGCGAGTGGCAGCGGCGTCAACGATGGTTGAATGGGGGCGCTGTGTGTGACTGATTTATCGATCAGCGCATCAAACTGAGCAGGAACCACAAGAGAGGCGTTCTCGGCGCCGGAGGCATCCAGGTCGAGTTGAACGAAGGTCTTGCGGGCTTCGACATCCGTGGTGGGGATGACAAGCAGAATGAAGCTCAGCGCTGCTGCTATACCGCTCGCCGCTACTATGTGGCTTTTCGGATAAAGCGGCTTTTTTGGCTTGTCTGAAGGCATAAGCGCTCTTGTTAACATGTCTAAATAATGTGTAATAACTTACTAAATTATAACTGAAATTGCTCCGTGGCAACCCTTAAGCGTTGCCGCCTGTCAGTTTTCCAGCACATAAAGTGTGGATATTCTGTCATTCCCCGTGGCCAGCAAACTTGTAATTGGTCAGCAATGTTGTATGTTTGGTTCCCTTTTTTGCCACCAAAAAACAGGATTTATACAGTAATGAAGCCGGTTGACGAGCAGTTGGCGCTGATCAAGCGCGGAGCGGAAGAGATCCTTGTTGAAGCCGAGCTGCGCACCAAGCTTGAGCGTGGTGTGCCGCTGCGTATTAAAGCGGGTTTTGATCCGACTGCGCCTGATTTGCACCTTGGGCACACTGTGTTGATCAACAAGTTAAGGCAGTTCCAGGATCTGGGGCACAAGGTGCTGTTCCTGATTGGCGATTTCACCGGCATGATAGGTGATCCGACAGGTAAAAATGTAACTCGCCAGCCATTGACGCGTGAGCAGGTCGCTGCCAATGCTGAAACCTATAAAGAGCAGGTTTTCAAGATTCTGGATCCGGCGCGCACCGAGGTAATGTTCAACTCTACCTGGATGGATGCCATGAGTGCCGCTGACATGATTCAGTTGGCTGGCAAATACACAGTGGCGCGCATGCTTGAGCGTGATGATTTCGATAAGCGTTATACCGGTAACCAGCCTATCGCTATCCATGAGTTCCTGTATCCATTGGTTCAAGGTTATGACTCAGTGGCCATGCAATCGGATATCGAGCTTGGTGGCACGGATCAAAAGTTCAACCTGCTTATGGGGCGCGAACTGCAGCGTCAGTATGGTCAGGAGCCTCAGGTTATCCTCACTATGCCATTGCTCGAAGGTCTGGATGGCGTAAAGAAGATGTCCAAATCCCTTGGCAACTATGTAGGCATCAATGATGCGCCAGGTGAGATGTACAGCAAGATAGTGTCCATGCCCGATAGCTTGATGTGGCGATACTTTGAGTTGCTCAGCTTTCGTAGTATGGAAGAGGTGAATGCACTGCGCGCCGATATAGATGCAGGGACTAATCCTCGGGATATTAAAATCAAGCTCGCGGAAGAGCTGGTGGCCCGCTTTCATGGTGACGAGGCTGCGGCTAATGCGCATCGCTCGGCGGGCAATCGCCTTAAAGAGGGTGAGCTGCCTGATGATATTCCTGAGGTGTTGGTTGAGTCCGGCGAGCCATTGCCTGTTTCTGCCGTGCTGAATCGTGCTGGTCTGGTGAAAAACGCGGCGGCCGCCAAGGACCTGCTTTCTGCTGGATCGGTGCGGGTTGATGGGGTTGTTGTAGATCGCGAGTTCATGTTTCAGCCAGGGGTTGAGTACGTCTGCCAGGCGGGCAAGAAGAAGTTTGCGCGTATTACCCTCAAAAGCGCTTGACGGTTTTCC